>DASUKV010000165.1:0-5547 GCA_036278555.1 Terriglobia bacterium
GTTCAGACCTGGTGGGCGCTTCAATGGGGCCGCGATCTGATGATCGCGGAAATGTAGCGCTGTGGGAGTCCCGGAAACAAGAAAATGGCTGCTTCAATGGGGCCGCGATCTGATGATCGCGGAAATGGCGCTTCCCAGCCGCAAATACCGAGAACAGAAGCCCAAGCTTCAATGGGGCCGCGATCTGATGATCGCGGAAATGCGCCTGCGAACGCGTTCGGATCACGCAGTCTTGATTGCTTCAATGGGGCCGCGATCTGATGATCGCGGAAATGCGAGGACCTGACGCTGAAAGGCAAGCTCCTGGAACTGCTTCAATGGGGCCGCGATCTGATGATCGCGGAAATACCGCCGCGCGCGAGTATGCTGAGTCCTTCTGCCGAAGCTTCAATGGGGCCGCGATCTGATGATCGCGGAAATCCAGGCGCAGAGTACCTAGATGTTACAGACATCGTGCTTCAATGGGGCCGCGATCTGATGATCGCGGAAATAGCGCCTCTCTAACCTCTTAGTTTTCAAAGACCTGGCCGCCAGTTTGCGAGCTATTATACCATCGCAACCGCGGCATCTCATACCACAACTCTGTTCTTCGGATAAACCCCTTCCATTCACAGGCGTTAGCACCGCGCGAGCGGCGCCCGGCAATCCTTCATCACCGGAGCGCTCGCGCTGGAAGAGGCGCGTGCGATCTCATGCGCCACGAAGTTAAAAATCCAGTTTCGGCCAGCGGGGAACCGTGTCGTCAGCCACACCCACAATCGGCAGCAGAGACTGCCATAGCCACTCAAAATCCTCCTGGCTGGCGGGCCGAAGGCCGTGGGCAAGGATCGACCCGTTCCGCTTCTGTAAATGGTTCTTCAGCTTGTCATAGCGGCCAGCAATTTCGTGCTGCTCCGGGTGCGGGCTGAAGCGCAGCGCCTCAAACCCCGTCTCGATTCCCAACAGGCAGACGTCTTCCTGACCGCGAATGCTCTTGAAACGGCGCTGACACTCTTCCCGATGCTCCGAAGGCACGTTTTCGAGCTTCACCTTTCCCAGATGCGCCTGGAAAGCTCGATTAAGTTCGCCCTGAACGAAAAGCTCCGCCGCGCGGTAAAGACGGGCGATGGCATCGTCGTAGCGCCCCTGCTTCGCCCGCCGCTCCGCGTTAGCCAGGAGCTCGAGGAGCGTTGCCGAGACCTGCTTACCCTTCAGGTTTTTTTCCTGCTGGACTTCGCTCCAATGCATGGCTAGCGCCCGGAGTCTCTCAAATGCGCTGAAATCCTCTGAGAAGATCAGCTCGAGTTTGGGCTTAATCCTGTTGAACTCATTCTGGAGATTATCGAAGCGGAAGAGGTCGGATTCCGCAAACAACCGCGCAAGATCTCCGAGGGTGCGGAGACGCTCGCGAAGGCTTGGACTGCACTTATCGGCGGCCTGCAACAGGATGCGAGAGGCCGCGCCGGCGTGGGATTCGGAGAAGAGCCACTTGCTCCGGTCCCGCTCTCGCGTGGCGAGCTTATCCCACGGATTCGAGGTGAACAGCACAAATTCCGTGCCGGAAATCACCGTGCCCAGCCCGGCCTTATCGCGCTCTTTGCCTGTGATATATGAAAACTGCGAAAAGAGCTCGGCGCCGGCCAAGGCGAGAGCAGCGCTCATGGGCTTGGTGCCGCCAGTGATATCCACCAGCACCTCTTGCGGCTGCAAGGCCCGGTCGCTGAGCCACCCGGGGATTTTGTTACGGAGCGCCTCATAGCAGACGGCGAGATCACCTGGGTTCTCCGTTTCGGCGAAGCTGTACTGAAGAACCCGATCCAGGGCAGGGAGAATTTTTTCTTCGACTTCGCTTCGCGAATCCGACGAGACGAAAAAGAGCACAGCTTCCGGCTGATGATGCTGCAAGCTCTTGAGGACGGGCTCTGCGCTACCTCCTACGCTGATAACCACGCCGCGAAAATTCACGCTTCCACCTCCTTCGGCCAGACGAAGGGAACGGCGAGCGCGTAGGCGGGCTGAATCGGGTGAATGCCGCGCGAATCGAGCTCAGCCAAGGCCGGCGCCGAGAGCAGGTCCCCGGCCTCAATCGGCCGGCCGTACCATTCACGGATTAGCCCTTTTGATCGAAAGCAAGCTCCCGGCCGCAACATCCATTGCGGCCGCTTGAAGACGTCGGCAATGCCGAAATCCGGCCCAAGCTTGCCGTACTTGACGAACGACTGCCAATAACCCTCCGTGGGATCGCCGGCTGCGGGCTGGAAAGTGGAGAGCGAAATCCAGCCGTTGGCGCCTTCCATTCTATCGAGGCCGGACGCATCCTCCCATCCCTCCGCCAAGCCGAAATGCCCGAAACCGGTTGACACATCGGCGCCAAAGCCGCTATCAGCCAGCAGGCGAAGAAGATTCGTCAGCACTGCTTCCTTCCCCACTGCGACGCGCGCGTAAAGGCTGAGATAGTTGAATCCGCTTTCCAAGGCTATGGCTGTAACCGGATAGAGCGAGCCGGCGTTGCCCGTGGTATCAGTAAGGCGGTCGAGCGTGTTGCGCATGCGCGATTCGGATTTCATCGCAGCATCGGTAGCGGCGAAACCAAATTTCCCGCCTGCGGTTTGGGGCATGGCCGGCTTGCCGCCCTTCTGCACAGCGTCGAACTGCTCCGGCGTAAGCCAGGCGGCCTTTTTCACCAGCTTACGCTCAGCCTCTGGCCACCTGGGAAACAGGGGCAGCAGAGCGGGCGCGGGCAGCAAGTCGCCGGGACAGGCGTCAGAGAGCACAAATGGCGGATCATTCCGGCGCCAGGGAGCAAGAAGCTCGGCCTCGAGCCATTCAGGTCCGCTGGCGCGGGCGGCAACAGCGGCAATCGCGCCCATTAACGTATCGGCCTGCCAAGGTGTGCGCCAGCTTCCTTTGGGAAACAGGCGAAAGCGCACCAGGTTCATTACCATTCCTTGCCGTTCAGCGTGAGACCGTCGAAGCGGACCTTCCCCGAGCCTCGGCTCGTACCCGCGCCCAAGCCCGTCTCTTCGACCGACCGCAGAGCCTCGCGTACAACCTCCAGTAAAGCCTGTCCGCCTGCCTTACTGGCGTGATTAAAGGAGTCGTCGAGGTCGTACACCTGGACTTTTATCTCAACGTGGAATTTAGAGCCGGCGGCGACCCGCTCCTGCTTCCGAGGGTGCTCGGCCGCGCCGGTCTTGCGGTTGATGACGTTCTCGGTTTTAATCTCAATTTCGCCGCCGCTCGAGAGAGGCGCGTCCCGCACCAGCAGCCGCGTCGGGCCCTGGTGGTGCTCCGCCTTCTTGTGCGGTCCAAAAACCCGGCAGACAGGGCAGTCCGGCAGGTCGCAGCCGCAAGGCTCTTCCCCGTTCTTACCACTGAATTTTCCCAGCCGCTTCTCAAGCTCGGAGCGCATTTTCCCCTTCAGGGATGATCCTGGAACGTAGGGGGCGAGCGTGACAGGATGGCGGATTACAGGCAGGTCCGTGCCGCCAATTTGCAAGTCGTCCTGCGAGCCCCCGACATGCAAGCCCGTGATGCATTCGAGCGTCCCTTCTATGGTGTGGATTGCGGTCCTCTTCATCTCTTTTCCTCCTTGAGGTAGAGTGCGGAAAAACCGACCAAGGCTTCGAAGTGCTGCATGAAGCCCTTTAGAAATTCGTCTGCGCTTCGGCTCCTGTGAACGTTTTTATCAATGAACTCGCGGAACGATCCGGGAATTTTGTGCTTGCCTGCGGCGTCCGCCGCGAAGGCCGAAAGCTTAGCCACATTGGCTCTCTCTGCCTCCCACGAGGTTTGATGGCTTCGCAGGCGCCGCTCGATCTCCCGGCAGTAGTTGAAGAAGCGCCGGAGCTGGTGCATGCTCAGGCGGTCCCGCTCGAGGGTCCGCGCTAAGGTCTCCACGTTGGTCTTCGCCATGTATTCCAGCCGGAGGTTGCCCTTGTCGTCGAAATAGCTGTCCGCGGCGGGCGGCGGAGTTTTGATGCCGGCCTTATCGAATGCATTCCTCATATTCATGGCGATTCCCTCCTTGGGCGGGTAGCGATCAAAGCATAGCGCAGCTCGACGGCAAGTTCACGCGTCGCGGCAGGGTTCTCCAAGATTTCCGCAAGAACTTTCTCTCCCCAGGCGCGAAACGCCCGTCCCTGGTCTGTAGCTGCGTTTGATCTGGGGAAATTCCGGCCGACTTCATAGGCCCAATGCGCGGTGCGGAGGGGATCGGCGCCTTCGGCAAGGGATAGCAGGCGATGGGCCATGGAACGCGGGCAGACGCCTTCTTCGATCCATGATTTGAGCCTCTTCGCTTCATCGAGAATGGTTTCGTGCCGATCCCATTTCCAAACTGATCCGAGAGCTGCACAGGCATTTTTGGGTGGGATGGCGAGCAGTGGACACCCGGCCTTCGCGCGGCCTTTAGCGCACTCCAGAAGCTCATCGGCCTGCTCAACCGCGTGACGAATGGGGACATGATAGTCGGTGAGTGCAATGCCGGCGCTGAACGTCAGACCGTAGCGGTTACCTGGACCGGCAGCAAACTCGCGGCATACTTCGCCCGCGAAGTCGAGCGCGAGGTTCCACGGGCCAACCACCAACAGGTCATCACCGCCGGAGTAAATCGTATAGATTGGCTGCCAAGGATCGCCGCGGAGCTTTTCCTGCACCTGGCGGCTGAAAAAATCATCCAGGTCACGGCTGAACTTCTTGAGCTCTTCGGGGTTGTGCCTCCGTTCGCCGAGCTTCGCCCCCATGCTATCCACATCGGCTTTGAGCACGACCAGCCGGTTGTCTCCGCAGGCGTTGTCAGCAATCTCCTTGAACGTCATGCCGGCAGGAACGTACAGGTTGGGCGTCTGCAGTGCATGCGGGCTCGGAGGAGAAGCGCCTGCGTGAAACCGAAGGCCACGACCGAGTACGGAGAAGCCGCCGTCGTCAGCAATCTCAAAACGGCCGGGCTGAGGCAATACTTGGCCGATTTTCGTATCGTCATGACAGCGGCTGCAGACCTGGATTTCCGCCTCATCCTCCAGCAGAGTTTTGTCCGCGGCCTTGCGGCTGCAAATTGCGCAAGGCCGCGGAGTGAGCGAATCGAGCGCGAGATTGGCGACATGCCAGCCGTCATCGCCAGCAACCGTCAATGCCCAAGGGCGGCGCTTCTCATGCTCCTTCCGGCGCAACGCCTCATCGAGCGAGCGTCCCCAAGCGAGTGTTAGGCACAGCCCAGCCTGCGTTTCGCGATGAAGGCTGCTTTCCAGGTCCTTGCGGAGTTGAGAAAGCTTCTCCTCAGCTTCGGCGGCGGCCGGCAGGCGCAACAGAAACCGACCTCCGCCGTGGAAAATCACGCCATCGTCCCAACTCACTTCGAACCCATCCAGAACGGCGTGGGCGGCGATCTCCTCCGCAGCCTGAATGAAAAACGATCGCGCGCGAAGCCGCCGCGCCTGTCCGCCGCCCAGCGACGAGACGCTGAGCACGTAGTCCTGGATACCGGAGAAATCACCCACGACGAACAGCTCTTCACTCATGACTGTGCGCCCTCCAGGGCGCGGAAAAGGCCCAAGCCAAAGTGGCAGG
>DASUKV010000166.1:0-14794 GCA_036278555.1 Terriglobia bacterium
GGTATCACAAAGCCAATTCAGTTGAGCATCATAAAGCCGCCGAGGGGGATGAGTTCCGAAGGCTGAGTTCCAGACCTATGATTCGCCGGCGACTGAACACCATCAATTTTTTCCTCCGCATCGCCACGCTGCTCCTCCCGCTATTGGCTTTTGCCATCGCGGGCTACCTACGTTTTTTCTCGGGCCTCATTCCCCTACGGTACCCGGACATTGATTACACCAATTACTTCGGATTGCTGTTTTTCACTACGATTGTGTGGGCCGTCGTGGTGGATCATTACAAGCTGTTCCAGTTCGATCATCTCTTCGCAGATGGCGGTTCTGCACGCTCGATCTTCTGGGCTTGCTGTGTTGCTTATGTCGCCGTAATCGGCGCCACGTTCTTTTATCGCTCTACCAGCTTCTCACGGCTGTTCGTCGCCATCAGCGCCGTTTCACTTTTTATTCTTGCGGCCGCCAGCCAAAAGCTTTTCCGCGCTACGCTGGAGCGCGCCCGCCGCCGTGGGCGCAGCGGAGCGCAAATCCTGATGATCGGCTCAGACGGATTCGCCGAAAAAGCCGCGCGTTCTCTCTTGGAGAGCATGTTAACTCCCTGCACGATTGCCGCCTTCGTTCAATTGTCCGGACAGGAAATTGTGGTTGACGGCAGCCCGGTGATCGCTTTGGAAGACGTGCGCAAGATCGCCGCGGCGCAGGAACTTGACGACGTGATCATCGCGATCCCGCCTGCCCGCTTTGCCGAGATTCCGGAGATCCTGGCACATCTTGAGCACCTCTGCGTTCCGGTGCGCGCCGTCCTGGACCTTGGCACAAACCTGTCCGTTCGGGAAATGCTGTTTGATTTTGGAGGCCTGCGGCTGCTCGACCTTCGCGCGAGCCCGTCGGAATCGATCGTTTACTTGGTAGCCAAGCGTTCATTTGACTTGATCTTTTCAGCGCTTCTCCTCGTCGTTTGCAGTCCGCTGATGGCTGCCGTCGCGATTGTGGTGAGGCTCAGTTCCCCGGGTCCCGTCCTCTTCACGCAGGAGCGCGTCGGTTTGAATGGCCGGATTTTTCGAATGTATAAGTTCCGTACCATGAATGTGAGCGATCCGTACGAAAGCGCCACACGCTGGACCACGGCGGACGACCCGCGCCGCACTCGCATGGGCGCCTTTCTGCGTGCCACCAACCTGGATGAACTTCCTCAATTCTTCAATGTCCTTAAGGGTGATATGAGCATTGTGGGTCCACGCCCGGAACGGCCGCATTTCGTTCAAAAATTCCTGGAAGATGTGGCACAATATAACACGCGCCACTACTTGAAAGTGGGAATCACCGGGTGGGCTCAGGTGAACGGCTGGAGAGGCGATACCTCCATCGCCCGGCGCGTTGAGCACGATCTCTATTATCTGCGTAACTGGAGCCTTCTTCTGGACTTTAAGATCATCTTGCTAACCGTGTTCCGCACCGTTGCGACCAATAAAAACGCCTATTAGCATCGCGGAATGATGTCTGGCGGCGCCGGGCAAATTTCGAATCTTAAATTCAAAAATTGGAGAGTGCATGAAGGGTATTATTCTAGCGGGCGGCACGGGTTCGCGCCTCTATCCTCTAACCCGGATCACCAATAAGCACCTCCTGCCGGTTTACGACCGCCCCATGATCTTTTATCCGATCCAAACGCTGGTCAATGCCGGGATTCGTGACATTTTGCTGGTGACGGGCGGGCAGAGCGCCGGAGAATTCCTGCGCCTGTTGGGGAACGGCAAGGACTTCGGGCTCAAGCATATCAACTACACTTACCAGGAAGGCGAGGGTGGGATCGCGGACGCCCTGCGGCTGGCGGAGCATTTCTCGGATGGCCAGCCAGTTTGCGTGGTTCTGGGAGACAACATCATTGAGGGGAATATCCTTCATGCGTGCCAGAAGTTCAGCGCCCAACCCGCTGGAGCTCACATCCTTCTCAAACAAGTTCCTGACCCGCAGCGGTTCGGTGTTCCCGTCCTCGAGGGGGAGAAGGTGCTGCGAATCGAAGAAAAGCCTTCAACGCCGTCATCCCCTTACGCGGTGATCGGGATCTATCTCTATGATCCGACGGTCTTTGACCGGATTCGGACTCTGAAGCCGTCCGCGCGAGGGGAGCTCGAAATCACGGATGTCAACAATTCTTACATCGCGGAAGGCAAGCTCACTTGCAGCGTCCTGGACGGGTGGTGGACGGACGCCGGCACCTTCGAGTCTCTGCTCCGAGCCAGCAAGCTGGTTGCCCAATCGGGGGCCAACAAACTGGAGCGCGCGGCGAATTCCAGCGCTTCCCGCCCTTGAGAATATCAAGCTTTGATGACCGGGTCAGGGAATCCGGCGCCCGAAGCATCCGCGTGCGCTAATTATCTCGTCAAAATCGGAGGCCCTGTGGAGGTTCGCACAACTGCGATTCCTGAAGTTAAACTGATCAAGCCCCGGAAACACGGCGACTATCGCGGCTTCTTTTCGGAGACTTACAACAAGAAGGAGCTTGCTGAGGCCGGCGTCGCGCTGGACTTTGTCCAGGATAACCATTCGCTTTCCACGGAAAAGGGCGTCGTCCGCGGGCTCCACTTCCAAATTCCTCCTTTCGCGCAGGATAAGCTTGTCCGCGTCATTCGGGGCTCGGTTTTTGACGTGGCCGTTGATTTGCGGAGGAATTCACCGACGTTTGGCAAGCACGTGAGCGCCCTTGTGAGCGCCGAAGAGTGGAACCAGATTCTGGTTCCCATCGGTTTTGCCCACGGCTTTTGCACCTTAGAACCCAATACAGAAGTTATCTACAAGGTCACGAATTACTACGCTCCGAATTGCGACCGCGGCGTGCTTTGGAATGATCCCGAATTGGAAATTCAATGGCCGGTCTCCGGGAGTGATGTGATTTTGTCCGAAAAAGATAAAAGCCAGCCTCGCTTTGCGGAGTTGACTGCTTTTTTTGCATAACCCCAGTTTCAAGGAAGACGCATGCCTAAGGTTCTTGTAACAGGCGCGGGCGGTTATATCGGAACGACTCTGGTTCCAGCTTTGCTGCAACAGGGTTACAAAGTTCGCGCCATAGACCGGTATTTCTTTGGAAACAATTTACTTCCCGCGGATCCTCGCATCGAGACGGTTCAGGAAGACACCCGGCGCCTCCAGCTTGAGCACCTCGCGGGCGTTGATTACGTCATTGACCTCGCCGCGCTCTCCAACGATCCGAGCGGTGAGCTATTTCAGAAACAAACCTGGGAGATCAACCATGCTGCTCGCGTGCGGACGGCGAGGCTGGCCAAGCAGGCTGGAGTGAAGCGTTACGTTCTTCCCTCGTCGTGCAGCATCTACGGTTTTCACGAAAACCATGTGATCACGAATGAAGACAGTGCGACGAATCCTTTGACAACCTATGCGAAAGCTAATGAAAAAGCAGAGCAGGACATTCTTCCGTTTGCGGATGAAAAGTTCTGCGTTACCGTGCTCCGGCAGGCCACCGTCTTCGGGTATTCTCCACGAATGCGGTTCGATTTGGCGATCAATGGCATGACGTATGGCGCCTGGAAAACTGGGGTGCTTCCCTTGATGCGTGACGGATCGCAATGGCGGCCCATGGTTCACGTGAAGGATACTTCCGCGGCGATGTGCCTGATGCTCGATGCCTCTTCCGAGCGCATCAATGGCCAGAGGTTCAACGTCGGGGCGAACGGCAATAATTACCAGCTTGGCCCGCTCGCGGAGATCGTGGTGAAGTCTGTGCCGAAAAAAGTAAAGATTGAATGGTACGGCGACCCTGATCATCGTTCCTATCGCGTCTCATTCGACAAAATTGCAGCGCTGGGGTTCCGGGCCCAGTATGGCGCTCAAGAGGGCGCGCTGGAAATTTACGAGGCGTTGGAACAGAAAAAGACGGAGAGGTCGCCAAAGACAATTACTTTGGAGTGGTATCAAGAGCTTGTCAAATGGCATCGGATTATCAAAGAAGTGGAAATGTACGGAGGGATTCTAGACGTATGAGAATCCTGATTTTAGGTGCTAATGGCCAGCTCGGATCGGACCTTTCGCGCTGGTGCAAGTCGCAATCCATAGTGGCAGATGTTACCGCTCTTTGCCGTCAGGATATCGATATTTCAAACCTCGACGCGGTCAAAGCGGTTCTTTCGAGATATGAATTCGAGGCGCTGATCAATTGCACCAGCTATCACAAAACAGATGAGGTTGAGCAGCGCGCCACCGAGGCGTTCGCCATCAACGCGCAGGCGCCTCAGCGGATGGCGGCGGCCTGTAAAGCGAAAAGGGCGAGATTCATCCACATCAGCACCGACTACGTTTTTGGCGGAGGCAGTCTGCGCCCATACGTCGAATCGGACGGAACCTCGCCTCTCAACGTGTACGGCGCCTCCAAGCTGCTGGGTGAGAATCTGGCGCTCCGGGAATATCCGGAAGGCAGTATGATTGCCCGCGTGGCCTCTCTCTTCGGTATTGCAGGATCGAGCGGCAAAGGCGGAAATTTTGTCGAGACAATGTTACGGATCGCCCGGGAAAAGGGCGAAGTCCGGGTGGTGAATGACATTCGAATGTCTCCCACCAGCACCGCCGACGCAGCCCGGGTTATTCTGTCTCTGATTGAGAAGCGCGCGGCGCCGGGCGTCTACCACGTCGTGAATTCCGGTGAGGCGACCTGGTTCGAATTCGCACGAGAGATCATTTCGCAGGCAGGTATCCCCGCCAAAGTCACACCCGTTACGAGTCAGGAATTTCCAACGGCGGCGGTTCGCCCCTCTTACAGTGTTCTGAGCAATGAGAAAGCCGCAACAATCGCCGGACCCATCCCTGAGTGGCGTGACGCCCTCAACCGCTACCTTTACGAAAAGGGACATCTCGCGCCCAGCACAAGTGCCGCCGGAAAAAACTGATAAAATGGCACAGTTACCCTCACACAGAACCTGAGATTATCTGCCGGTATTATGCAAAGAATCGCTGAAATCATCCTTTCCATCGTCATCATTTTCTCCACTCTGGCGTTTGGCGGCGTCCAGCCCCTCACCTATTCCTTGATGGAGATCATCATCTTTGGGACCCTTGTGGCCATTTTGATCCGGCAGGCGCGGAAGGGACGTATTAATTTGCCCGTGCCCCTGTGGCCGCTCCTTTTCGCCCTGCTGGTGATCGTTCAACTCATCCCTCTGCCCCGGAGTTGGATTGGCGCGCTCAATCCCCATCGCCTCATGCCGGACTCACTGGCGGCGCTGGCTCATCGCGCAGGTTCCGCTCTGACAATTAGCATTTATCCGCACGCGACGGTGCTCGACCTGCTAAAACTTCTCGCATATATTGGCGCGTTCGTGCTTGCCGCTTACGTTTTTGATTCTCATCAGCGCAAGAGCAACCTTGTCCGCGTGCTGATTTTTCTGGGACTTTTCGAGGCCGCGTACGGAATTGTTCAGTACCTCACGGGATGGCAGCAAATCTTCACATTCAAGAAGATCTATTACCGGACAGAAGCGACCGGAACCTTTATCAACCACAATCACTTTGCCGGCTTCATCGAGCTGACCTTCCCGTTCGTACTGGCTTCCATTTTCTACTATTTCCAGATCTGGCAGGACGGCCACCGCCGCGGCCCGGCGCGCCTCGATCCCGCGACGGTCAATTCCGCGGGCATTCAAACCCTGCTTCTCGGTTTTCTTTTCATTGTCGCTGTCATCGCGGTCGTTTTTTCCCGCTCGCGCGCCGGGATTCTTGCAACGGTCTTCACCATCGTGTTTGTTGGCCTGCTCGCGCAGCTTAAGACACGGCGGAGGGCCTGGATGCTCGGCATGGCTGTTTTCGTCCTCATTGCGGTGGGTTACGGGCTTTGGATTGGCTTAAATCCGGTGCTTTCCCGCTTCGAAGCGTTCGAGGGAGGGGTGCGCTATTTGCAGGGCGAGGGCAGACTCTCATTTTGGAAGTCCACACTAGGGATCATTCACCAGCATCCATTGCTGGGCGTGGGACTCGGCGCTTTCCGATATGCGTTTGTTCAGCATCAGAATTTCATGGTTGATCTTTCCGTCACCCACGCTCACAGCGACTACCTGGAATTGGCCGCCGAAACCGGGTGGATCGGCGTTCTGCTTCTCTTCATCCCGATTTGGGTGCTCCTCATCAGGATGGTCCGGTCATTTCTGAGTGACACCCGCCGCTACCGCCCGGCGATGACTCTTGGCTGCATCGGAAGCGCCCTGGCGCTGCTCATCCACAGCGTGGCGGATTTCAATCTGCACATCCCCGCCAACGCTCTGGTGTTCGCTGTGATTCTTGGGGTGGGTTATAAGTCCGCAGTCCTCGAGCGGCAAGGCGAGCGCGTCAAAGCCGAGGCTGCGGATCATCCCGCCGTCAAAGGCCGTGTGCATCGAAGGCCGCACGTTCCCTCGCGGGCCGCTCCGGGCAACCAAGGCCGGAAAAGGCCCATTTCACCTTCACCGCTTCAGCGGATCACCCGGCGGGCAGCAATCCGGCCTCTTTTTCCTTCAAGCTCTTGATCCGGTCGCGCAACTGCGCGGCTTTTTCGAATTCAAACTGCTTAGCGGCTTCGCGCATCTGCTGGTCAAGCCGGTTGATCAATCCAGCAAGCTGGTCCTCGGCAACCTCCGCTGCTTCCTCGACCTCAGGAATCGGAACATAGTCCGCCTCGGAAACCGCCGCGAGCGCCATATCCACGGGCTTCATGATCGTCTCCGGCGTAATGCCGTTCTCCGCATTGTACTCAAGCTGCTTGCTTCGACGGCGATTCGTCTCATGCATGGCATAGTGCATGGAGTTCGTGACGGTCTCCGCATAAAGAATCGCCTTGCCGTGGACGTTCCGCGCCGCCCGGCCTACCGTCTGAATCAGCGAGCCGCCGGACCGTAAGAACCCCTCTTTGTCAGCATCGAGGATTGCCACCAGAGACACCTCCGGCAGGTCCAGCCCTTCGCGGAGCAGGTTGATTCCCACCAGCACGTCGAACTCGCCCCGCCGTAAATCGCGCAGAATCTTGACCCGTTCCAAAGTATCGATTTCGGAATGGAGATACCGGCACCGCACGCCGACCTCCAGATAGTATTCCGAAAGATCTTCGGCCATCCGCTTCGTTAAAGTCGTGACCAGTACTCGCTCGCCGGCCTGCGCACGTTTTCGGATTTCTCCCAGCAAGTCGTCAATCTGATTGCGGGTGGGCCGTACCTCAATTTCCGGATCAACCAGTCCCGTCGGGCGGATCACCTGCTCGACAATCACTCCGGAGGATTTCGTCAGCTCGTAAGGTCCGGGTGTCGCGGAGACAAAGAGAACCTGCCCGGCGCGATGCTCGAATTCCTCAAAGGTCAGCGGCCGGTTGTCCAGGGCGGAAGGCAGACGGAAGCCGTAATCCACCAGCGTCTGCTTGCGTGAGCGGTCGCCGTGGTACATGCCGCGAAGCTGCGGGACGGTCTGATGGCTCTCATCGATAAAAAGCAGGGTATCCTGCGGAATATAGTCCAGGAGGGTCGGCGGCGGCTCGCCCGGCAGTCGCCCCGAAAGGTGGCGCGAGTAATTCTCGATTCCGTGGCAATAGCCCATCTCCTTCATGATTTCGAGATCAAACATCGTGCGCTGATGCAGCCGCTGCGCTTCCACCAGCTTTCCCTGCTTCTCCAACTCGCCGCGCCACCATTCGAGCTCGCGCCGGATGCGCTCCATGGCGGTTTCCCGTTGCCCAGCGGGCATCACGTAATGCGTGCGGGGGTAAATGGGCAGGCGAGTAAGAGACTGCTTCACCTGGCCGAAAAGCGGATCAATCTGCGCCAGTGAATCTACCGAGTCACCCCACATTTCAATACGGTAAGCATTGTCTTCATAGGTGGGATAAATCTCGATCACGTCACCCCGCACGCGGAACACCCCGCGGCGAAAATCTCCCTCCGAGCGCTCGTATTGGATTTCCACCAGGCGGCGCAGGATATCCTGCCGGGAAATCTTCTGTCCCTTTTCAAGCAACAGCAGCATGCCGTAGTAGGCTTCGGGCGACCCCAGGCCGTAAATACAACTGACGCTCGCCACAATCAGGCAGTCCCGCCGCTCAAAAAGCGACCGGGTGGCGGACATGCGCAGCTTGTCCAGCTCATCGTTGATCGTCGCTTCTTTCTCGATGTAAACATCGCCGGCAGGAACGTAGGCCTCCGGCTGGTAATAGTCATAGTAGCTGACGAAATACTCGACGGCATTGCGCGGAAAAAATGTCCGGAACTCGTGATAAAGCTGCGCGGCCAAGGTCTTATTGTGCGCCAGCACCAGCGCCGGACGGTTCACTGCCTCGACCACCTTCGCCATGGTGAACGTCTTGCCGGAGCCCGTCACACCCAGCAAGACCTGATGCTTCTCGCCATCCTCGACCCCCCGGACGAGCTTTTCAATGGCGGACGTCTGGTCCCCGCGCGGCTGATAGTCCGCTACAAGTTTGAAATCCATAAGACTTTAAGAACGATGAACCTCTGGTTGACCTTGTCATTCTGACGCTGAGCGAAGCGAAGCGGAAGAATCCCCATCTTTCAGTTGATCTTTGAAAATCCAGAGATTCTTCGCTCGCTGCCTTGAAAAGGGCTCCCCTCCTCGGTTGAGGAGGGGTTAGGGGGTGGTGGGTTTTCGAGGAATCGCCACACCAACCACCCCTGCCCCCTCTTTACCAAGGAGGGGAATAGCCAAAACCATTTTCATGCAATGTGGCGAGCCCCAGGCTCATGGCGTCTACGCCCGAGGCCTGCCCTGAGCGTAGCGAAGGGACCGCTGCGCTCACTCAGAATGACATTTCCGCTGGTTGCAAGCCGCCCTTTGCGCCGCTAATTCGGACAGCCGTGAGAGTCAACGCTCGCTTTATTTTATGCCAAGGCATGCTCGTACTGGCAGGATTTATGGGGGCAGTAGCGCACGGGCCCCGTTTTTTTGGTGGTTTTTTCGAGCAGGATGGGTGAGCCGCAACTGGGGCAGGGTTCCGCCACCGGCTTATCCCAGGCAACGAATTTGCAGTCGGGATACCGGCTGCATCCGTAAAATGCCTTGCCGCGCTTGGTGCGGCGCACCACGATCTCGCCCGTGCAACCCTTCTCCGGGCAGGCAATGCCGAGGGTCTGGCGTTTCACGAATTTGCATTGCGGGTAATTGCTGCAAGCCGTGAACTGCCCGTAGCGCCCATGCTTCACCACAAGCTGCGAGCCGCACTCAGGGCATTTCTCTTCAAGGAGGACGTCCTGAACGGCGGTGACTTTGCCGTCGCCCATCACAATCTTTTTCGTATTCCGGCATTCGGGATACCCGGTACACGCGAGAAAATAACCAAAGCGCCCGCGTTTGACAGCCATCGGCTTGCCGCATTTCTCGCATACCTCTTCGGGCACTTCCGGGACGGCCGCGCCGCCGCCATATTGCTTGGCAAGCTCGGGCGTGAGGTCGCGCGTGCCATCGCAGTCCGGGTAGCCCGTGCAGGCCAAGAAATTACCGTTACGGCCCAGCCGGATCACCATGGGCTTGCCGCACTTCTCGCACTTTTCCTCCGTCGGGATGCCCTCGCCCTTCAAGTCCGCCATCTCGCGCTCCGCGGTGCGAAGCTCCTTCTTGAATTTCTTATAGAATCCTGCCAGCGCGTCCGTCCACTTCAGCTTGCCTTCCTCGACTTCATCCAACTCCTCTTCCATCCGGGCCGTGTAAGCTACATCGAAGATCTCGCTGAAGTTTTTTACCAAGAGATCGCTCGTCACCATTCCGAGCTCGGTCGGGAAAAAGCGGCCCTGCATTTTTTCAACGTATTCGCGGTTCTGGATCACGGAAAGAATGGTGGCATAGGTGGAAGGGCGGCCAATGCCTTTCTCTTCCAAGACCTTCACGAGCGTGGCTTCGTTATAGCGCGGCGGTGGCTCCGTGAAGTGTTGCTCCGGTGTAATTTTTTGCAGGTTCAGGCGCTCGCCTTCATTGACCGCAGGCAACCGGTGCTTCAGTTCGTCGCTTTCATCCTCTCCCGCCTTATCGTCCTGGCCTTCCTCGTACACGGCGCGAAAGCCGTTGAAACGCTCGACGGAACCCGTGGCGCGGAAAAGATAATCCGGGCCCGCAGTAATATCGATCGTCGTCTGGTCGAAAATCGCGGGGTTCATCTGCGACGCCACGAACCGCTGCCAGATCAGCTTATAGAGTTTGAATTCATCAGGACCCAGAAAGCGCTTGAGCGATTCGGGCGTGCGGCTCACTTCCGTCGGCCGGATGGCTTCGTGGGCGTCCTGCGCGTCTTTCTTGGTCTTGTAATGGATAGCCTGGGCCGGGAGGTAGTTCGAACCGAATTTTTGCTGGATGTAATCGCGTGCCGCGGCCAAGGCGCTTTCGGCCACGCGCGTCGAGTCCGTGCGCATGTAAGTGATAAGACCCGTCGCGCCGTCCTCGCCCACCTCGATCCCTTCGTAGAGCTTCTGCGCCAGCATCATGGTCTTCTTGGCGGAAAAATGCAGCTTGCGAACGGATTCCTGCTGCAGTTTGCTGGTGATGAAGGACGGAACCGGATACTTTTTCTTCTCGCGCGTGGTGACGGATTGAACGGCGAACCCCGCCGCGCCGGCTGCCGCGACGTGCCGTTCCGCCGTTTCCTGATTCGCGATCTCCGGGTCCTGGCCTTTGATCTTCGCCAGGCGCGCATCGAACGAAGGAGGATTCTTGCCCTCCAGGTGCGCCGTGATGGTCCAATACTCACGCTTCTCGAACGCGCGGATTTCCCGCTCGCGCTCGACGATCAGCCGCAGCGCCACCGTCTGAACGCGTCCGGCGGAAATGCCCCGTTTCACCTTATCCCAAAGCAGGGGACTCACCTGATAGCCCACCAAGCGGTCAAGGATGCGGCGCGCCTGCTGCGCGTCGACAAGGTGCGAATCAATCTCGCCCGCGTGCTTAAACGCCTCCCGAATCGCATCGCGCGTGATTTCGTTAAAAAGAACCCGGTAAATCTTTTTTTTCTTCCGGTCGAGCAGCTCTCGGAGGTGCGCGCAGATGGCTTCCCCTTCGCGGTCCGGATCGGCTGCCAGATAAATCGCGTCGGCTTTGGTGGCGGCGCTCTCAAGCTCCTTAATCACGTCCTTCTTGCCTGGAATGGTGATATAAGTCGGCTTGAACCCCGCCTCAATGTTCACGCCCAGCTCTTTCTTGGGCAGATCGAGTACATGCCCCATCGAGGCCTTCACCGTATAATCCGGGCCCAGGTATTTGTTAATGGTTCTCGCCTTCGCGGGCGATTCTACGATTACAAGAGACTTTGCCATAATTCAAATTGCCTCACTGCCGTGCTTCGCTTCGCAGGTTATTGAAAACTCACCCAGCCCGTCATTCTGAGGAGCCGAAGGCGACGAAGAATCCCGGCATTGCTTGATATTTCAAATGCCGGGATTCTTCGCTTCGCTCAGAATGACAATGAAGGGCGCAGCATGACATGCCCATAACAATTTCCAACACCTGCCAGGAGAAGATGTCCTAAAGCTTCCGCACCTGCCCACTTTCTATTTGCTCAACTCAAATTCCGCTTCCTACAGCTTACGGACGAAATTCATTCCCGGCAATTGCTTTACCAGCCCGTCCATTTCGAGACCTAGCAGAGCCGACAAAACGCGCGGTTGAGGGATCTCAACGCAGCCGCAAATGGCATCTACGAAGAGCGCTTGATCTACGCGCAGTGCTCCAAAAACTGCCTTCTGGTCGCCGCTGAGCGACTCCACAAAGGGTAGCACGGCATTGGATTCACGCGCCGCCTGTTCGGATGCGTTTCCGGCCGGGAAAAGTTGCATCCGAATCGAAGTGGGTAATTCCTCAATGACATCCAGCCACCGGTCCACGAGCTTGGCTCCCTCTTTAATCAGCAGATTCGGCCCGAAGCTTTGAGGGGAAGTGATATTTCCCGGAACAGCGAAAACTTCCCGATTCTGTTCGAGCGCGAGCCGCGCCGTGATGAGAGAGCCGCTGTATTCCGCGGCTTCCACGATGACGACACCGAGCGAAAGCCCGCTGATAATACGATTTCGAATCGGGAAATTCTCGGGGACGGGCGGCGTGCCAAGCGGAAATTCAGAGATCAGCGCACCATTCTCGATGACTGTTTCTGCCAGCTTCTTGTTTTCCCGAGGATAAATCACGTCTAAACCCGAGCCCAGGACGGCAACCGTTTTGCCACCGGCTTCCAAGGCGCCACGATGCGACGCCGAATCGATCCCGCGCGCAAGCCCGCTCACAATCACAATCTGCCTTTGCGCTAAATCTCCTGCCAGCCGGTGCGCCGTAGAGCTGCCGTACGCGCTAGGCCGCCGCGTGCCGACCATTGCCACCGCGTGCCGGGAAAGGCAGCTTATATCGCCGAGCGCGTAAAGCGCGAGGGGCGGGTCCGGGATCTGCCGCAGCAAGGCAGGGTAGTCATTGGCCGGTGGGGCCAGGATTTTCGCCCCCAGCTTTTCGGCGGCGCTGATCTCCTTTTCCGCTTCAGGGATTCCTTTCCGCGCGAAAACGCTCTGCGCAACCCGGGCGGGCGCTCCACAGCTTTCGAGCTCGGGCAGCGAGGCCGCATAAACTGCCTGAGGCGATCCAAAACGCCTGACGAGGCTGTGCACGCCGCGAATTCCCAGGCCCTCAACCTTGCCGAGCGCCATCCAATAGATGAGGTTTTGGTCCATCAGTAATTCGGCTCGCTTGAGTCACTGATGCGAGGGTAAGCCACTGTGGAGGTTAGAATCAAGAGGTGCGATGCTAAAGGCGCAAGCAACATCAAGACGGGTTGATGTCCCCCCAGTTTAAGCCGGCGACGAAGCTTTCAAAACCCCGGCAAATTGGGAGCCGCCATAAGCAGCGACCCAACCGCTCAAGCAGCCGAGAAAACTTGCTTGGAGTTTTGAATCACAATTCTGGGGTCCGAGTCACTCGGCGGGACTTGGAGCTGATGTTTCTGCAGCAGGGCGACGTGCTCCTCCATTCCCCATCGCGCCTTGTAAAGGCAATCCTCCACGGAGTTTCCCACTCCAGTAAATCCTTCCAATTCTGGGGAGTAAAATGAAAAGAAAGTGGGATCCTCACTGGCCTCAATAACGAGGGAATACGGGAGATCAATCATTGGCTCCGCTCCTGCGCTCTGTTCTACGCCCCTACCTTGCTGAGCAGTTCGGCGTATTTCTGCTCGCGATGAGCCTGGTCAAGCCCGAGGTGCTCTTCCATCACCTGCGTCGTGTTCATGGAGCAGAATTTGGGGCCGCACATGGAGCAGAACTTGGCGTCCTTATAGTAATCATCGGCCAGCGTTTCGTCGTGCATGGCGCGGGCGGTTTCGGGGTCGAGTGAAAGCTCAAACTGCTTGTTCCAGTCAAAGAGGAAACGGGCGTAGGAAAGCGCATCATCCCGGTCGCGCGCGCCGGGGCGGTGGCGCGCAACATCAGCCGCGTGCGCCGCAATCTTATAGGCGATGATGCCTTGGTGGACATCGTCGCTGTTGGGCAGGCCGAGGTGCTCCTTGGGCGTCACATAACAGAGCATCGAGGCGCCGTGCCAACCGATCATTGCTGCCCCGATGGCCGAAGTGATATGGTCGTAGCCGGGCGCAATGTCGGTGACGAGCGGGCCGAGCGTGTAAAATGGCGCTTCGTGGCACATCTCTATTTCCTTGTCCACCTGCAGCTTGATCTGATCCATCGGGATGTGGCCGGGGCCTTCGATCATTACCTGCACGTCGTATTCCCAGGCCTTCTTCGTCAGCTCGCCCAAAACTTTCAGTTCGGCAAATTGCGCCTCATCGCTTGCGTCGGCGAGAGACCCAGGCCGCAGGCCGTCGCCTAGCGAAAACGAAACATCATACTTCTGGAAGATTTTGCAAATATCTTCGAACCGTTCGTACAGGAAATTCTGCTTCTTATTCTCGACAGCCCACTGCGCGAGAATCGCGCCGCCGCGGCTGACGATGCCGGTGATCCGGTTCCGGGTGAGAGGAACGTGTTCCCGCAGCACGCCCGCGTGGATCGTCATATAGTCCACGCCCTGCTCCGCCTGTTCTTCAATCACTTCGAGCATCAGTTCGGGCGTCAGGTCGCGCACATGCTTCACGCGGCCCAGAGCCTCATAGATCGGGACCGTACCGATGGGCACGGGGCTCGACCGCAAAATGGCTTCGCGGATTTCGTGAATGCCGCCGCCGGTGGAGAGATCCATCACCGTATCGGCGCCGTGCTTCACCGCCGTGCGCAGCTTTTCCACTTCGCCGCCAATATTGGAAGTGGTCGCGGAATTGCCAATATTCGCGTTGATCTTGCACTTGGCCGCGATGCCGATCGCCATAGGCTCGAGCTCCACGTGCCGGATGTTCGCCGGAATAATCATTCGCCCGCGCGCCACCTCCGACCGTACGGCGTCCGGCGCAAGCCGCTCCCGCCGTGCGACAAACCCCATTTCTTCGGTTACGACGCCCTGCCGCGCATAATGCATCTGCGTCACCACGGGGCCCGTGCGTTTCTGAACCCATTCCTGCCGGATCGGATTTAACATGATCTTTCCTCCACCGCGTCAGTTGCTTTGGGAGATTGCTCGAAATTCAGTTTACCCTCTGCCTCTGCCCCGTGCAAGAAGCGGGAACAACATTCCGGAGCGGACTGTGAGAACATCAAGCTCAACGCGCGACCTCCCAAATGGCACACTCGAATTTTTGACAATCTAAAGTCATTTCGGCAACAACTGCCACCGCGCACACTTAGAGAAGCACCTTGCGAACGTTGTTTAGGCCCTGATCCAACGGGAGTTCCCCCGGCTCTGCCGGGGTAGCAGT
>DASUKV010000167.1:0-4714 GCA_036278555.1 Terriglobia bacterium
AAGTTCTGAAAGAGGCTCAAAGCGGAGGCGTTGTCGAATGGGTTTTATTCAAGCGATACGAAGAGGGAGAAAAACTCCGGAAAGCCCGAGCAGTGAGTGGAAACCAGGAATCCCGCCGGCGGACGGTGGAAAACTGATTGTGCTGACGGCGCCCCTGACGGAAACGATCGATCACGCCGGCTATTTCATCCAGATGGCTATCGCTTCAATCCCCACCTGGCTGGAATTCATCCTGAACAGCAAATACCCCAACTGGCGGAACGTGGAGTACAATCCTGACGGGTCGGCGCGCTATATGCCCGCCGGGGTGCGGCTGGTGCAAAAATCGCTGGAACGGAAGTTTGACCCCAGCGAAATTGCCGCCTGCTACCCCGACGACCTCGAGAAATTCATCGGCCCGAGAACGCGCGTGATCGGCGTTTCCACCCACAACCCACTGGGCGTGACCTTCGCGGCGGGCGTTTACGCTTCAATTTTTGGCTCGACGCGCGAGCCGGTGAATTCCCACTACGCGAAGGCCCTTTTTGCCAAACTCAAGTCCAGCCCTTACCGGCAAAACTTCAAAGTTCTGGTCGGCGGCTCCGGCGGCTGGCAAATCTCCCAGACGAACACCTTTGAAGAGCTTGGCGTGGATTGCGTGGTGGAAGGGCGCAGCGAATCCGAGGATGTGATGGCGCTGTTTCACAAGGCGATTGCTGGTGAGTCCGTCCCGCGCGAAGTGACGGTGAGCCATCCCCGGACGCGCGATGCAATCCTCTTTCCCGACACGCGGACCACGTTTGGCGTCGTGGAAATGACCACCGGCTGCGGCAGGCGCTGCCGCTTCTGCCTGCCGGATTTGAATCCCCAGATCGATTTGCCGAAAGATGGCATCATGTCCGCGGTGCGCGCGAACGTGCGCGACGGAAATCGCCAGATTTCGCTCGCCACGGAAGATATGTTTATCTGGGGCCAGGTGCGCACCGACACGCCGTTTTTCTTCCCCAACCGCGAAGCTTTGCTCAGCCTCTATGGCGACATCGTGGGGACACCCGGCGTGGAGCATCATGTGCTGAGCCACTCGACCATGGCGCCTTTTGTGGTGGACCCGCTGCTCATCAAGAAGCTTTCGGAGCTTCTTCTCCCCAAAAGCCCCCTCCATCTGCCGCTGCTCAGCAGTCATCCCGAGAAAAAGATTTTGTCGCCTTTGATCGGGCTTGAGACCGGTTCCGTGCGCGTGGCCAAGAACGTGATGCCCAGCAAGGCCGTTCCTTTTTCCATCGAGGATTGGCCCAGTGTCGTGCTCGAGGGCCTGCGCGTCGCCAACGAAAACAACTGGTTTCCGGTTATGACGCTCATCGTGGGCAGCCCGAACGAGACCGATGAAGACGTCAAGGCCACACTGGATCTGATCTATGAGATGGAGCGCCGGGGGCTTTTCGCGTTCCTCGTTCCTTCCATTTTCACGCCCCTGCACGATACACGAATGGAGAAACAGCAGGGCGTCGAGGAAACCCGCAAGCTGACACCTTTACAGTGGCAGCTCATTTTGAAGTGCTGGAAAATGAGCATGCGTCCCGGCCTGCAGAGTTGGTGGGGACCCACGGCCTGGCGCATCGGCTCATTCGTGCTGTGGCTTTTGAAACTGCGCCGTACGAATGGACCCAATTTCACCTGGCCGCTGATGATGTTCTCCGGCGTTATTCCCGAAAAATTGATGGCGCGCGTGGGAAAGATCTACATCGGGAAACCCCTGAAGACGAAAACCCGCAAGGAGCTGATCGCCCGTCTGCGCCCGAATTACTGGCAATATCTGCGGGTGGACAACGGCGATTTGCCGGACGATTACATCCCTTCCCAAGCGGCGTCTCACAAAGCAGAAGAACTGCAGGCCGCCGGGTAGACCGCGCATTCTCGTGACCCCAGGTGGCCGCCAGGCGGCGGGATCAACCGGTGAGCTGTTGCGCGCTGTTAACGGGTGGGCTCCATCTGAAGAGCGTTGTTGACGCGGTTGAAATAGTTGAAGATGCCCGCGACGGCCGCGATCTCCACCACCTCTCCCTCGTCAAAATAATTTCGAAGCTCGAGGAAAAGCTCATCGCTCAGATGATTCGAATCCACGGTGAGCTGCCCGGCAAACTCCAGCGCCACGCGCTCCCGCGCGGTGAATTCCCGGAGATTTCCCGCCGCAAGCGCCGCAAGTTCCGCCTCCGTGGTTCCGAACCGCCTTGCCAAGGCGGTATGCGAATTCAGTCAGTAATCGCAGTGGTTGATGTAGGAAACCCTGACGGCGACCATCTCTTTCAGCTTCTTCTCGACGGTTCCGGTGTTCATCACCGCGCGGAAATGATCCGTCATGGTCTTCATGATTTCCGCCCGATGCGCCACCGTGCGGAACATATTGGGAATATTTCCGCGCTCTTTAAGGAAGTGATCGAACACTTCCCGTCCTTCGGGAGAAACCTGATCGGGCGAAAGTTTAGTCAAACGAGGCATCGGTCAACGGGAGATGACTACCGCAGAGCGGCGTCACGAACTTTCCTGATAGCCGGCGAGGAATTGCTTGAAAGCCTTCTGGTTGATCTTGAGCTTGCCGGAATGCAACAATTGCTGCTTAAGGTTTTGCTGGTAAATTTCGAACGCCAAGTCGCGCTTCTGCTGCAGGAGCTGAGTGCCGAGCGTTTCCTTCTGGGATGCAAAGTCTGCTTCGTTGGCCGGTGTGTGCGAAACCACCTGGAACACAACGTAGTTTGAACCCATGGCGATCGCGTCGCTCGTCTTTCCCGGAGGTAGGGTGAAGGCGGAAGCCACGGACGTCCCCTGAATCAAATCGCTCACCTGATCCTGCCCGGTGAACTCCTGGCTCGTCTTCGCCTTGTATCCATCGCTTTTGGCGATCTTTTGAAAGTCACCCTGCTTCACTTCCGCCGCGAATTGCCGGGCCTTTTCAGCCGTCAGTAATTTCGACTGTTCCGTGCGGTAGTCCTGCTCGACCCTCGGCTTCACTTCATTCAAATTCGGCAAGTGCTCTGGAACGATCTGAGTCACCTGAATGACGGCGACACCTTTTGGTACCGTGATGGGATCACCTACTCCATCGAGGGGCAACTGAAAGGCGAGATTCTCGAAACTCTCATTGTTGCCAAGGTCCGGAACCGGCTGGTTGTAAGAGAATAGCGGCGTTTCGGCGGCCTGGAGCCCATTCTGCTTCGCCGCGGCTTCGAAATCATCCGGCTTGGCCTTCAACGCCTGCTGGAATTTTGCAGCCACGGCCTGCTGAGCCTGGGCGAGTTTCTGCTTCTCGAGCGTCTGCCGGATTGCATCTTTCACATCGTCGAGGGTCTCAACGTGCGCTACCTGCCGGCCTTCCACCTTGATGATGTGATAGCCGTACTGCGTCTTGATCAGATTGCTGATCTGGCCGGGCTTCATGGAAAAAGCCGCGTCCTCGAACGCCTTCACTGTCTGCCCGCGCTCGATCCAGCCAAGTTCTCCGCCTTTGACGGCGCTTCCGGTATCCTGGGAGTATTTCTTCGCCAGTTGGGCAAAATTGGCGCCCGCCTTGATCTGCTCAAGAACTTTCTCGGCGGTGGCCTGCTCCTGAGCCGCCTGCTGCGGAGTATCGCCGGTCGTCTTGAAGAGGATGTGCGCCACTTTCACGCGATCCGGCACGCGGTATTCCGCCAGGTGCTGATTGTAGTACCGCTGCAAATCCGCTTCCGACACCTGGACTTGGGAGCGCACAGAGTCAGGTGGAATCAGAACGTATTTCACCTTACGCTGCTCCTGTATCTTGTAATGCAGCCGGTTCGCCGTGAAGTAGGTCTCGATCGCCGCGGGCGTTACCTTGACGGCGTTCACGAACTCCGAAGGTTCAAAGACCACGTAGTTGATTTTGGCTTTTTCGTTGCGGCGGAGAAAGTCTTCGTGTACTTCCGCCGGCGTAATCTCAACATCATCCGTGACGGTCTGGCGCAGCTTGCGGACCAGGATCGATTCGCGCATTTGCGCTTCAAACTGCGGCACGGCCATGCCGGTTTCCTGTTGCACCAGGTTCTCGTATTCCGCCATGCCGATGAACTGGCCGTTTTGATAAAGAAAAGGGATCTGACGCAAGCCGGCGACAAGTTCCTGGTTTGAAACCTCGAGGCCCATCTTGTGAGCCTGCGTGATGAGCGCGCGGCGCAGGATCATCTGGTCCAGCGCCGATTGCGCGATATGGGTGATCGCCTTGGGATCGTTGCCAGCCGTTCGCAACTGATTGCTGATTGCCTGCTGAAGATTCTGGATCGTGATATTCCCGCCATTGAGACTGGCCAGGACGTTGCTCTGCGAGGACTCGGTATCACCGCCTCCGGGAAGCGGAGCGAGGGTCAGCACCATGGCGAGCGAGACGATCCCCAGGAAGAAGATCATCAGATACTTCATCAAAGTTTTGCGGTTGCCACTACGGAACATTCATATTCTCCAGCAGACATGAAAATCTAGGCTAATTATAGGGCGAATAGAACCTGGATGGCAAACCGCGTGACTGGCAATTTCGCGCCGGCCTGCTTCCCCCTGTTTGCGCCGGCATCCTACCGGGCGCTAAACTAAAGATCGTCATGCGGGCGATGTTGCTGACGAAGCCGAAGCCGGCGGAGGACAATCCCCTCTACGAGGCGGATTTGCCCAAGCCGGTCCCCGGACCGGGCGAGATTCGCGTTGCGGTCAGCGTCTGCGGCGTTTGCCACAC
>DASUKV010000168.1:0-3397 GCA_036278555.1 Terriglobia bacterium
CTGCCGTTCATCAGCCAAAAGATCAGCCTTTGACGGTCATGCCTGGGCTGGCCGAGGCCGTAGACCACCGGCACAAAGCGCTGGCTGACGCCCGCAATAATGAGGGCGGCGAAGCCGAGCAACTGTATGTCGCGCAGGGGCGAATCAAACAGCGCCGTGCGCACAATGGTTTCCTGCAGATTGGATGCGGTCGCCTGAGCAAAGAAAAAGAATCCGCTGAAAATCGCCTGGATGAAGAACCAGCCCAGCGCGGCGATGATAAACGCTTCATAGGGATTTCGCGGGCTGATGGATTGCCGGGCCGTCTTCAGGATGATGATCATGAAGAGCGCGATGGCGGTGATTTCAGCCGCCGCCGAAATCGCGCCGAGGCTGAGCGCCAGCGCGCCGTGTTCGAGCATCTCGCCGCCCACGCGGAGGAGAATGCCGGAGAGCATCAGGTAAAGGGTGAGGTTCGCCAGGCGGGGCCGCCAGAGCGTCGTCGCCTTGAACCGGGGAAAGGATTGATAGGCGAAACCCATCACAAAGAGTCCCACCCAGCCGAAAATCATGGCGTGAGCGTGCGCGCGGATGGCGGGTAAAAGGCCGGGCTGGAGCAGCGCTTTGCCGAGCGAAATCTGCATCAAGGCAATCACGCCCCAGAGCCCGCCCAGGCTGAGGACGATCACAATGGCAGCTTTGAAGAATCGGCGGTAAATATAGTCGGCCAGCGATTCGTGGTAGACGTAAGGCGCTTGGGCAGGCTTCGCGGCCTCCGCGTTCAGGTCTTCCAAAAGGGATTCAAGGTCCACCTCATGGACGGAAGCGAAAAACTCGAGAGCCTCGGCCGGGCCGTTCTTTCCGCCGCAGCCTTTGAGGCCATGCCGATCGAAAATGCGCCGCGCGCCGGGGCAGCTTTCGATGATCTCCGCGACGCTCGTTAATCCTGTGATCTTCATGATTGCTGCTCCCCGATTGTTCCCCAGTTGCCAAAGAGGCGGCTCAAGAATAAGAGAACGAGGGGCTTGGCTCGATGACTTTTGTCACGCTCCGCGACTCTTGGCTCTCGCTTTCAACGGGAATGAGGGTAAACGCGAGCGCCCCTCTCTTGACCTCGGCGACCAGCTTATGTTACGGTCAGCGCGAGACTTAGGGAGCTATAAATAATCTTCGAAGCGCGAGCAAAATGGCGGACATTCTAAAAATCGAAGGCGCAAACCTGCAATACATCCTGGAATGCGCGACGAAGATCATCATGAGTGGAAAGGTTCTGGCTTTTCCTACAGATACGGTATACGGCTTGGGCGCCGATCCGTTTAATCTGGCTGCCGTGACGGAGGTTTACCGGGTGAAGGGGCGCACGTTCAGCCGCCCGTTGCCGCTGCTGGTAAGCTCTTTGGACCAGGCGATGGAGCTTACTCACGATCCGCCCCGCCTCTTTTTCGATCTCGCCAAGAAGTACTGGCCCGGTCCCCTCACTGTGGTCGTTCCGGCCTCGCAGTTGATTCCTCTCAAAGTCACTGGAAACACCGGCAACGTCGGCCTGCGCTGGCCGCGCGCCCCGCTTGCCATATCGCTGATTCAGGCGGCAGAACGGCCGTTGACGGGCACGAGCGCCAATCTGACGGACCGCGGTGTCTGCAAGACCGCCGCCGAAGTGGATGAGCAAATCGGACGGCATCTGCCGCTCATCCTGGATGGAGGCTCCACGGGCGACGATTTGGCCTCAACGGTCGTTGATGTCACCGGGGCGCGTCCGCGCATTTTACGCCAGGGTCCGGTTCCCGAAAAAGAACTGAAGGAGCTTCTCGGCTGAGACCTCCGCCTTTTCGCTACTGGGTTTATGCGGGAATTCTGGTCGCCCTGGCTCTCGCCATCTTCGGCGAGCGATCGCTTTATCTTTCAATCCGGGCTGCGGCGGTGACGGATGACGCCCGGCCCGCGGACGCTATCGTCGTGATGGGCGCCGCGGAGTATGACGGCGCGCCTTCGCCCGTCTATCAGGACCGTCTTGACCACGCCTTTGACCTCGAAGAGCGGGGGCTTGCGCCGCTCGTCATCACCACGGGTGGAAGCGGGGGCGATCCGCGCTACACCGAAGCGGGAGTAGGCCGCGACGTCCTAATCCAAAAAGGCATGGCGGCCGCGAAAATCCTGACAGAATCTCACGGCGAAACCACTTACCAGAGTGTTCGCGCCGTCTCCGCGATTCTTCACCAGCGCCGTGCCCGCACCTGCATTGCCGTCAGCGACGGTTTTCACCTTTATCGTGTCAAGGTGCTTTTCAAAGCATTTGGCATCAGAGCCTACGGTTCACCCGTTCCCGATAGTTCCATTGAAGATGATCCGTATCTTCGGCGGCTCTATTCCCTGCGTGAAATGCTGAGCCTGGACTTGTGGTATTTGCATCTGCAAGGATTAAGTTAGGAAAAGCGTGGGAGTCACGGCCAGCCGGTTTTTGATTGACCGTGGATTGTTATTATCGCAATCCAAAGCCTTGATTGAGGGTACCCACGGCACGGAGTTTGTGCCGTGGGTTTTTTGCGTCAGGATGCAGCGGCACAACAACCGGCAGCGAGACAGCGCCGCTACAACAATGCCGACGGCACGAAAGCGTGCCGTCGCTACCCGCTCAAACCGTTCGAAAAGCCGCAGACTTAAACAACAAGTTTGCGTCTACCCGCCTGAAACAGCGTGGGCCTGAAAAGCGTAGATCCGTGCTGCTCCGCCATTAAGACTCCAAGTCGCTAGTCAGAGGCTGCCGCTACAGCTAGCGAGACGCTGGCGCTACGGCAAGCTGCCGGGCGTTCCACTGGTTTGAAAGAGCAATGGTGCGAAAGCCGCCAGATTGCGCCGCCAGACCATCCAGGTGTGCATCCCGGGCGTTTCGATATTGGCATGGTGGATACCTTTTGAGGTGAGCCAGGCGCGAAATTTGCGATTGGGCGTCAGCAGGCGATCTTCCGTGCCGCAGGCGATCCAGAGCTGCTGCAGTTGATCGTTCGCGCTAGAATTGAGGGAAGGGAACTCAGTGTCGTAATCCGCCCCCAGCCCTCCGGCGCTGAAGGATCCCACCCAGGCGAATCGATCCAAAGCGTTCAAGCCAGTGTAGAGCGATTCCGCACCTCCCATGGAAAGCCCGGCAATCGCCCGGTCATTCCGGCCGGTCAGCACGCGATAGGTTTTTTCGACGCGCGGCATCACTTCCGTAAACAAGGCTTCGCGGAATTTATCCATGTTGCGCTGGACGAGGCTGGGATCGTGGAACGCAGGTCCGCCCGGCGCGAGTATCTCCGGCGCGCCGTAGCCGAGCGGCATCACCACAATCATCGGCTTTGCTTTCCCTTGCGCGATCAGATTGTCAAGAATGATATTCGCGCGCCCCACGGCCGTCCAAGCGCTGGCATCGTCGCTGTAA
>DASUKV010000169.1:0-5262 GCA_036278555.1 Terriglobia bacterium
GTCACTTGCGGCGGCCTTCAAGGCAATCGGCAATGGCGGCGGACGATGCGGCCTGTTGCTGCCCGACCTCGCCATGCGGGTGAACGTGCTGAACTTTGAGACGCTGCCGCAAAAATCCAAAGAGCGCGAAGCCCTTATCCGATGGAGAATTAAGGAAAGCCTGGGGTTCGCTCCTGAGGAGTCACGGATTTCCTGGCAGGTTCTTCACACGCAGCCGGGTTTGATTGAACTGCTGGTTGTGGCGGCTAAAAATGACGTTTTGGCCGAATACGAGGCTGCGCTGGATTCCCGGAGCGGAATTTCGTTAATCCTGCCGGTCACCTGCGCGCTGCTGCCCCTGCTGCCGGATACTGAGCGCGGCGGCCAGATTTTGACCCACGTTTGCTCGGGCGGCGTGACTCACGCGGTGGTTGAAGGCAAACGGTTGCGCCTTTGGCGGAGCCGCCGCCTGGCACAGCCGGAATTGGATGGCGGCGCGGCGGAAGTGATTTCCGAAGCAGCGCGCGCCGCCGCGAGCGCTCGGGATCGCCTGAAACTGCAGATTACAAAAGCCTGGCTTTGTACCCGCCCGCTCCGGGGAGACGAATTCCGGAACGCGCTCGAAAGGGAATTGGGCTTGCCGGTTGAAAATCTGGCTTGGGATGGAAATTTAGGTAATGCCCTCGATCCCGGAGAAAAACCTCTGTTCCATCCCTTTGGCGCTCCGGTGGCGGGCCTGATTGCAAATAGCGGAAGAAGTTTATGAAGATTGAAATTAATCTCGCCCATCCGGAAAGCCGCCTGGAGCGGACACTTTACGTCTGGGCGCCTGTGCTGATCGTGCTGGCTTTCATCTTGCTGATTCGGGGCCTGGTAACCACCGGACACGAATTCGCGCAATATCGCGCGGCCCACCGGGAGACGCTGCGATACCAGGCGGAGATCAGCGAAATGCGCGGCAAAGAAAGGCAGGCGCAGGCGGTGCTTAAACGGCCGCCGGCCGTGAAGCTCTATCAGCAGATCAATTTCTTGAACGGACTCATGGAGCGCCGCAAAACCTCGCTTTCCTCCATGACGCTCAAGATTTCCCGGCTTCTGCCGGGCCAATCGCGGCTCACCAGTCTCTCGCTAGCGCATTCGGAAGCCGGCCCGATGGTGCAATTCACCATTGAAGGCTCCGGAAACGCCGCGGTTTATAAATTTCTCAGCAATATCGAGAAATCGCCGGATTTCGATTCGGTCACCGTCACGGATCAGGCTTTTGAAACGCAGGGAAGCGATAAAGGTCTTGTGGCATTAACCTGCAACGCGCGCTACGTGGGGGAAAATCCCGAGCGCAAGATCGCCCGGTAAGCGGAACGGCGCAATCAACATGAGCCAGCAGCGGAGAAAAAACCGGACTCACATCGCCATCTGGGTCGTTCTGATCCTGGCGGGGCTCAACGTTCTTGTCTACGCCGCGCTCAATCGCTCGCTCTCAGGCAGGCTGGCGCAAGAGCAGCAGCGGTTTGAAGCAACCCGTCTGGACTGGTTGCGGGAAAAGGCGCAACTGGCGTATCTTGAGAAGCGTGACGCCGCCCTTCCCGTGGAGGACCGCCAGCTTCGATCTTTCCTCGAACGCCACGTTCCCTCGCGCCGCGAGGGGTTTTCGCGGGCGGCGCTCTTGATTCAGCGGCTGACCCAGCAATCGGAGGTGCAGCTTGCTGCGATCTCTTATAATCTGGACCGGACCAAAGGCGAACCGTTTGAGCGTCTGGGCCTGCGGGTGGACGTGCAAGGGCCTTTTGCGGACCTGCTGAACTTTGCTCACTCGCTGGAAACGTCGAGCGATTTTATCGTCGTGCGCAGCTTCAAGTTTCAAGGAGAAAATGGTGCAGCGCTCGGATTGCATCTGAACGCTGACCTTTATCTAATGCCATGAAACGAAAGAAACAGTGGGAAACCGCGGCGATCATCGTGCTCGCCCTCGTGTGCGCCTTCCTTTTTCTGCGGTTGGCGCTGAATGTCCGCGATGTGAGCGCCAGCGCTCGCCCGGGGATCCAGCCCTCGCGCGTCCGCCGCACGGCGCAGCCGGTTCAAACGGCGGCGCTCCGGCCCTCCGCGCAGGCGTTTCCGGAGAGTCCCGCGCTCAACGTGGCCCTCTATGACGAGGTGCAAGCGCAACCGCTCCGGCCGCCCGAGCGCGATCCGTTTTCTTTCACCCCGACGCCGCAGCAGATCCAGCAGTCGATCCGCGCGCGCCAGGCCCTGAATGCCGCTCCCGCCGCCCCGGCGGGGCCGCCACCCCCGCCGCCCGTGCCTTTCAAGGCGGTCGGCTACAGCGTTAAAGCGGAGGGCGTCATTGAGGCCTATCTGGCGGATTCTCAGCAGGTTTACGTGCTGCACGAAGGGGAAGAATTCGATAAGACGTACCGGGTGATCAGCATTACGCCCGCGATGATTAGAATTGAAGATGAGTCATCCCATCAGGCTGCTGAGATTCCGTTTCCGCAATGAGGGCGCCCTTTCGAGCCCTGAACCAGGCCGTCTGGCCGCGCGGCTCGGGGTAGGGAACCGTGGCTACGCGCTGGTTGCGGTGATGATCCTTGTCACGGTGCTCTTGATTTCCCTCACCGCAAGTCTGCCCGGCGTTTACCAGGAAGGCCAGCGCGAGCGCGAAAAAGAGGCGATTTTCCGCGGGGAGCAATACGCCAGGGCCGTCTACCTTTTCCACCGCCAGTATGGCCGCTATCCGAGTTCCGTCAAAGAATTGATCGGCAACGGCAACGGAACCCGTTTCCTGCGGCAGGCTTATCGCGATCCGCTCAGTCCGAACGGCCGCTGGCGCTTCATTCACGCGACCGCCGCAGGGCTCCTGATCGATTCCTGGAACCAGGATGTGATGGGGGCCGGCAAGAAGAAGAATTCGTCCCAAACATCGGAGCAGGGAAGTAACGCCCCTTCTGGCGCCACTTCGGGCCTGGGGTCGCCCTCTGCCCCAGGGTCCTCTTCCGGCCTCGGGCCCTCCTCTTTCAGCCTTGGATCATCCTTAGAGCAAAGCCAGCAGGGAAAGAAGAAACATAAGCACCCGCCATCCTCCTGCGACCAGTCTCAAAGCCAGGGGCTGGGTTCCGATTCTTCGGAAGCACAAACGGGGATTCTTCTCGGAGCCTTCATCGTGGGTGTCGCGCCGTGCAACAACCGCCAGTCTATCCGCGTGTTTAACGACAAAACCCACTACGAGGAGTGGGAATTCCTGGGTCTTAACTATGTGCAGTATGGAATCCCCAGGATCGAAACCACACCCTCCGGCCAACCCGGCCCTTCAAATCCTCAGCCCAGCTTGTTGAGTTTGCCTGGCTCGCAAAACCAGCCCTCAAGCCCGGCCCCACCCACCGATTCTTCCACTTTTTCGAATCCTGACTGATACAGGACGCAGGCTGGCCGATAAATCTCACGGGCCTTCAACCGCATCAAACAAAATGGAACACGGAGGTGGCATGATGTACACCCTCTTAGTTTTACTCATCGGCGCCTTGCTTGCGGCATTGATCGGAGCCGTCCTGTTCCTGATGTCCGTTGGGTTTGTGATCGCGGAAGCCGCAGCGAAGAAATTAGAGGATCAAGCGCGCCTGCTCGCCGCGAAAGCTGCTTCGCTTCGGACGCTGCAAGTCGAAGCGCCAAAGCCCGAGGCCGAATCAGCCGCCAGTGACGTGCTTCTCGGGAACCGGCCAGCCTCTACAGGATAAAAGGAAGAAGCAACAAAATGCACAGCTCAGATTGAGCGCTCTTCACCTTTTGGCGGGAGAGCCGAGATCAGCTTGCGGATTCCAGCCCTCTCCCTTGGGGAGAGTGTGCCCGACGAAGGAGGGCGGGTGAGGGGTTTTCATGCGAGATCACGGACGTTATGTTACGGTGAAGCCAAGCCCCTTTTGAGGGGGGCCAGCAATCATAAAGCCCCTGGCTCTGCTGGGGGATATTTACTTCCTCTTAGGAACCGCAAGACCCCACCAGCAATACGACGCCATTTTCGGAAAGCGGGCAAGGTACCGGGCCTCGATTTCGGCAATCTTAAAGCCGCCCTGGTGAATGAGAGAAGGAATATCACGGGTGAGATGGCATCCTTCGAAGGCCCAATGAAATAATGGCTCAGACCGTTCCTGCCAACGCCGCACCGCAACATCGGGCGAGCGGCCATGCTCGAAAAAGATGAAATTCCCGCCCGGCTTCAGAACCCGCCCAATACCTCGAATCGCCTCCACGACGCCGGGAATCGTGCACAAAGTAAACGTGCTGACAACGGTATCGACGCTTGCATCGGCCAAGGGAATTCGTTCTCCGGGAAGGCCGAGAAATTCGACCTCAAGCCGAGTCCCGCGCCGCTTCTCATCCGCCCGTTTCAGCATTCCGGGATTGGGTTCGAGCGCAAAGACCTTTTCCACCTTTGTTAGATCGTAGTAATCAAAGTTCACACCCGGCCCCACGCCGATTTCAAGGACTCTGCCGTCGGCCCGCGCAAGAATGCGCCGGCGAATCTCCTGGATCGGCTTCGGGTTTCCGAGGACACTGACAAGGTGCGGATAGACGCGATTTTTGTAAAAAGCCATTGACGAAACGATGGTACTGGGCGTCCCAAAGGCCGCCCAAAACCGTCCATTTTCATGGCTTAGAGTTCGGGCGGGCCGGAGGGAGCTTTGCAACTCAGATTTTTAAAGAGTCTTATAACCCATATTATGTTAACTTAAATACCTGAGCTAAACCTTAGGCTCCAGATGAGACGCTCTCGGCTACTGACTCGATTTATTGGCTTTAGTTCCCGCCCACGTACCTTTGTCCTGACCACCGCCGGCAGTCCATGTGCCGGCGAGCTTTCCACCTTCGTATTTTCCGGTCACGTGATATTCGTTGCTTGACGTGGTGACAATGAACTTCAGGATTCCGTCCTTAAAGGTGGCGGAGCTGACGTCGGCGACTCCTTGATCGGTCGAGATTGAGCCAGTGATGCTGTTGCCGTTCTGCTGCAGGTCCAGCGTGAACGCCAAGTCGCCCTGTTGGCCGCCGTGGGATTCGCATTGCCAGGAGCCCGTCAAAGGGCCTGACGATTGGGCGTCCGCCGGCGCTGTGATTGCAACGCCAAGCAGGCAGAGTGCCATGCAAACCAGAAGGGTCATCAATTTGTCTCTCATCTTGTATCCTCCATGGGTTCTATTTGTGACGTGTCGAATCAGTGGTTGCGATCTGAGTTTCCGGACGCTCCAGGGTTGCTGAGGCCAGATCGACGTTTGCCATCGGGATGATCCGGAC
>DASUKV010000170.1:0-5768 GCA_036278555.1 Terriglobia bacterium
CGGTTGTTACCATTAAGGACCGGCGGCCAGAGGCCGCCGCTACAAGCTCTGGCGCGGGGATAAAGGAGCAAGCCATGGCCGGAAACGTAAAAGCCGTTCCAGAGGGCATGCACACCCTCACTCCGCATTTGGTGGTGCGCGGAGGTTCGAAGGCGCTTGATTTTTATAAGAAGGCGTTTGGAGCGGAAATTAAAGGCGTTCACCAGACGCCCGACGGCAGGGTGGCGCACGCGGAACTTCGAATTGGGGATTCGCAATTCACACTGTCCGACGAATTCCCGGCCATGGGCTTCAAGGGCGCTGAGACTTTGGGCGGCAGCCCCGTGGTTCTCAATATTTATGCGGAGAACATCGATTCCCTATTTAACCAAGCGGTTGAGGCCGGAGCGACAGTAACCCGGCCCCTTGCGGACCAGTTCTGGGGCGACCGCTACGGCCATCTCAAGGACCCGTTCGGCCACAACTGGGCGCTGGGACAACACATTGAGGACGTTGCTCCTGAGGAAATGGAGCGCCGCAGCAAGGCAGCGTTTGCGCAGCTTGCCGCTGCCCAGAAGTAGCCGTAAGCCCGCCTAATCTTCTTCGTGAAGCGAGGAATCATGAATATTCCCAACCCTAAAGATTTGATGGTCGGCCTGGATGTGGGGTCGACCACCGTAAAATCCGTAGTCGTGGATCTTACCAACCAGAATATCGTCTGGAGCGATTACCAGCGCCACGATACCAAACAGCCCGAAAAATGCCTGGAATTCCTGAAGCGCATGGAAGCCGATACGGGCATTAAGGCCAGAGAGACCCGCGTCTTCATCACCGGCTCGGGCGGAAGCGGTGTTGCGCCGCGTATCGGGGCCAAGTTCGTGCAGGAGGTGAACGCCGTCTCGTTGGCGGTTGAGCACCTTTATCCGCAGTGCGGATCGGTGGTGGAATTGGGCGGGCAAGATGCCAAAATCATCATCTTCAAGGAAGATCCCGAAACAGGCCGCAAGAAGAAAATTCCCTCGATGAACGACAAGTGCGCCGGGGGGACCGGCGCCGTGATCGACAAGATCAACGCCAAGCTTCATATCCCTTCCGAGCAGCTCTGCCAGATGGGCTACTACGGGATGAAGTTGCATCCCGTGGCCGGCAAATGCGGCGTTTTCGCGGAAACGGATATCAATGGCCTGCAGAAAAGCGGCGTGCCGCCCAATGAACTGATGGCTTCCCTCTTCGAGGCTATCATCCAGCAGAACCTCGCCGTGCTGACGCGCGGGAACACTCTGCGGCCCGTTGTGCTGCTCCTGGGCGGTCCAAACACCTATATCACCGGCATGCGCGATTGCTGGAAGCACAACATCCCGAAAGTATGGGAAGAACGGAATTTCCCGCTGCCTGAGGGCAAGGACCCGAAAGACCTGATCCAGGTTCCGGAGAACGCCCAGTATTTCGCCGCGCTCGGTTGCGTGCGGTTTGGGATTGACGAGGACGCGGACGTGGGCATTTACCAGGGCTATGAAAAGCTCGAATGGTATTTGAACGTCGGCCGGCTGGAAGAGAAGCAGAAGCGCGGCGGCAGCGGGCTTTATAAAGCGCCCGAAGAGCTTGCGGAGTTCAAAGACCGCTACCGGCCCAAGAAGTTTGTTCCGAAGACCTTCCAGCCTGGCGAGCACGTCGAAGCTTTCATGGGCATTGATGGCGGATCCACTTCCACCAAGGCAGTGCTCATCAATCATGAAGGCGAAGTGATGGTGAAGTGCTATCAGCTATCCAAGGGCAACCCCCTGGAAGACACGATGGAGATGTTCTCGAATCTCCGCACGCAGGTGGAAACCCAAGGGGCCAGCTTGGAATTGCTGGGCGTCGGATCAACGGGGTATGCCAAGGACATCCTGAAGGATGTTCTGCGCGCGGACGTGGCCATTGTTGAAACGGTGGCCCACACCGAAGCGGCCTTGCACTTTTACCCCAAAGCGGACGTCATCTGCGACGTCGGCGGGCAGGACATCAAGCTCATCATCCTGCAGGATGGCCGCGTCAAAGACTTCAAGTTGAACACGCAATGCTCGGCCGGCAACGGTTATTTTCTGCAATCGACGTGCGTGGGCTTCGGCCATGATGTGAAGGAATACGCCGATTTGGCCTTCAGCGCCAAAGCCATGCCAATGTTCGGGTACGGCTGCGCGGTGTTTATGCAGTCGGATATCGTCGACTTCCAGCGGCAAGGCTGGAAGCCGGAAGAGATTATGGCCGGGCTCGCCAATGTGCTGCCCAAGAACATCTGGCTCTACGTCTCGCAAATTCCCAACCTCGCCTCGCTGGGAAACACTTTTGTCCTGCAAGGCGGCACGCAGCACAACCTGGCGGCCGTGAAATCGCAGGTGGATTTTATTGAGTCGCGCTTCAAGGACAAGGGCATGAAGCCCAACGTGATTGTCCACGAGCATTGCGGCGAATCCGGAGCCATTGGCGCGGCGCTCGAAGTGCGGCGGCTGTACGGAAACGGCATGCGCACGCAGTTCATCGGCTTTGACGCCGTGGCAAATATTTCTTACCAGACGCATCGCAGCGAGGATACGCGCTGCTATTTCTGCAAGAACAAGTGCATGCGCACGTTTATTGACGTGAAAATCGCGGGCGCGGACGAAACGTCCCGGAAATCAAAAATCCCTATCGTGAAGGATATCAAACGTCTGATTGTCGGCAACAGTTGCGAGAAGGGACTGGTCGAAGACATCAATGATATGCGCGGGATCAAGAAGGGCCTCGACCAGATGAAGAAGGACAATCCCAACATGGCGGAAGTGGGCGCGCGCTATGCTTTCCGGTCTTATAACCCGCCGCAGGTGACGGACCCGCTGCCGAAACTGCTGATCACCGCCAAGCAGAGGAAGCGAGCCGAGCTGATGAAACGGCGCAAGAACCTGCGCATCGGCATCCCGCGCATTCTGAATATGTATTCGGTCAATCCGATTTTCAGCGCCTATTTTGAATCGCTGGGCGTCCCGGCGGAGAACCTGATCTATTCCGACTACACCAGCGAGCAGCTTTACAAGGAGGGCGCCAAGCGCGGCGCGATTGATCCCTGCTTCCCCTCCAAAGTGGGCATCCCGCACGTTCACAACCTGCTCTACGTGCATCACAAGAAGAAGCCGCTGGATATTATTTTCTGCCCCATGATTGACGACCTGCCAAGCGACTTGAAATTCGTCCAGGGCCATCGCTCCTGTCCGACCGTCTCAACCACGCCGGAATCCGTGAAAGCCGCGTTCATCAAAGAAGGCGATATCTTTAAGCAGAACAATATCCTTTTCCTGGATACGTTCGTGAATCCCGGCGAGCCGGGCCTGATGGCGAAGCAGATGTACGATCAGTTCGCGGAGATTCTTGGCGTTTCCATGGAAGAAAATCTGCGGGCGCTCGATGAGGGTTACCAGGCGCAGGATAAATTCATGAACGGCACGCTGCGCGTCCAGGGCCGCGAAATGCTGAAGCAGCTTGAGGCGGAAGACCGCATCGGCGTGGTCGTTCTGGGGCGGCCTTACCACAACGATCCCGGCGTCAACCACGAAATCCTCGAAGAGTTCCAGAAGATCGGCTACCCGGTGCTCACACTCCAATCGCTGCCCATTGATGAAGATATTCTCCGCCCGCTTTTCGAGGAGGATATTCAATCCGGGCTGATCGAAGACCCGATGGACATCCGCGACGTCTGGAAAAACAGCTACAGCGAAAACACCTCGCAGAAAGTCTGGGCGGCAAAATACACCGCCCGTCATCCCAACCTTGTCGCGCTTGAGCTTTCCAGCTTCAAATGCGGCCACGACGCGCCCATCTACTCCGTGGTCGAAGAGACCGTCACCAAATCCGGCACTCCGTATTTCTCCTTCAAAGACATCGACGAAAACAAACCCACCGGCTCGATCAAAATCCGCGTCGAAACGATCGGCTATTTCCTCAAGCGCTACCGCGAAGACATGGTGCGGCGCAAGAAAAAAGAGCTTGATATCGACAGCAAGCTTCGAGAATTCGAAGCTCAGCTGCGTGCGCAAATGGATGCTCTGCCTCCCGGCCCGCCGCCTACTCCCTACGAAGCGGAAACACCGGTGGGAATCAATGCCATCCGGCCGGAAGACTGCTGAGGAATATGCTGGCAGGTCTCACCTGCGGCGGCGCTCGGAGCGGTCATAGTGGATGTAGCGCAGACCTCCACTTTTGAGGTTTGCGGCTCTTCTTCAGAATTTCGTAAATCCACGGACCTGAAAAGTACAGATCCGCGCGATCCTGCTTACGCGTGAGGCGACAACGCCAGCGCCTGAGGCTTCAACTTCAATAATTTTAGCGATTGGCCTGCTGGGTTTAGTGGCCTTTTTGCTGTTTGGCGAACGCTTCGGATTCCAGCGCGTGTCGTGCTAGGCTTGTATTTGTGATCTTAGAATTTGAGATTTGAAGATTTGAGAGGCTGCGATGACTTACGAGCGCTTCGAGCAGCTTCCGGTGTGGCAGGCGGCGGTCAAGCTGGGGCAGCAGGTTTACGCGCTCACCAAATATCCACCATTTCGCCGCCAGCACAGCCTGCGAGACCAGATCGAGCGGGCGGCGGTTTCGGTTTCCAATAATATTGCCGAGGGGTTTGAGCGCGGCACAACGCAGGAACTGCTTACGTTTCTCTATATTGCTCGTGGTTCCGCAGGCGAAGTCCGGTCGATGCTGTGCTTGCTCGAAGGCATTTCTGAATTCAGCAATCTCAAATCTGAAATTTCAAATTTGAAATTAGAGGCCGAAAGAGTTTCACGGCAGTTGCGCGTCTGGGCCGACTCGCTGCAAAATACAAATATCAAAGGGCAGCGCTACCTGGACGATAAGGTCCGGAATCGTGAGAAGGCGCTGCGCGACCGTCAGGAATTTTTGCGGGAACTCGAACAAATTCGCCGTGGAGCAGCGGCCAGAGGTATTCCTAAGTGGCTGCAATCTCACATTATTCAGACGATCCATCGGAAGGGGGCAGCGGAGCACCGGCCATCAGGACCTTCTGTGCGAGCTTGCCCGGTTCGAAGAAATCTTTCGCAAGCATTTCGGCCAGCAAGTGCAAGGGCAGGCGATCTGATTGGCTTAATCTGAAATTTCAAATTTGAGATGACTAATGGCTTTTGAGTCCGACAAAATCATGTTTGAGATTTATCAGGAAACCACCTACCAGGGCCGGTACAAGGTGGTGTACTTCACGGAATTGCAAGATCACAATAAGGAATTTGAAATCAGCCGCGCCATGGCCGGAGAGCACTTTTATGACGGCTTCATTCGGAACTTCCGGAAAGACGACGCCAAAGACGCAATCAGCAAATTGCTCGATCGGCTGAACACGGGTGAGCGGCTGAGCCCGGAAGAGATTGAAGCCGAATTGCGGCCGTTCGCTCCGGCGCAGGATCAGGAAAGCAAAAACCAGGTTTAGTTTTGCAGCTTTGAATTCAGAGCCAATGGGATTCTGGCGAAAAGCAGTGATTCAGCCGGCGCTCGATTCCGAAACGGAGTCCACCGTTCAGGAACAGCAGGAACTCCTCAGGAAAGAGCCCTCCAACCCACGCGCTTATTTTGCCTTAGGAACGCTAGCCCACCTTCGCGGCGAGACCATCGCAGCCATCGAGCATTTCAAGAAAGCGATTGAGCTTGACCCCGCGTACGCAGCGGCCCGTGTGAGTCTGGGGCGAATTTACGCGATACAAGGAAATTACGAGCTTGCCTGGCAGCAGGCGCGCGCGGCGGAGCGCTCCGGAGATAGTTCGCTGATCCAA
>DASUKV010000171.1:0-5812 GCA_036278555.1 Terriglobia bacterium
CGCTCTGCATTTCAAGCCAGGTAGGATGCGCGGTGGATTGCGCTTTCTGCTTCACCGCGCTGATGGGCCTGAAGCGAAACATGACGGCCGGGGAAATTCTGGGCCAGGTTTACGCGATCGCGGAGGATCAGCGCCTGGACCAGCGCCGGCGATTGAACATCGTCTTTATGGGCATGGGCGAGCCGCTGCTTAACTTCAGCCAAGTGATCAAAACCGTGAGGCTGCTGGCGGACCCCGAGGGCCTGGCGATTCCGCTGCGCCGGATGACGATCTCGACTTCGGGAATCATTCCGCGCATCCGCGATCTTGCCACTGAACCGCTCCGCCCGAAGCTGGCCATCTCGCTGAACGCTTCGACCGATGAGCAGCGCGCCGCGCTGATGCCCGTCAATCGCAAATATCCTCTGGCGGATTTGATGGCTGCGTGCCGGGACTATCCGTTGCGTCCGCGCGAGCAGCTTACGTTTGAATACGTGCTGTTGGATGCCATAAACGATTCGCCGGAGGACGCGCGCCGGGTGGCGTTGCTCGTGAGCGGCCTGAAGGCCAAGGTGAATTTAATTCCTTACAATTCCGGGACAGCGCTTCCCTTCCGGCCTCCGCCTTTCGAGCGCGTACTCGCCTTTCAGAACGTCCTGACGGCGCAGCGGATTCCCGCGTTCATCCGCATCTCGCGCGGGCAGGATGTGAGCGCCGCGTGCGGGCAGTTGATGCTCCAGCCGCAAGCTGTGGGTTCCGTCTAGCAAAGCGCCGCCACAACGGTTGCAAAGTTGGCCCAGACTGTCATTCCGAGGAGTAGTCATGTCGCTTTCTGACACCCGCAACGCCTGAAAAGAAGCCCTCACCCGCCCTCGTTCCTCGGGCACCCTCTCCCCAAGGGAGAGGGCTGAGTTGCGATTTTTCAGCCCTCTCCCTCGGGGAGAGGGTGGCGAGCAGGGAAGCAGTGCTTCCCGTCGCGAGCCGGGTGAGGGGACGCCCGTCGAACTTTTCGGGGCAGCCAAAGGCGACGAAGAATCTCCGACTATGAATATCTCAAAAACTCTGCGGCAAATGCTGTTATCGGCAACGGCGTGCCTTCTGGCATGTTCCGTACTGTTCGGGGCGGGAAAATCATCGGCGGGCGGCGGCTTTCACCTCATTCCGGCTCGCGCGATCGAAGCCCGGCTGAAGAGCGCACCGCGGAATAATCTTGCGCGCGAGCACGCGCTGAAGAAGATGTTTGAAGCGGCAGGCTGCGCTTCCCCCCAACTCTCCGAGGAATCCATCGGCGGCGGGCAGCCCCCCAATCTGATTTGCACTTCGTCCGGAGAAGAGTCGTCGTTGATCGTCGTTGGGGGCCACATGGATCACGTGCGGCACGGCGAGGGCATTGTTGATGATTGGAGCGGCGCCTCGATGCTTCCCAGCCTTTATGAAAGCCTCCGCTCGCGTCGGCGCAAGCACACGTTCGTCTTTATCGGATTTAGCCAGGAGGAAAAAGGACGGAGGGGATCAAAATTCTACCTGCGTCATCTTTCCCCCGGCTTCATCCATCGCATCCACGCGATGGTGAACCTGGAATGCCTGGGCATGAACCCCCCGGAAGTGTGGACCAGCCACGCCGGTGGAAAGCTGCTCGCTTGCCTCAATCGCGTCGCTCGCGGCATGGGAACGTATCTGCCCGGCGTCGACCTTGAGAATGTGGGATATGATGACGCCGATTCGTTCCGTCACTTCAAAATTCCCACCATCACCATTCATTCGCTGACCCAGGATACGCTTTCCATCCTGCACAGCAAGCGCGACAATTTCGCTGCTGAGCATATGAACTACTATTACGACAGCTACCGGATTATCGCAAACTACCTGGTTTCTCTCGATGCGGCGCTGCCCTGAGTTGTAGCGGCGGCATCCTCGCCGCCGGTCTCTACTTTTTAAAAACCGGCGGCGAGGACGCCGCCGCTACAGCGTGCCCGCTTCTTAGCCCAACTGGCGGATTTGCACACTGAGGACGCACGCGGCTTCTTTTTGGCCTCCCAACTCAATCTCCCAGACCGGCAGAATCGCGGAACCCTGGTAGACGCGCTCGAAGCCCGACTCCGACTGCGAGATGGTCTCAATCGGCGTAATCCACCATCGCCCTGCCCCCGGAGCGCTCAGACTGATTTCCAACCGCTGCCATTCGTCCGCCAGCAATAGCTCGGAACCTGGAATTTCGCCCCTGAACTCGAGAGAATGGCGCGACCCAGCGGCCTGGAAATACCGGTCAGGGCTTTTGGGCGCAAGAAGATTGAAAACGAGTTCCATGCCGACCCCGCAGCGCGCGGCTTCCGTACCGCAGGAAGATAGCTTCAAATCGCATTCCGTCAGCCAGCAGGAATCATCAAAGCCGGTTTTGAAAGCCTTTCTCGCTTCGATCTGCAGCTCATGATGGCCTAGCATCAGAGAGCCGCCGTGCTCGAAACTAAAAGCCCCCGGCTCCCCGGCCGGGCCCGCGGATTTCCATTCGCCGCGAGCCAGCTCGGCGCACTCATCTAAGTGCAGGTTCTCAAAATCCTGCCAGCTCTTGCCCGGTGGAAACAGGTAGGTTCGAAAGCCATGCCGCGGATAGCGGTCATAGTGAAGCAAGTCCGCCAGGTTCGATTCTTTGCTGCGAACCCGGTCGTGAATCGAAGCGGGCGCGTCGGCTGGCGCGGACTGCGAATTGCCTTGCTGCCGAACCTGCTTATGGTAGGCTTCCGGGCGGCGCATGAGGGAATTCACGAGTTCGGCCCTTGCCGGTTTAAAGCGGAGGCTTGAAACGGTTCCGCCTTCGCCCGAGCGCGCTACCAGGCCGAAGGCCGGATGATCAATCAGAATTTCTTGGCGCCCATCCACGTCAAAATCCATCCGATCGGCGCGCACCGCCTGCTGCGGGTCCAGCGAGTCCAAAAGGGTTTCCGCCTCGATCAAGTGGCCCAGCACCGCGCTCCGCAGGTGCGGCGCGTAGAGGCCCCCAAAAATCCCGTGCCAGTAGGCGTCGTTGCATTGCGCAGCCAGGAGGTGGCTTTGCGCCGCGGCCAGCCGTTGGTCTTCGTCCGTCCCCGCCGCCACAATGCGGCGAAGACGGCGCCATCTCTGGCAGGCGCGAAGGGTCAGTTTCTGCATCTGGTTCGACTCCGGATATTTGCTCAGAAAATTGCGCCACTGCCCGCCCCGGAGGAAACGCCGGAAGAGTTCTCCGCGCGGCATGCGAGTGGCTTCCTCAAAGCAATCTTCGAGCGCCGCCGCCGCCGGCGCGGGCAAAGCCCAGGTCATCATCTCGGCGTAGGACGCGGTCGGCAGGTAAACCCTTTTCGTCGGACGGCAACGGGCGAGATAATCGGAAACGGTGGTCACTTCAAGCCAATCACCCGCCTCTTCGAGCACCTGAAAGAAGCGTTCCAGCCAGCCCCGGGAGTAGCAGTGGTCGTAAGTGCCCGGCCAGACGCCGAATTTTTCGCAATCATCGCCCACAGCAAAAAGCGCCGGCTCTTCGTGCGACCCTCCACGGAAGATGGTCAAGGTCTCCTCGGGATCACGAAACGGCATGGTATAGCGCAGCGCCTGAAGGCTCGGGACGAGGGTTAAGGGCAAGCCGGTTTCCTCGGTGAGAAAAGCCTGGTGAAGCTGGCCCGGCTCAAGGCCGGCGGCGAGAAAATGCGTGTCGTCCAGAATGGTGTACCTGATCCCGGCTTCGATCAGCGGAGAAATCAGGCCTTGCTCCCACACCCGCTCAGTAAGCCACAGCCCTTGTGGGAACGCGCCGAAATGCTGGCGCAGGAAATCCGACTGGCGCCGAATCTGCGTAACCTTTTCCGCGTCAGGAATCGACGCCAGAATCGGCTCATAAAACCCTCCGCCCACATGCTCAACCTGGCCGCGATCCGTCATCTCACGCAGCAGGCGGATGAATTCAGGGTGGTGTGATTCAAGCCATTCAAGAAGAATCCCTGAGTAATGCAGGCTGAGCCGGACGCGAGGATGGCGTGAGAGAACCACGAGGAAGGGGTGGTAAGATTTCTGGAAAGCGTCTTCGATGACATGATCAAAGTTCCCGACCGGCTGGTGGGAATGAATCACCATGCAAAATGAAACTCGGTGTGCCATAGGCCTCCCAGTTGCGCGCGGCCGCGCTTCGAGCCAATCATTATGATCGAGAAGAGAGGGCCCAGAGAGCGCCCCTCGCTTTGCCGCTCTCTCTTTCCGATTCCTGAAGGAAGGTTGAAGGGTGCTGCAAGTTTTAGAATAGAATGAAGCCTGCCGGACTGTCAGCACAATTCAGACTGCTGGAGCGCGGGCCGGCGTCCCCTCACGCCGTCCAATTAGGAGCGCGGCGTGGCGGGGCCGCAACCAACGCAAATGTCATTCTGAGTGAGCGCAGCGGTCCTGAGCGGAGCGAAGGAAGAATCCCTGCTTTGCGAACAAATAGCCGAAATACAGGGATTCTTCGCTGCCATGAAAATGGCTCCCCTCCTCGGTTGAGGAGGGGGTTAGGGGGTGGTGGGTTTTCGAGGAGTTGCCACACAGACCACCCCTGCCCCTCCTTAGCCAAGGAGGGGAATAACCCAAAACCATTCTCATGCATTGTGGCGAGCCGCAGGCTCACGATGTCTTCGCTCAGAATGACAAGGTTCGAATTCTTGCCGAAAAAGAAGAAATTACGACCTTGCAATGCAGAGGGCGGCTTACCGCTTGACTTGCCTATCAACAGCATGCTGAAAACGCTCTTCCGGTTCCCCATGACATCAACCGCCAGGAGGATCTTTGGACTTTCGATCGCTTCTTTCCTATTGCCAGAATGAATCCGACTCGATGCTTCGCTGCCTCCAGGAGGCCGTAGAGATTGAGTCGCCCACTCACTGCGAAGACGCTATCGGCAAAATGGCGGACTTCTTTGCCAGCCGGTTCACAAGCTTGGGTGGCCAACTACAGAAGCATGCCCACCCCCGGTCCGGCCCGGCCGTGACCGCGACGTTCTGGACCGGGAAGCGCGGCCGGAAGCCGATTCTGCTCCTAGGGCATCTCGACACGGTTTGGGATATCGGCACGCTCGCGCACATGCCGTTTCGCATCCGTCAGGGGCGCGCCTACGGGCCGGGCATTCTGGACATGAAATCCGGCATTGTGTGCGGAATCTGGGCCATCCACGCCCTGCGCGCGCTGAACCTGGCGCCTCGCAGCGCTGTCCGTTTTTTCCTGAATCCTGACGAGGAAGCAGGGTCCACCGCTTTCCGCAGCCGCATTCTGGCGGAAGGCCGGCGGGCCCGCGCCTGCCTGGTGCTCGAGCCGGCGGCGGGAAGCGGAGCGCTGAAGACTTCGCGGAAGGGCGTAGGCGAATTTTGCGTGACTGCGCATGGGCGCTCCGCTCACGCCGGAATTAATCCTGCGGCGGGCGTGAACGCCATCAACGAGCTGGCCCGGCAGATCCTGCGCGTCGAGCAATTCGCCCGTCCCCGCTCAGGGCTCACCATCAACGCAGGCGCGATCGAAGGCGGCGCGCGACCCAACGTGGTCCCGGAGCGCGCCTCTGTCCGCTTCGACGTGCGCATTCCACGCGCAGGGGACGGCGCGATCATCGAGCGCCGGTTCTATGGCCTCAAGCCCGCAACGCCCGGTGCGCGCCTCGAAATCACCGGCCGCATTAACCGCCCTCCCATGGAGCGCCGCATGGCCGAAGGGCTTTTCGAGCAGGCCCGGCAGTTGGGAATCGAGCTCGGCTTGCGCCTGGAAGAAGCGTCCACCGGCGGCGGTTCCGACGGCAGCTTCGTCGCGGCGCTGGGCGTTCCTACCTTGGATGGATTAGGGGGAGTGG
>DASUKV010000172.1:0-3478 GCA_036278555.1 Terriglobia bacterium
TTTGTTGAAAAACCCTTCGGCTCGCTGTCATTCCGAGCGGAGCGAGGAATCTCGCTTTGCAAATAAACAGCTTACGAGATTCCTCGTCGCCTGCGGCTCCTCGGAATGACAGGTTGAACGGGTTTTTCAACAAACTGTTAATCCTTAATGGATAGGAAGCTTCGAACCCTGATGGCTAACTCAATCCTTCAGGATCTCTGATTCCAACTCTCGTTTCTTGTGCTTTTGAATCTTGGTGCGGCGACTTGGCTCAGCCCGCTCAGGACGGACGGAACCCACAACGCGCCGCGCCCTCCGGCGTACTTCCTTGATGGCGCTCAATTTTCCACGCCTTCCTTTTTTCTGTTTCATCGGGGTTGCCATGCTCGATTGCCGCTCCGAACCGGAGCTATCCCTTTGAGGTTCAGCCAGGTTTGTATTGCGGAACCCTTTCATCAGAACGGAACAAGGGCTGCGGCGGCAGGGCCAGGCGGCTGCTCAAATAGCCCTGCATCTCAGTCAGGTCGGGTTTCGAAAACCCATCGCACGTGGCTTGAATCTGACCGTCCGGCGCGATCAGGAAGAGCGTGGGAACAAACTTGAGCCTATATTGTTTGGACACGGCGTAGGGCTTCTCATCGATTAAAAGGGGAAATGACAAACCAAATTTCTGGGCAAACCGGCGGCTTTCTTCCTCGCCGTCCTGCGAGATTCCCAGCACCCGGCCCGCAGCCGCTGCGGTCTGCTGATGAAGCCGTTCGATGAAAGGCAGAGTGAATTGGCAGGTGGGACAGGAAACCTTGAAGAACACCAGCAGAACCGGTCCACCGGCCCGTGCTTCCCTCAAAGTGTATTTGTTCCCATCGGCGCCGGTCAGATCAAAGTCCGGCGCGATTTCGCCCGTGGTGAGTGTTGGCATAGGCTCTTCCCGAAGCTCTTACGAACTCCAAAGCTATTGTAGCAAACAGTGGAAGGCCTATGAGGGTTGAGCTTGACGGGTAGATGGGTCCGGCGGCAAGGGCGCATCCCTGCGCCCTTGCTCATTTTCCCCCTCCCAACTTATGCGGCGAGCCGCTTCTTTTCGAACAGCAGGCATCCGGCGATGAGTCCCGTGATCATCAGAACCATCGTCCCAGGCTCCGGAGTTGCGGTGATGAATTCCTGGGCCGAGTTAGCCCTGGAGTTCGTCGGGGTCAGAACGATGAAATTTGAGAACTCACCGGGAGTGAAAACCTGCGACTCGGCTTGACCCAGCCAAAATGCCGAGTTAGACGTGAAACCGGACGAATGCTGCGCGCTGGGTGTGAACAAGCCCCAGATCGCGAAAGAAATATCGCCATACTCTGAAGGGTGGCTCAGAAGCGCGTTATAAAGGTACGCTGCTTCGTCGTAGCTCCTGAGCGTCGCGGCAGCGCTGCCTTGCTGAAATCGAGCACTGCTCAGATCAGAGAAATCGGAGACCGTGGCCGTCCATGATTCTCCGATCCTCGTCTCATGAGCGAAGTCGTCGCAGACAAGGGTCAGTGGAGAGCTTCCGTTAATCGTGCCCGAATAGGGGTCCACATAAACCCCGCCTTGCGCGGCGCCATTCACGCCGGTCAACTTTACGGTGACGGTGTTTGCGAACACGCTCGTCGCGGTCGCACCCACCAGTGCCAGAATGCACGCTGACAAGAAAAACGCTGACTTGATGATTGAGAAGATTTTCAAGTGTGATTTCCTCCTCGTGAGATATGTCCTGGGCGGCCTCATCGCGCCGAGGAGGAAGACAAAAGCACCCATCGTGCCAAACGCGCTTCTGGAGCAATCGCTATGTTTGTCAATTAGTTACGAAGATTAAAGTAAAACAAGAACTGAGAATCGAGGGGAACTGAAGCGGAGAAGCAAGAAGGCGTATTCCTCTTTTGGGAATTTATCAGTAAAGACTAAGTAACAGCCCTGGCACTCTGTACCACAAGGTTGTAAGTTTTTGTTTTGTAGCAAAAATTTGGGGCCGCGTCATTCTGACGCTGAGCGGAGTGAAGCGGGAAGAATCCCCGCATTTTGTTTTTTCAAATACAGTGATTCTTCCTTCGCTTCGCTGCTCCGAAAAGTTCGACTGGCATGCCCTCACCCGGCTCGCTCCGCTCGCCACCCTCTCCCGGAGGGAGAGGGCAGAAAAAACGTGACTTAGCCCTCTCCCTTTGGGAGAGGGTGCCCGAGGAACGAGGGCGGGTGAGGGCATCTTTTCATGCTTTGCGGGTGCTGCAAAGCGGCATGTCAACTCCTCAGAATGACAGTTTGGTTGCGGCTCCGCCGGGCTGCGACTCTTCAATTCTCCCGGCTGCGAATCAGCCGGAAAGGGTCGGCTTCGGAGTTTTCTCTTTCCGCGGCAGGTTCCGCGGGCGCGCCGGATTCCACAATCTGCTCGGGCGCGGCGTCACCCTCGCCGGGAGCCAGGAAAAGATTCGATTCCACACCATACTGCTTCGTATAAAGGTCATAATACCGGCCAGCCGCTGCATAAAGCGATTCGTGGTTCCCGCGCTCAACAATCCGGCCGCCTTCGACCACCAGAATCTGATCCGCCCGGCGAATGGTCGAGAGGCGGTGGGCAATCACAAAAGTCGTCCGGCCACGCATCAGGTAGGCCATCCCTTCCTGGATCTGGCTCTCGGATTCCGAATCCAGGCTTGATGTGGCTTCGTCCAGAATCAGGATGCGTGGTTCGGCCAGGATCGCCCGAGCAATCGAAACGCGCTGCCGCTGCCCGCCCGAGAGCTTTACGCCCCGCTCGCCCACCACCGTGTCGTAACCCTTTTCGAAGGACTCAGCGAATTCATCCACCCGCGCGATGCGGCAGGCGCGGAGGATCTCTTCTTCCGTCGCATCCGGCCGCGAGAAAGCGACATTCTCACGAATCGTTCCGTCGAACAGAAATGACTCTTGCAGGACCACACCGAGCTGCGTGCGATAGGAATTGAGGCGCACCTTGGCGAGGTCAACCCCATCAATATAAATCGCGCCCTGGCTGGGAGTATAAAAGGCGCAAATTAGCCCGATGAGGGTTGATTTGCCCGAGCCCGATGGCCCCACCAGCGCCGTGACCGTGCCCGGAGGGGAGTGAAGACTCACGCTATGCAGCACCGGTTTGCCGGTGTTATAAGCGAAGGAAACATCCTCGAATCGGATCTCGCCGCGAATAGCGCCGAGCGAGACCGAACGCTGCGGGTCATCATCCTCGGGCCGCTCGCTGAGCACCTCGCGCGTGCGCTCAAGGCCGGCCATGGCTTCGCTCAATTGCGTGCCAATGCCGACGATCTGCATCACCGGCGCAACCAGCATTGCCAGAAACATGGTATACGTGACGAACATGCCTACCGTCATGCGATGACCTAAAATCTCGTGCGCGCCGAGGTACATAATCAGAGCGCCCACCAAGCCCGCCAGAACGGTCGAAGAAAGGCTCATGAAGGACGTCGCGTTCAACGTGCGGATCACATTTGCGAGCAGGCGGTGC
>DASUKV010000173.1:0-3889 GCA_036278555.1 Terriglobia bacterium
AGCGCCGATGGAGGAGCGAATTGGCAAACCGCAACCGTCAAGGGCGCCCAAAGCCGGTACGATTGGGTCTTGTGGAGCGCCGCATTAGAATTAGCCCGGCCCGGCGTGATCGAGTTACTTTCGAGAGCGTCGGATTCGGCCGGGAATACCCAACCCGTCACCCGCGATCCGCGGCGTGCGGATTTGTACGCTTATAACGTTTGCGGCCGCGTCCGGTGCGTGGTCATTTAGCAAGATCGCGCAGAGTTGTTTTGTAACTCTGCGGCTTGTCCAACAGGTGGCAAAAAGCCGCGGAGTTAAACGCCAACTCTGCGCCACCCGCTCCACCTCAGGAGATACTTTTTGGGGAAATCGATCAAAATTGGCGCCACGGGCCTCTTGTTGCTCGCCTTAGCTGTCGCGCTTTTCGGGCAATCAGCCGGCCCCGAGGCGAACTCTTCTCGCACGGTTCGCTATGATGGCGCGGATTGGAAGCTAAAGGGCGAGGGAATCGTTTGCTGCCCCTGCGCAGTTCCCTGCCCCTGCCGTAGTAATGCCGCGCCCAGCTATGGCCATTGCGAGGCGACGCTCTACTTGCGAATCAAGGAAGGCCGTTATGGAAGCGTAGACCTGCGCGGAATGCAGTTGGTAGATAGCGGCGGCATGTGCGCCGTCCATTACCAGAAGCTCTCCGCTTTGTACTTTGACCGTTCGGCCAGCCCGGCTCAGCAGGCCGCGTTCATGAAACTTCTCGCCAGCTTTTCGCGAAAGCAATCTGCGGAGTTTCCTCACTTGCGAGTCGTCCACATTGATGCGCACATCACGGGCGGCCACCTTTTCACGGTCACAATTCCCGGCATTCTCGAAATAGTGGTGGACCGCAATTGGGGCCAGGCCTCGCCTCCCATGCCCATGGTGGCGGCGCCGGATCACTTTTCGAACCTGCTCCAGTACGTCCAGAACATTCGCTACCACATACAGGATGATGCTGCCGGGCTGAACTTCAACTACAGCCGGCGGCAGGCGAATTTCCGGGAAGTGGACCTGACCGCACAGCAATACCGCGATCACTCCATGCTGATCCAATTTGGCGACGGAAAAGGCTGGTTCACTCCGCAGCAGATGGAGATCATCCAGGCGCAGCGGCTCAAAATTCCCGATTTAGCCGCCATTCGCAAAGAAGCGTTGCGCCTGCGGACAGGGAAAACCGTTGATGCGCGCCGTTGAGTAACTTCATTTCTTACACGGAGACAATTCATGGAATACAAAGTACGAGTTCTCAAGATGGGACAGTCGGAGATTCCCGGGCCGGAAATTTATTGGATGGCCCACTGGGATACTTGGGAAACGATTTTTTTCTGGATGGTGGTGATCCAGGCTGAGAACTTCACCGCGGTGATCAACACCGGCCCACCGCGCGACCTGACGGAGCTGAACAAATTCTGGTTCCATTTCGCGGGCCAGCGCGCGCAGATGGTGCGCCAGGACTCCGAGCGTCCGGAAGCCGCGTTGAAGAGCATTGGCATTGACCCGGCTGAGGTCAAGTTTGTTTTTCTCACTCCGCTGCAAAGTTACGCCACGGCGAATGTGCCCCTTTTCAAGAACGCCACCGTTTGCATCTCGCGCCACGGCTGGATTGAGGATTTTCACGCCCCGCTGCGCGCGATGCACGTCCCCCGCCGCTTGCGCATCCCGGACGACGTTGTGGAGTATCTCTGCGTCAAAGCTCCCGAAAAGATTCGCCTTCTGCCGAGCGCGCCCACGGAGATTGTTCCCGGCATCCGGACCTTCTGGACCGGCGTCCATCACCGTTCTTCGATGGGGGTGTCGATCGACACGCCAAAGGGGACCGTCGTAGCCAGCGATTCCTTCTTCAATTACGAAAATGTTGAGCAGGACCATCCCTTGGGCATCGCCGAAAGCCTGGAGGAATGCCACAACTCTTACGAGAAAATCCGTCAAGCCGGCAAGATTCTCCTGCCGCTTTACGATCCTGACATTCTTGAGCGCCACCCCAACGGCATCATTGCGTGACCGCAGTGCGATAGCGCAGAGTTGTTTTGTAACTCTACGGCTGGTCCCACGGGCCAAAAAAAGCCGAGGAGTTAAACGATAATTCCGCGCGACCCGCTCTTTGCGTTTCTTAGCGCCTTAGCGGCTTTGCGAGAGGCCGTTATCTTTTTTCGAGCCTTCAGACGTTTTTCGTACAGCAAGCCCCGAAGCTTGCCCCGCGCCGCGGGATCGTCTACGATAGACTTACAATTCAGTGCGCTTCTGTAACTATGTGCCAAAGGAATGACTGGAAAGACGGCGATGCCGGAGACTAGCGAAAAGCTCATTCATCCCCTGCTGGACCAGTTCCGCCGTCCGCTGCGCGCCTTGCGCATCTCGGTGACGGACCGGTGCAATCTGCGGTGCCAGTATTGCATGCCCGAGGACGAATACGTGTGGCTGCGGCGCGAAGAGATTCTGCACTTCGAAGAGATCAACACCTTAGTGGGCATTTTTGCTGATTTGGGCGTGAATAAGATCCGCCTGACAGGAGGCGAGCCGCTGCTGCGCCACAACTTGCCAGACCTTATCCGCTTGCTGGCGGCGAACGAAAAACTTGGCGACCTGGCGCTCACCACCAACGGCCTGCTGCTGTCCCGCCACGCGCGCGCGCTGCGCGAAGCGGGTTTGAAGCGCGTTACGGTGAGCCTCGATACGCTGCGACCGGAGCGTTTTGAGCGGCTCACGCGAAGCGGCTCTCACGCATCGGTTCTCGAAGGTATTGAGGCAGCCCGTACGGCAGGCTTCGGCCGGATCAAGATCAACGCGGTCGTCATGCGCGGCTTCAACGATGATGAGCTTGTCAGCTTGATCGAGTTCGGGCAGCGGACCGGCGCCGAGGTTCGTTTTATCGAGTATATGGACGTGGGCGGCGCGACGCGCTGGTCCCCTGAAAATGTCGTGACGTGCGAGGAGATGCTGCAGATTCTCGAACACCGCTTCGGCCCCGTCCTGCCCCTGGACAGCAGAGCGCCGGGGAACGGCGGAGGCGCCTCAAAAGCCCCGGCAGACCGCTTCGAGCTGCCGGACGGCACGCGCTTCGGGATCATTTCTTCCACCAGCCGGCCATTTTGCCGAAGTTGCGACCGCAGTCGCCTGACCACCGACGGCATATGGTTCCTCTGCCTCTACGCCGGGCGAGGGATTGACTTCAGAGCGCTCCTCCGCGGCGGCGTCCCGCGCGAAACCATTGCCCAAACCATCGCGGAGGCGTGGGAGGCACGCGATGATCGGGGAGCGGAAGAGCGCCGACAGCTCCATTCGCGCGGCATCCTTTTTCCGGTCGAGGAGTTGCGCAAAGACCCGCATCGCGAAATGCATACACGCGGCGGATAGCCGAATCTTAACAACAGCATGGGAAACCGCGCTCAGGACCGCGGCATCAAAGGTCTGAGCGGACGATGCAGGACTTATGGCTGAAAGATATTTCAATCGCGAAGAAGCTGAAGAATTGCTCTCCATGATCGGGAAGTCGCTCGAAAGCGCCCAGGAGCAGAAGCGTTTTCTGGATAATCTGGATCAGGAGCTTGCCGCCGCCACGGCGCGCATTATGATGCTGGGCGGCTCGATTCCCCCTTACCAGGACCTTGTCCGCAAAAAAAGTGAGCGCGAGCAGTTTGTGGCGCGGCTTGAGGAAGTGGTAAATCAGATTCAGGAAACCGGCTGCGTGGTCAAGGACTTGGACATGGGCCTGGTGGATTTTCCAGCGCTTCACAACGGCCAGGAAGTCTATTTGTGCTGGAAACTAGGCGAGAAGCGGATTGATTACTGGCACGGAGTCGAGGAAGGGTTCGCTGGCCGCAAGCCGCTGGATCAAACTGGGGAGGACGATGAATCCGGCAGCTCGCGGATTCAATAG
>DASUKV010000174.1:0-4874 GCA_036278555.1 Terriglobia bacterium
ATGGTTCGCGGGTTTGAAGAAGCGCTCTCACCGGGATTCCAGGGCGTTGAAGGATCAAAAACCGCCAGGCCGGCTTCGGCATAAGACATGGTGTAGAGCTTGCCGTTATATGGGATGCCGTAATAAATTTCTCCTGTGCGATCGATGACCTGGTCGTAGGATGTCAACAAATTCTGCTTCGGGTCGAAGGAAAAGAAAGTCTGACCCAGTCCTGGTCCGCCGTAGATTCGGCCATCAGGCGAGGAATTGAGCCATAAGATGCTGTCTCCCAGCCCGTTCACCGGTATCGGGTGGTGAGTCACAACGCCTGTTTTGCGATTCAGGTAGACATAGGATTGGACGAGCAGCCCGAGAATATTGCCCGATGTATCAAAATACCAGCGATTATTTGCCGCCGTTCCGGGGGATTGAAACAGAACCGTACGCTCGCCGTTCGTCAAATTAAGCGACATCAGTTTCAAATCGTCGTCCTGATAAAAAACATGGTTCGAATCTACCAGCGTGAAAATAGACTGGTTTCCTGACCCATTGTTCTTCTGAGGGACAGTGAAGACGTGCAGAAGCTTGAAGGTTACGGGGTCATAAACCAGGACCCGCCCGCCCGGCCGGTGCTGGCCCTCGACTACATAGCGACCGCTAACCAGCGGCTTCGAGAAGACTCCGGGTGTCTGGTAGCGTTTGGGAGTTATGGTCCGAAAGGCGCGCGTTTTAGGATCGTAAGCGATCACCCTGCCGTGCCGGGGGCCCACGCCGCAGAGCACAACGCCTTGAGGAGTCACCGCGACCCAGCGAACATAGTTCTCATCCGCCACTTTGCCCAGGTCCGTTACCGTTCCTGCGTGGGGATCATAGCGAACCAGATGAGCGCCCGGAAAAGTTCCATAGTAAATATCACCATCCGGCGCCTGGACCAGATCGCAGATGATAAACTCGCGCTTGCGAAATTCCGGCGGCGCCTGCGGGACCTGCACCCATTTCTTGGTGCGCGGGTTAAAACATAGGAGCTCCCCTTCGTTGTAGGATCCCATATAAATATTGCCGTCCTGCCCTTTGATGATTCCCCAGGATCCGATCCCGGCCGGAATCGCCCACGCCGTTGCCCGGTCATCTAGATAGTCGAGTTCGATAAGTTGGCCCGTACGCGGAGGCTTACCCTCGGCTTTAAAGAACTGCCCTCCACCGGACTCGTTGAAAGAGGTCACGTAGAAGACCTGGGTCTTAAGCTCAGGGTCATACATGTTCAGCGCATTAAACGTCCAAAGATTGGTGGCCATAGGCCCAACAGCGGAAAAACCAGGGGCCACGGTCCGCGGCTGCAGCGTCTCAGTCCGCACAAAAGACCCGCTCTTTGAGGAAGATGGCGAGGATGCCGACGCCTTACGTGCGGGCGCGGGTGAATGCGAAGAACAGGATAAGAGGAGCAGTGATGCCAAGGCGATTCCTGATAAGCGATAGGTCAAATTCATAAAGGAAATTGCAGTCGTAGCCTTATGCAATAGCTTCAACAATATTTTGCCAGATCAACTGCGTGAAGGCCGGCAAGTCTCAGGCCTTGATTGTGCTTACTTGATCGATATCGGTTGCAGTCCGGCTCGAAGGAAGAATATTGACACAGCCAAACTGCGTTATATAGTTGCGGCAAACCAATGTCAAGCAAAAATACGGCAAGGGGCGCAGTTCCACGAGATTCAGCAAGACGATTCTCCTCTTCCGGGCCTGATAATTTTCGGCGAATTGGAAGCGCACCTGATGATAGACTTGATTCCGCACGCAGCTCAACCGGCCGGCGGAGAGGTGGACCCGGCCTGGAGCCGGTACCGGGCAGCGCAGGGGCAGGGAAATAGCCTAGCCGGGAGGAGCTTGAGGCCTTTCGAATGCGGGCGGTGGTCCAGCGGGTGAGCCGGGCGGAGGTCCGGGTGGGTGGCGAAGTGGTGGGGCGCATTGGCGCGGGCCTGCTCATCCTGACAGGAATCGCCGCCAGCGATACACCGGAAGCCGCCAGGGCGCTCGCCGCAAAGGCGATGAACCTTCGCATTCTTGACGATGGCGCCGGTAAAATGAATTGCTCAATCTTCGAACGGGGCGGCGGCGTGCTTTGCGTTTCCCAATTCTCGTTGTATGGGGACGCGCGCCGCGGCCGGCGTCCCAGCTATATTGAAGCCGCTGCACCCGCTCGGGCCGAACCCCTTTTTCGGATATTCCTGGAAGAGGTGCGAGCGCTCGCATCACCCCACGGCATCACGGTTGAATCCGGACGCTTTCAAGCGGTGATGGGGGTGGAGCTGGTGAACGACGGCCCGGTGACAATTTTGCTGGATACGGACAAAGCGTTCTGAGGGGTGTTGCAACAGGGCAAGAAAGCGAAGCCAATCCAGGGCCTGCACGAACGATTCGCCAGCTTTTATCTCAAGAGCCATGTCACTAATACCGGTGACGAGTTGAACCCACGCTGGTGGCCGTCAACGCGGCGATTACGGCCGGGAGTTTCCGGCCTTAGTACCCCTAAGAACGCCTTCTGGCAGTTGCGTTGACTTGGCTTTCCGCCGAACGTTAGAATAATGTCTCCTATGGTTTGCTGGTTGAAGGTGCGGGAAAGGAGAGCGCGGGATGTCCGTTGAGGAAAATGCCAGTGCCTTTGACGCCGGAAGCTCGTCACCAGAGGCACAGACGGGCGCCGAGAAAGAAGAAATGGGGGAAGCTGGGGATCTGTTCGCCGGAATGCAGGAGCTGCCGGAAGTCTCCGAGGGCAAGATTCTTCGTGGCACGGTGCTCAAGATCACGGACGATGAAGTTCTGATTGATATTGGCCAGAAGAGCGAGGGAGCGATCCCTCGGAGTGAATTCCTGCGCGAGGATGGTTCGCTCTCGGTCGCTCCAGGCGACGTGATCGACGTCCAGATCGAAAGCTATGACGAAACCGAGGACACCTTTACCGTATCCCACCGCAAAGCCGCCCGGCTGAAGGTTTGGGAAGAGATTGAGGCGTCGTTCCGCGACCAGACGGACATTCGCGGCCGCGTCGTGGAGCGCACGAAGGGTGGATTGATCGTCGATGTAGGAGTTCGCGCGTTCTTGCCCGGCTCCCAGGCGGACCTTCGTCCGCTGCGGAACCTGGATTCGCTGATCGGCCAGGAAATCGCGTGCAAGATCATCAAGCTGAACAAGGCTCGGAACAATCTGGTGCTGAGCCGCAAAGTTACCCTGGAGGAGGAAGTCAACCGGAAAAAATCCCGGCTCCTGGACGTGCTGAGGGAAGGCGCTCAGCTTGTGGGCCACGTGAAAAACGTCACGGACTACGGCGCTTTCGTGGATCTCGGCGGCATGGACGGTCTTCTGCATATCACGGACCTTGCCTGGGGGCGGGTGACGCACGCTTCTGAAGTCCTGCAGGTGGGCCAGGAAGTGAACGTGAAGGTTCTGAAGTACGATCCCGAAAAGGGACGGGTCTCTTTGGGCATGAAGCAGCTTGCGCCCGACCCTTGGGAGCAGGTTTCAAAAAAATATGAAATCGGGCAACGGCTGACGGGGCGCATCGTCAGCATCATGGATTACGGAGCTTTTGTTGAGATTGAGCCGGGTGTCGAGGGTCTGATTCACGTTTCGGAAATGGCCTGGAGCCGCCGGATGAAACACCCCTCCAAAATCGTGAAGGTCGGCGAGATCGCGGAGGTTGTGATCCTGGAGATCCACGGCGACCAACGGCGCATTTCCTTGAGCTTGAAAAGAAGCCTTCCGGATCCCTGGACCACTTTGAACGAGCGATACTCCGCGGGCATGACGGTGGACGGCCGCGTCCGGAACCTTACTGACTTTGGCGCGTTTGTGGAAATCGAAGACGGGGTGGATGCGCTGATCCATATCTCCGACCTCTCGTGGAACAAGAACGTCAAGCACCCTTCGGAGGTGCTGAAAAAAGGGCAGAGGGTTCAGGGAGTGATTTTGAGCCTTGATCCTGCGAAGCGCCGCATTTCGCTGGGATTCAAACAGCTTCAACCGGATGCCTGGGAGGATTTCTTCGCCAAAGTGAAAGTGGGAACTCCGATTCAAGGTAAGGTGGTTCGCGTCGCACAGTTCGGCGCGTTCGTCGAGTTGCAGGAGGGCGTCGAAGGGCTATGCCATGTTTCTGAGATTGACGGAGACCATGCCGCAAACGGCTCGACGCCGCTCGAACCTGGCAGGGAGTACCGTTTCCAGGTGGTGCGTGTCGATCCCGCCGAGAAGAGGGTTGGCCTAAGCCTGAAGGCTCTTGTGGAGATGCGCGACCCAACGAGTACGAATGTGGACGGCGGCGGAGTGGCTGCACCGCTGACCATCACCCCTGCGGCGGCTCCCGGAACGCCGGTTGAGTCTCCCTCAAGCGCCGGCAGCGATCCAGGCGGAATCTCAGCCAGCAAGTAACAAACCGGGAAAAGAATGTCCCAGCGGAAGCGAGGCGCTCCTTCGGGAGTTCCGACCACTCGCTGAGAGCAACCGCGGCACCGGGCGCGATTTTCATGCGCTGAATCTCAGCGGGAAATGCCAGGACGGATCTGAATTGCATACCCTCCGACTCCACGTAAATTTAGGAACCCGAATGAACTGCGACCGCATCAAAACACCGCGAAGGAGCGAGCGATGACCAAAGCTGATCTGATCGAGGAAATCTCACGGGCCGCGGAGATGAGCCGCAAAGATGCCGAGCTGATCGTTGAAACTGTCTTCGAAAGCATCATTCAGTCTCTCCGCTCAGGGCAGAAGATTGAAATCCGGGGTTTTGGCAGCTTCCGCACCCGGGAGCGAAAATCCCGTGTGGGGAGAAATCCCAAAACCGGCGCTCGCGTGGAAGTACCCGCCAAAAAAATCCCGTATTTCAAGCCCAGCAAGGAGCTGAAGGA
>DASUKV010000175.1:0-8918 GCA_036278555.1 Terriglobia bacterium
CGGGCGTCGGCGAGTACTCAGATATCACCGATTTACCCTTGACCATGCCCGATCTCGACGATCTTGAGAAGAGCCTTGGCAACGTGCTGTGCGGCCAGAATGCGATGCACCTTGCCCGGCTGGATCACCTCCTCAGCCAGCTCTTTACGGGCAGGGGCGATACGGGGATTTACACCGGAAGTTTGCGGGCCGGCGTGGAAATGGCTTTGCATGATATTGCCGGCAAGGCGCTGGAGGCGCCCGTCTACGTTCTGTTTGGCGGGCCGGTGCGAACGCAGATCAAGGTATGTTTCCCTATCTTCCGCAACCTGAATGAGAAGCACGTTGAACGCAACCTTGAAATCGTCGATCAGCTTTTGGGTGAAGGCTTTGACAATTTCAGAATTTATATCGGTGGCTCGCCGGAAATGGACGGCCTTTTTCTTGCTTCGCTGCGGCGGCAGGCCGGTGATCAAATCACCATGCAGGCATTTGACCTCAGCAACCACGTGTATCCAACCGACTCGATCCGCCTCATTAATCGTCTCCGGAAGCATTACGAGCCACAGTACGTTGAGAGTGTGGCGCCCACTCGAGATATCAGGGGTATGGCGGAGGTGCGAGCGAAGCTGGATCTTCCCGTCAGCGAGCATGTAGGGGACGCCCGGCATGCGATGGCGCTTTGGGAAGCGCGCGCAGTGGATATCATCAACATCGCGAACAGCTCCCATGGCGGCATGCGCGAATCGCTGAAGTTGTTCGCCCTGGCAGAAACCCTGGGGTTGAGGACGATCCTGAGTACGACCCAGGAAACATCGCTCGGCACGGCTGCCGAGGCCCACGTGGGCGCCTCAGTCATTAATCTTCACTATCCGACCGTGGCGATTGGGCCGAAACTTTACACGGAAGATCCTGCGCGGAACAAAATTCAGTACAAAAATGGCTACATGCTGGTCCCGGACGGGCCAGGCCTCGGCATCGAAATCGACTGGGATAAGGTCAATGAACTGCGCTATCCGATCGGGTGGCGGGATTATGCCATCGACCACGGCATCCCCGATGTCCATGATCGCGTCTGGAAAGTCAACCTGAGCACGGGGCTGAAGGGCGTGAGAAAAAAATAAGTGGAGCGAGGAAGGTTGTGCTCGAGAACAAGGTTGCAGTGATCACCGGCGGGGCCTCGGGGATTGGCAGAGCCACCGCTGCTCTTTTCAGCCGTCACGGAGCATTCGTTATCATTCTGGATCGGAACGCTGACGCGGCTCAACGTGCAGCCCATGAGATTAAACTTGAGGGCGGAAAATCCGCTGCGCTTTGCGCCGACGTTGCTTCCTCCGGCGACGTAGCGCGGGCTTTCGATAAAATCCGGCAAGAAGCCCTCAAGATAGATGTACTGGTCAACAGCGCTGGCATTTATCTTTACAAGACCGCGACCATGCTTGAGGAAAAGGAATGGGAAGCCTGCCTCAACGTCGACCTGAAAGGCGCGTGGCTCTGCTGCAAAAACGCCCTGCCGTTGATGATTGCGGCGAGCGGCGGTTCGATTATCAATATCTCCTCGACACATGCGATCCGCGCGCAGGCCCATGCCTTTCCTTACGGGGTCGCCAAGGGAGGGTTGCTCTCGCTCACCCTCAGCCTCGCGGTGGACTACGGGCAGAATGGCGTGAGGGCTAACGCAATTTGCCCGGGATTGGTGTTTTCGCCGCTCAGCGATGCGTACTTCGCGTCAAACCAGCGGATGGATCCGGAGCAATTGATTTCGATGCAGCCATTGCCGATCCGGATTTCTCCGGAAGATGTGGCCAATGCGGCGCTGTTCCTCGCCTCCAACATGTCACGCTGCATCACGGGCACAACCCTTTTTGTGGATGGCGGCCGGACGGTTTTTTCCGGCATTCGGCACGGAAGCTAGAATGGAAGCTCATCGAACGGGGCCCGGGTTTCGCCTCCGCGGAAGCATGGTGTTGGTTCTGCTGTTTTCTGTAACAGCGATCAACTACCTCGACCGCCAGACGCTTTCTGTCGTCGCTCCGCTCCTTGAAACACAGCTTTCGCTTTCCACCCTCGCTTATTCCCATGTCGTTTTTTTGTTTTTACTGGGATACACCCTCGGCCAAACACTTGACGGCAAATTTATCGACAGAGTTGGCACGCGGGTGGGCATGCTGTGTTGCGTTTCACTTTGGTCCGCTGTCAGCATGCTCCATAGCCTGGTCACCGATGTCGCCGGCCTGGGCAGTCTGCGATTCTTGCTGGGCATCGCCGAGGCAGGTAACTGGCCGGGCGGAGTGAAGGCTGCCGCTGAGAACTTCACGCCGAAGCGGCGCGCCCTGGCCATCGGGGTGTTCAACAGCGGATCCACGGCAGGCGCGATGATCGCTCCGCCCCTGGTGGCGGCGGTTGCGGGCGCGTGGGGCTGGCGGCCAATGTTCGCGGTAATCGGTGTCAGCGGTTTTGTTTGGGTATTGTTTTGGAAGAAGTTTTACCGGAAAGAACCCGGCCGGGTCCAGACGCCGCGCGCCGCAGCCTTGCAAGCGCCTCGCACCACCCGCGCCTGCCTCGGCGACAGGGCCGTCCGGGGCCTCATGATCAGCCGCTTTTTTTCTGATCCCATCTGGTGGTTCTATGCCTTTTGGCTGCCGGAATATCTGGCGCAGAGCCGCGGCTTCAGTCTCGCTCGCATTGGCCGTACGGCCTGGATCCCGTTCGTCTTTGCCGGCCTTGGAGGCTGGCTGGGAGGAATGGCTTCAGACGCTTTGGTCCGCAGGGGCGTGGCTCCGGCGCTCGCAAGAAAGCGGGTGATGGCCGTTTGCGCTCTTCTCATGCTTTGTGGTGTTCCGGCGTTCGTGGTCCGCAGCAGTACTGCGGCGCTGGCGTTCATCAGCGTCGTCCTGTTCGCCTACACGGGCTGGGCGAGTAATATTTTAAGCCTGGTTGCGGATCTGTTTCGGAGTAGTGAGGCAGCGCACATCACCGGTTTGAGCGGCACGACGGCGGCCATTGGAGGCATGCTGTTTACTCTGGCCACGGGCTGGCTGGTTCAGAATGTTTCTTATGGGTCGGTCTTTTTGGCCAGTTCGGTGATGATCCTCTCCTCCCTGGCTGTGATTCTTTGGATGGTCCCTTCCCGCCCGAAAACGCCAGGCGAAGAATGGCAGGGGCTGCTTTCCGGCGCTGGGCGCGAATAAAGGCGCGACGGCTGTTTAGCCGGCAGCCCTTCGCCGGCCTGCGTCACAGGACGTTATAGCGCTCCAAGGCTGCGGGACGAATCGTGGTTCCCGCTCCCGGCGTTTCAGGTGTAACAAAAAGACCATCTTTCACCGAGACCGGCTCCACAAAACATTCTCTGAGCCAGGGGATATATTCAAGCTGGTTGCATGCTGGATGCGCAATCGAGAGATGAATGTGGATTTGCATCATATCCCCGATGTGAGGAACGACAGGGAGGCGATAAGCCAAGGCGAGATCCGCGACCTGCCACCATTCGGTAATTCCCGCCAGCCGGACCGCATCGGCCTGAACGACGTGGACGGCTCCCGCCGCGATGAAGTTGCGAAAGTCGTCCAGCCTATAAAGTTGCTCTCCCAGCGCTATGGGTGTCCTGATGGCGCGCGCCAGGGCGGCGTGACCGCTGACGTCGTCATACCAAAGGGGTTCTTCGAACCAGTAAACGTCGTACTCTTCGAGCTTGCGGCCAAAACGCAAGGCAGTTGCCAGGTTCAACCGGCCATTGGCATCGGCCATAAGCTTAACGCGAGCCCCGATGGCCTTCCGAACTGCAGCAATACGCTCCAAATCCTGGTACAGGTCAGCGCCACCCACCTTCATTTTGACGCCGCGATAGCCTTCCTCTTCCACCTGGCGGCGAATTCCATCGACCAATTGCTGGGTGGAGGAGTTCAGCCAGCCTCCATCCGTGTTATAGGCTTCGAGGGGCGTCGCGGCGCCTCCCCCTAGAAATTTCCAAAGGGGCTGGCTTGCCGCTTTCGCTTTGAGGTCCCACAAGGCCACATCGACAGCGCTCAGTGCCAACTGCGTGATTCCCGATCTTCCGACCCATTGCGCGGGCGGGAAATGGAAAAGCTTGTTCCAAAGTTCAAGCACGTTTTCCGGATCTTCACCCAGGAGAAGCGGCCCATACGTTTCCGTGGCGCAGTTCGTAATCAACCGGTCTGTCGGGAGGTGCGCATGGGTGCCGGTGTAACCGTACCCGCGGAGACCGGAGTCCGTATGAATGATGACGCCTGGCGCGCCCCAGTGAGTGATCCGGTGCGTGCTATCCGAGATTTCCGACCCCGTCACCGGGACATGCAGAATAAATGGCTCAATTCTGGTGATTTTCATAATGATCGGCCAGAATCATGTCTCATAGATTCGTTAAATAATTCGTCGGGGCGAAAATTCCACATGCATGTCGCCCCCTCACCCGGCCCGCGATGGGAAGCACTGCTTCCCCGCGTGACACCCTCTCCCCCTTTTCAGGGGGCGAGGGCGGTGAATTCGAGAGATTCCAGCCCTCCCCCTCCGGGAGAGGGGGGACCGCGAAGCGGTGGGTGAGGGCCCTCGCTATGGATCCGTGGAATCCTGGATCGCAAGGGCCGGGGTTGAAGCCGGCTGCCGTGGCAGCGACTGGCACGAGGCCCGCTTGACGAGTTGTGTTGGGATTGACCACTGCTGAACAGCCAGATCAGGCTGCGTAATTCTGTTCACTAGCATCTGCGCCAGCTTTTTCCCAATATGTTCGACAAAAATGCGAACCGTTGTCAGAGGCGGGTCAAGCATCCCGCCTTCGATATCGTTAAAACCGACGACGCTGACATCCTGAGGAACCTGGAGACCGGAGTCGCGAAGGGCTTTGTACGCGCCTTGTGCGGTGGCATCGCCAGGTGCAAATACCGCGGTGATCCGTTCACGTTGATTCAGAATGGATTTCATGGCGAGATAGCCGATATCGGGATCCCTGCTTGAGTCAACGTCGCTCAGGCGCGGATTAAGCGATCCTTCGCGCATCGCCCGGCAATAGCCTTCGTAACGCCGGGCAAACCATGGGAGGCTGCAATTGCCGATATACCAAATATCCTGGTGCCCCAGCGCACGCAGATAACAAGTGGCCTCATACGCGCCCGCTGAATCATTAAACCACGCGGCATCGTAATCAGCCCTGCGCCATTCGCCGACAATGTTGTTGCCGAGAATAGCAAAGGGAAGTCTTTTGTGGGTCAGAAAATCCAAAAGGCTTTGCGAGTTTACGCCGGTCAGGATAAACCCATGCACGAGGTCGTGGCGGAGAACCACTTGAGGAAGTCGAATTTCACGCCAGGGCAACTGCAAATCATAGTGAACCGGCAAGTAAAGAATGTTGTAGCCCTCCGCCGCGCAATGCGCCGCGGCGCCCGCGAGAAGGCGAGAGTGAAAGGGATGTAACATTTCACGATTACTCAAAATAAATCCAATGACCCGAGTATTGATCTTCCGGCTGAGGTCAACCCCGAGGCGTATTGCCGCTTGCCTGACTCGCTTCGCGATGGCAGGGCTTACAGCAGCTCGGCCCGTCGCGACGCGGGATACCGTCGCAACACTAACCCCCGCGGCTTGCGCGACATCCCTCAGCGTATGTCCATCTCTCATTAATCCCGCCGAACCGGCCGCTAATTTCCCGTACTTGCTACTCTGACCCACTTGATCATGCTCGGATCAGTTCTGCCCCTTTATTTCAGTTTGTGCCCATTTGCCGCCCTCGGCTGACTGACTTAAGAAATTTTCATGAATTAGTAGGAAACGAGCTCGTCCCGGCCATGGGATAGTATACTCGATCTAGGATAAGCCTGCACGGACACTAGGATGCACACTAAAATTAAGCACGTTCTTTGTGGGTGTAATGTTTCACAATTGCCGTGAAAAGATACTTGACATGGGGTAAAAACGATAGTACGTTTCGTATGTTTTTCTAGGCCTGGCGGGCCAAACTCACGAGCAGCGGAAATTGAAGGAGGTACTCATCCATGAGGCGACACTGCGTCCTTGGACTAGCTTTAATCTCGGTGCTTTCTTTCTGCCCCTCGATCTTGACGGCGCAAGGCGCAAAAGCGTCAGTTAGCGGCCGTGTGACCGATCCAAGCGGGGCAGTCGTTCCGCACGCGAAGATGCAACTGAGAGCCCTCGGGACGGGAGCGGTTCTGCGCACGACCACAAACTCCGACGGGCTTTACTCCTTCCCCAATTTGCTGTCGGGAGGGTACGATCTTTTGGTTTCTGCCCGCGGGTTCCGCGATTTCAAGCAATCCGGGATCACGCTCAACATCAATCAAGTGGCGCGCTTGGATATCTCGCTTCAACTCGGCTCAGCGGTGCAAACGGTTGAGGTTAACGCGAACCCCTCGCCGCTTAACTTTGAGAATGCGGTTCAAAAAGGCACCATCACTCCCGAGACGCTTGAGAGCCTTCCGCTCGTCCTGAACGGCCAGACGCGCACGGTGGTTTCATTCGTCACGCTTGAACCCGGCGTCACGTCAGGCGGGGGCGACAACAGAAATGGTTTTGACGCCAAGATTAACGGCGGCATGCAGGAAACCGACGAAGCCGTGCTCGACGGCGTTTCGATGATCGACGGAAGCGACAGCCAGGATGGTATCGGTTTGGCGGTTACGGGACATCCGGTGTCACCCGACGCTGTTTCCGAGTTCAGTGAAATTACATCGAATTACCAGCCTCAATACGGAGCGACACAAACAGGAGTGTTTACAGCAGTCACAAAGTCAGGAACAAATCAGTACCACGGCTCAGCTTACGAATACAACCGCAACACTTCGCTCAATGCGCGCGAGTGGGGCATTCCGAACCGCCCGCCGAACATCCAAAATGATTTTGGCGCGAGTATCGGCGGACCGGTGAAGATTCCCTGGCTGGCCTGGACCCAGCGCAAGAAGACGTATTTTTTTGTGAATTACGAGGGATACCGTGAAAGAGGAGGCGCAATTTCACCCATCTTAAGCCTTCCTACGATGCAGGAACGGGAGGGTGATTTCAGTGACTGGAAAGATTCGAGTGGAAACTTGATTCCTATTTACGACCCGGCAACAACCCGGCCGAATCCGAACTATAGTGCCGGTTTACCCGTAGGCCCCGGCAACCTTCCGGTCATCCGCGACCAGTTTATGGGTTGCAACGGCAATACGCCGAATGTCATCTGTCCGGCGGACCCGCGCCTTCAGAGTTCTTTGGCCAAGCAGTGGCTGCAATTCCTCCCCACCCCAACCTTCACAAACAAGATTCTTCAGAATTACGTGGTTCCCGTACCGGTACCCACGACGGTCAATGGGGACACCACTCTGTTTGACACGAGGGTTGACGGATACATCGGTAACAATGACCACGTTTCTGTGGAAGTCCACTATTACGGGTCTTTCCTGACGGCACCCTCGCAATTACCGAAGCAGATATCCTTCGATGGGTATCGCGCTCCGAACTACGGTTTTCTGGATCGGCTGAATTACGATCACACTTTCCGGCCGAATCTGCTTAACAATCTGAATTTTGGATATAACGACATCCTCAGCGATTCCCGATGCACCGACGCGCCTTATGCAAGCGTTTTGCCTCAAATTCCCGGCGTTTTTGACCATAAGACCCCTCCAGCGCTTAGCTTTGATGATTTCACCGGTTTTGGCTGCAACGGGTACTTCAATCAAGCCCGGCCCGCATATGTTGTCAACGATCTGCTCTCTTGGGTCAAGGGCAGACACCTCTTCAAGTTCGGAGGAGAGTATCGCGCCGAAGAAATGAATAACACGGGCGTCAGTAATGATTCGGGAAGTTTCTATTTCAGCCGGCTTAATACTGGCCTGCTGGGAGAGACCAGCGGCAACGGCTTCGCCAGCTTTTTGTTGGGTTACGTTGCCACCGGAAGTTCATTCTTCCCTACTGTTGCGTCGAACTATCCAAGGCAAAAGTACTATGCGCTGTTCGCCGGTGACACGTGGAAGATGACGCCCAAGCTAACGTTTGACTATGGTATTCGCTGGGACGTCTCGCCACCCGCCGTTGATAAGTACAACAATCTCTCTTTTCTTGATCCGAACGGACCCAACCCTGGCGCTGACAACCTGCCTGGGAGACTGGCTTTTTCCGGGACGAAGTGGGGAGCAGCCAGTTTCGGCCGTACGGTCCCTGAAAGCACCTCGTACCGTAGTTTTGGGCCGCGGATCGGCCTGGCATACGCAGTAACGCCAAAGACGGTGGTGCGCGCCGGCTATGGTATCTTTTATTCCCAGTTGTTATATCCGGGATGGAATGGCGGCGTCCTTGGCGGGCAAGATGGATTCAATACGAATGCCTTGTTCCAGAGCACAAATGGTGGAATCACCCCGGCATTTCTTTTACAAAGCGGCCTGCCTCAAAATTTTGCGCACCCACCGTTCATCAATTCCGCTTTTGACAATGGGCAGTTTGTAGGCTTATATCGCGATCCAACGTCGGGTCACCTTCCGTATACCCAGCAGTGGAACCTGACAGTAGAGCGCCAGTTCACCAACAACTTTTACATTAGCGCCGGCTATGTCGCAAACAAGGGAACGCACCTTGTGTCTTTCAACGCCCCGATCAACACCTTGAACCCGAACCTCCTCTCGACGGGCCCCGCCCTCTACGATCAGTTCCAGCCAGGCCAAACCACCTTGGATGGCGTGACAATTCCTTATTCTGGTTGGGTTCAGCAGATGCAAGCTTGCCCGCCCACAGTAGCTCAAGCGCTTCTGCGCTATCCGCAATACTGTGGAACATTGCAGGCCACCAATGAACAGGCGGGCAATTCGTCGTTTCAATCGCTCCAGGTTAAGGCGGAGAAACGGTTTTCGGGCGGGCTATGGTTCCAAACTTCTTACACGCTCGAGAAGTGGGTTGCCAACACGTGGGATCTGCAGGGGGCCTCGGGCCGAGGA
>DASUKV010000176.1:0-3262 GCA_036278555.1 Terriglobia bacterium
AATCCTGTGATTTTCCGGGCGACGGAGCAGTGGTTTGTCTCGATGGACCACGACGGCCTCCGGCAGCGGGCGATTGAGGAGATCAAAAAGGTCCAATGGTCGCCGGCCTGGGGCGAAGAGCGCATTTCAAACATGATCGCCACCCGCCCCGACTGGTGCATTTCGCGGCAGCGCGTCTGGGGCGTACCCATCACGGTTTTCCACTGTGAGGTTTGTGAGAAACCTCTCATGGACGCCAGCCTCGCGCGGCCCGCCATCGAGCTTTTCCAAAAGGAAGGGGCTGACGCCTGGTATACGCATCCCATTGAAGATTTGGCGGCTCCTGGCGCTCATTGTCCTGACTGCGGCGGCACGAAGCTGCGCAAGGAAACGGACATTCTTGACGTGTGGTTTGATTCCGGCTCAAGCCACCTCGCCGTGTTGGGCCATCGTTGGGACCTGCCTTGGCCCGCGGACGCTTACCTCGAAGGCGGAGACCAGTACCGCGGCTGGTTCCACAGCTCGTTGCTGGTGGCGCTGGTGACGCATCGCGCCGCACCTTACCGCCAGGTGCTGACCAACGGCTGGGTGCTTGATTCCGAAGGCCGGGCTATGTCCAAATCGCTCGGCACCGGCGTCCAACCCGAAGAAGTGATCAAAACGCACGGCGCGGAAATTCTGCGCCTATGGGCGGCTTCGGTGGATTTCCGCGAGGACGTAGTTATCTCGCCCGAAATCCTCACGCGGCTTTCAGAGGCTTACCGCAAGCTCCGCAACACGTTCCGCTACTGCCTGGCGAATCTTTACGATTTCGATCCGCAGCAGGACATCGTAACCGCTGCGCAGCTTGAGGAAATCGACGCCTGGGCGATCGAGCGGACCGCGCAAGTGCTGGAGCAGGTCCAAGCAGAGTACGAAAAGTTTGAATTTCACCGCGTTTATCGCACGCTTTCCGATTTTGCAACGGTCGATCTGAGCGCGTTTTATTTCGATATTCTCAAGGATCGGCTCTATACCGCCCCTGCGCGTTCCGCCCGGCGGCGCTCCGGCCAGACGGCGCTCTACCGCATCCTCGATGCCCTCGTCCGGGCGGCGGCGCCCCTGCTGTCCTTTACCACCGAAGAAGCCTGGAGCCATATGCCCGCGCCCCATCTGCGCGAGCCGAGCGTCCACATGGCGCGAGCGTTGACGTCCTCAGAACTGCGCGCGTCTCTGCCGGAAGGCTTGGCAGGGAAGCTCGAAAATTGGGATCGTCTCATCGCCGCGCGCAACGACGTGCTGAAAGCTCTTGAAACCGCACGTCAGGCCAAGGTGATCGGCAGCGGCCTCGAAGCAAAGGTTTATCTTGACCCGCAGGGCATGTTGAAGCCGGTGCTGCAGGAGTACTCAACATTCCTTCCCGCGCTTTTCATTGTGTCCCAGGTTGAAATCAGTTCGCGCTGGCCGGCGGGCGTCCAGACCATCCAGTTGCCGGGCCTGAAGATCGGAATTACGCGGGCCAGCGGCCAGAAGTGCGAGCGGTGCTGGAACTACTCCGAGCACGTGGGCGAAGATCAGGACTATCCTGCCGTCTGTGAGCGCTGCTCCGCCGCGCTGGCGGAAATCGAAGGGAACGGCTCCTAGCATCCCGTGATGGACGACGGACTCGAAATCGACCTTATGCCTGATCCTCTGATCGTCCGCATCCATCGCTACTCTTACCTGCTCTACTGCCTGATCGCACTCCTCGTATTTGTTTCCGACCAGGTGACGAAAACCCTGGTCGAGCGGTCGATTCCCCTCTACTCGACCGTCCCGGTGATTCCGCACTTTTTCAATCTCACCCATACCCACAATCCCGGCGCCGCCTTCGGCCTGTTCTCCCAGTCGCCTTCCCCCTGGAAAACAGCGGTGCTGATCGCGATTTCATTGGTCTTGCTCATCACCGTCCTTGCGATGGTCTGGAAAAGCCGCCGCGTGCAGTGGGAGGCGGGAGTGGCGCTGGCCCTGATTATTGGCGGCGCGGCAAGCAATCTGCTTGACCGCATCCGCTACGGGCGCGTCACCGACTTTCTGGATTTTTACATCCGCGATTACCACTGGTTCACTTTCAACCTGGCAGACAGCGCGATCGTGGTGGGCGCCTTTCTGCTGGTAATTCATTTGCTGACCAGCGAGTGAGCGGTTCGCCCCTCACCCGGCCTTCGGCCACCCTCTCCCGCAGGGCGAGGGCTGAAAATGACGAACTTGCAGCCTCCTTTAAGGATGCGTACCGAAAAACCAAAGACGGCAGCCCTCTCCCTTCGGGAGAGGGGGGACCGCGAAGCGGTGGGTGAGGGTTTTGTCCGACAGCCACTCAGCCAAGAAATGCCGCCGCTACCAAAATGACGGAAACCCAAGACCTGATTGTTATCCTCGCAGAAGGTGGCCAGCGCCTGGACATTCTCCTTTCCCGCCGGCTGCCCGATTGGAGTCGCAGCCAGCTTCAGCGGCTGATCCGGGCGGGCCTCGTTGAAGTGAATTCCCATCCGGCGCACAAGGCGGGTGAAATCATCGCGGCCGGAGACCGCGTTCGGGTCCACCTTGAAAAGCCGGATTCACGCGCCGCGCCCGAAAATCTGCCGCTCGACGTGATCTATGAAGATGACGATTTTGCGGTGATCAATAAGCCCGCCGGCATGGTGGTGCACGTGGGCGCGGGCAATCCGTCAGGGACGCTGGTGAACGCGCTGCTTTTTCACCTGCGCCAGCTTTCCTCGGCTGGCGGCAACGAGCGTCCCGGCATCGTGCATCGCCTCGACAAAATGACCTCCGGGCTCATCATCATTGCCAAGAACGACGCGGCGCACAGAAAGCTTGCGGCGGACTTCAAAAATCGCAAAGTCCAAAAGACTTATACAGCCCTGGTGCACGGACGAGTCGCTCACGAGGAAGGCGCGGTCCATCTCGCGGTAGGCCGCGATCCGCTGCGTCGCGTGCGCATGAAGACCGGGGGCGCCCGCGCCCGCGATGCCGAGACGCGCTACCAGGTGCTGCGCCGCTTCCCGCGCTTCACGCTGATCCAGGCCATGCCCCGCACCGGCCGCACACACCAAATTCGCGTTCATCTGGCGGCGCTGGGCCATCCCATCACAGGAGACGTGCTCTACGGCGCGCCCGCGCGCATTCAATTCTCCGGCCATGACCAGAAGACGCTCGCCCGGACGTTTCTGCACGCCTCAGCGCTCACGTTCGAGCACCCCCGGACGGGATTACCGGTTTCCTTTGAAGCGCCGCTCCCGGCAGAACTGCGGGAATTCCTGGA
>DASUKV010000177.1:0-7761 GCA_036278555.1 Terriglobia bacterium
TGCGGCTGCGCATCCCTGGGCAGAAACTTCAACGCCAGCCAGCGGAAAATATAATCCATCAATGATTTTGCGTAGCCAATCTCCCGGTTGCTGCTCCAGCCGCTAGGCTCAAACCTCGTGTGGCTTAATTTATCACAGAGGATTTTCAATGGCACGCCATATTGCAAGGCCAGGGAAACGGCCGTGGCAAAGGAATCCATCAGCCCGGAGACGGTGGAACCCTCCTTGGCCATGGTGATAAAAATTTCGCCCGGCATGCCGTTATCGTAAAGCCCTACGGTCAGGTAGCCTTCGTGCCCGCCCACGGAGAATTTGTGCGTGATGGCCTTGCGCTCGTCGGGGAGCTTCCGGCGGAAGGGCCGTGCCGTCACCTCGGCAGCCGCCGGTTCCTTCTTCGCGGTGCCTTCGGGCGCTTTGGCCGTATTGGGGACGGGCGCCGGCTCCTTGGGATTGGACGTATTCAGCGGCTGGCTGCGCTTGGACCCGTCGCGGTAGACGGCAATGGCCTTAATACCCAGCCGCCAGGCTTCCATGTAAGCGTTAGTCACATCCTCGACGGTTGATTCTTCGGGCAGATTCACGGTCTTTGAAATCGCGCCGGAAAGGAAAGGCTGCACGGCGGCCATCATGCGGATATGGCCCATGTAAGGGATTGACCGCTTGCCGCTGGCAGGCTTGAGCGAACAGTCAAACACCGGCAGGTGCTCCGCCTTCAGGTGCGGCGCGCCTTCGATGGTGCCGTGCTGGTCGATGTAATTCACAATCTCCGCCGCATGCTGCTCGTTGTAGCCCAACTTCAAAAGCGACTGTGGCACGACATTGTTCACGATTTTTATCAGGCCGCCACCCACCAGCTTCTTGTATTTCACGAGCGCCAAGTCCGGCTCAATGCCGGTGGTGTCGCAATCCATCATGAAGCCGATCGTGCCGGTGGGGGCGAGCACCGTCACCTGCGCGTTGCGGTAGCCGTGCTTGATGCCGCTTTGCAGGCATTCATCCCAGATCTTTTTCCCGGCTTCGAAGACGGGCTCCGGGACGTTCCGGGCGTTAATGCCGTTCAGCGCATTGCGGTGCATGGAAATGACTTCCAGGAACGAATCGCGGTTCGCGGCGTACCCTGGGAACGGCCCCACTTCTGCCGCAATACGCGATGACGTGAGGTACGCCTGCCCGTGCATGACGGCCGTGATGATGGCGGCAAAATCGCGGCCCGCATCGGAATCATAAGGCAAGCCGGTCGCCATGAGCAGCGCCCCAAGATTGGCGTAGCCAAGACCCAGCGGGCGGAAATCGTGAGAGTTGCGCGCGATCTTCTCCGTGGGGTAGCTCGCGTTATCGACGATAATTTCCTGCGCCGTGGCCATCACGTCTACCGCGTGGCGGAAGCTTTCCACGTCAAATTTGCCGTCCGCGGTAAGGAACTTCATCAGGTTCAGCGACGCCAGGTTACAGGCCGAATCGTCCAGGAACATATATTCGCTGCAGGGGTTTGAAGCATTGATGCGGGCGGTCGCTTTGGACGTATGCCATTTATTAATCGTCGTATCGAACTGCATGCCCGGGTCGCCGCATTGCCAGGCGGCCTCCGCGATTTGGCGCATCAGGTCGCGTGCGCGATAGGTATTCAACCGCGCACCATCCGTCACCCGGTGCGTTGACCAATCAGCATCATTCGCCACGGCCTTCATGAAGTCATCGCTCGCGCGCACGCTATTGTTGGCATTCTGAAAGAAAATCGAGCTGTAAGCCTCCCCGTCGAGCGATTGATCGTAACCCGCGTCAACCAGCGCCCAGGCTTTTCGCTCTTCCTTCGCCTTGCACTCGATAAAGTCAGCAACATCCGGGTGGTCCATGTTCAGGATCACCATTTTCGCGGCACGGCGCGTCTTGCCGCCGGATTTAATCACGCCGGCGAAAGCGTCGTAGCCCTTCATGAAAGAAAGTGGTCCGGAGGCAATGCCACCACCCGAGAGCGTCTCAATAGACGACCGGATCGGAGAAAGATTCGTGCCGGTCCCTGATCCCCATTTGAAGAGCATTCCTTCGGTTTTCGCCAGCGTCAGGATGCTTTCAAGATCATCGTTCACGGAGTTGATGAAGCAGGCCGAGCATTGAGGGTGGCGGTAGGCTTCGGTTTCCTTCAGGATGCTGCTGGTGGCCGTATCCCAGTACCATCCCGTTCCCCTGGAGCTGCGCTGGTACTTGTGCCACAGGCCGCAGTTGAACCAAACGGGGGAGTTGAAAGCCGCTTTCTGGCGTACCAACAGGTGGGTAAGCTCGCTGCCGAATGCCTGCGCGTCCTCTTCCGTCTTGAAGTAGCCGCCCTCGGCGCCCCACTGGGCTATCGTATCTGCTACACGGCTCACCAGTTGCCGCACGCTTGACTCGCGCTCCGCCGTGCCCAGCTTGCCGTGGAAATATTTTGAGGCCACGATGTTGGTGGCCGTCATAGACCAGTCCTTGGGCGTCTCCACGTTGCGCTGTTCAAAGATGGTTTTCCCCTTTTCGTTCTGAATGGAGGCGGTGCGAAGCTCCCACTCAATTTCGTCAAAAAGGTGCACCCCAGGCTTAGTGAAAAACCGCTTGAACGGCACGCCATATTTCGCGGTCGCCACTTTTGTTTGTAATCCGTTTAATAACGTCCCAGTAACTTCTCGTTCGGCCATAAGTCCCTCCGCTCGTATCTATTTAGATGAATTAGGGATGCCTGCGGGTTAACATCCGCTCACCGCTCCAAAGGCGATGATTCCCGGCAACTGCCGGGCGATTATAGCAGCTTTCTTCATCCCCAGGCCGGGCATCAGGCCTGGCATTTCGTGCCGGCGGCGTGCAAATCCAACAGGCGGTCTTATTTTTGCGATGAACGAAATAAATTTGCCGGGTTTCCTCGTATACTTGCTCTGTAGCATCCAGACGCTCTCGACGTTTCGCTAACGGGCAATTTAGCTCCGGGCGGAAATCGTGTCAAGCGGAAAATACAATTAGTTGTGGTATTTTTTGCCAGAGTCTCTATATGTTGCGCAAAGGCTTCTCTTTTGTTTTAGATGAGTACGGGGAGCGGTCTAGCCCTGCGGCACTGGCGGACACCCGTTGACAGCCCATTGCTTGTATCGTAGCATTCTTCCAAGTTCCATGGGACACAACAAGCCATTTTGGCGGTGCAGCCTCTCCTGGGCGTTGGTGGTGGCCTTCAACGCCGGCGCTGTCTATGCGCTCGCCTGCCCCATTGCTTGTATTCCCGAAGGCTTCACGAGGAAAAGCGCCTCCGCCTCGATGCCGAGCATGCCTGGGATGCCTGGTTCCGACCCATGTTGCCCTAGCCAACACTCCCACTCAGGCAAGCAGCAGAACTCGCCATGTGGCGCTCCGGCGAGCAGTTGCATCAACCATTCCCAGCCGTCTACATTCTTGCTTCCTGCCGGACCCGGCGCCGCGCAGCACTATTCTGTCCTGACGCTGGCTGCGAACGCGCTGCACCTGACCGTTCCATCTTTCAGCAACACTTCTCTGTCTCCTCCCGGCTTTTCTCCGGGCCAAAACATCCGCCAAGTGCAGTCTCCCCTTCGTATTTAGCGAACATCCCCGATCCTAACCAGCGCGGTCGATTCCGGTGCGCGATGTGAATCGCCATTGAACATGCGCGCAAACAGCGCTTTCCTTAGAATCGCTTTCATCGCAGCAATTGGAAAGGAGCCTGGCCATGGGGAAGTTCTTCCTTGGGGTCATTGTCACTCTGGTTGTCCTCGCGGGCGGCGCGTATCTCTACCTTCACCTGGGATATCTCGATCTGCGGGCTGACATTCAACCTTCTGGTTTTGAGAGCCGCAATGCGATGGCGTTTATGGACGCGTCCACGGACCGGCATGCTCCCGATCAGAAGAATCCCGTCGACCCGACCGATGCCAACCTGACGGAAGGCGTCACGCTTTATAAGCAGCACTGCGCGATGTGCCATGGCGCGCCCGGCCATCCCGAGAAAAGGTTTGGCCGTCCGTTCTATCCTCCTGCGCCGCAGTTCATGGAGGATGCGCCGGACATGCCCGAAAACCAGAATTTTTACATTATCCAGCACGGCGTCCGCTGGACCGGCATGCCCGCCTGGGAAAAGACTCTCAGCAATGAGCAAATCTGGAAGCTGGTCACGTTTCTAAGCCACGTGGACAAGTTGCCACCGCCGGTCGAGCAAGAGTGGAAGCAACCAGCATCTTCGAAGCAGCCGGAAAACAATTCAACGAAGGAGAGCAAGCAGCATGAGTAAGAATCGGCGTGATTTTTTTCGAAAAGCGCTGGCCGGAGCGGGTTTGCTGACCGGAACCAAAGCGTTCTCTACAGGACCTACCCAGGCCGCCCAGCATGAGCACATGCAACACGATGACACGCACTTGAACATGGGCCAAAGGACGCCGGCTCAGAAGCCATCGTCGAACGGAGCGTTCCTGGCCGTTCAAACGCCGGATATTCCCGATCTTCCTTGGTCGATGGACAACGGCGTCAAGGTGTTTCACCTGATTGCCGAGCCGGTCAAACGCCAGATTCACCCCATGAAGACGCTGGATCTGTGGGGCTACAACGGCACGAGCCCCGGCCCCACGATTCAGATCATGCAGGGTGACCGCGTGCGCTTCATCGTGGATAACCATTTACCGGAGCCCACCTCGATGCACTGGCACGGATTTGAAATCCCCGCCGCGATGGACGGCACGCCGGGAATCGATCAAGTGCCCATCCCACCCGGCGGCCGCTTTATCTATGAGTTCACGCTGCACCAGGAAGGCACATACTTCTACCATTCGCACATGGCCATGCAGGAAATGATGGGCATGCTCGGAGCCTTCATCATGCATCCGAAGCAGCCCTATACGCCGAAAGCCGACAAGGACTTCGTGATCCTTCTGCAGGAATACGCCGTGCTCCCGAACAACAACATCCCGAATTCCATGAACATGGAATTCAACTGGTTAGTGATCAACGGCAAGGCGGGTCCGGCGATTACGCCATTGATCGTGCGGCTGGGCGACCGGGTGCGCATCCGGATGGTCAATCTGGGAATGGATCACCACCCCATTCATCTGCACGGCAACACGTTCTACACCACCGGCACTGAAGGAGGCCGGGCGCCCGAATCCACGTGGAGGCCGGGAAATACGGAGCTGGTGGGAGTGGCCCAGGCACGGGACGTAGAGTTCGTTGCTAACAATCCGGGAGCCTGGATGCTGCACTGCCACTTGCCGCACCACATGATGAACCAGATGTCCTCGAATGTCGGTCCGATGACTCGGCTCGGGAAAGGCACGCCGGCGGGACTCTCGATGGAGAACGGCATGGGAATGCTGACGGGCGAGCCCGGCGCGCCGATGGGCGAAGATTACGGCCCGGGCCTCGGGCGCGGTCTCGGAGTGGGATCGACGAACGATCAGCCGGTGTCGAATGGGCCGCTGTCGCCGCAGAAAGCCCAAACCGCGATGGGCGAAATGCAGCACGGAGGAATGCACGCTGCCGGGATGAAGATGCATCCTGACGTCAGCCCGGACGCCAACAGCGTGCCGGGCTTTCCGCAGGACGCCTTCATGGAGGGTCCGATGATGGCAATGGACAAAGCCGTATGGAAGCCGGAGAACTACGGACTACGGCCGGGATGGAGCGGTTTTATGCAGGGCATGATGACGCTGGTCCGTGTGCTGCCGCCGGACCATCATGACCAAATCCAGGAACTGATTCAGAAGAACCGCACTCAGCCAGTACCTTACACGCCGGTCATGTGGGAAATTCCCGACGCGAAACATGAAGTCTGAGAGGCTGCGGAAAAACCGTTTGGCGTGTCATGCTGGGCGAAGTGAATCATCCCGGCATTTGTAAAAGCGAGCAAATGCAGAGATCCTTCCTTCGCTGCGCTCAGGACCGCCTCCGGCTCCTCATGATGACAGCGTGGTGCGTTTTTTCCGCAGTTGCTAGAAGCAACGAGGAGGATGAAATGCAACGAAAGCTCACATGGATCGTGGTTCTCATTTGCGCCGCCCCCTTGTGTCTGGCGGCCCAGAACCACAGTGGAATGTCTCATAACGCCTCGCCGGCGCAATCGGCGGCAACCATGCCGCAACCGCTTCAGGACGCGATGAAGCGCCCGCCGATGGGTTTGAAGCAATTCGAAGATTTGGCGCTGGCCAACAATCCAACGTTGAAGCAGGCGAACGATTTGGTTGCGCGCTCGAAAGGGCAGGCGCGGCAAGCGGGCCTGTACCCCAATCCTTCCGTGGGGTATGAGGGGAGCGAGATTCGCGGCGGCTCGTTTGGCGGGGGCGAGCACGGCGCGTTTGTGCAGCAGACGATTGTGCTGGGAGGCAAGCTGGGCCGGCGCCGCCGCGTGCTGCAGGAGCAGCAGCGCGAGGACGAAGCCGGGGCCACCGTAAAGCACGAGGGATTGCTCAGCGACGTGGACCAGCGGTTTTATTCGGCTCTGAGCGCCCAGGAGACCGTAAAGCTTCGCCAAAAGCTTTTGAAAATCGCCCTGGATGCCGCTGAGACCGCCCATCAACTGGCGAATGTGGGGCAAGCCGACGCCCCGGACGTTTTGCAGGCCGAGGTCGAAGCGGACCAGGCGAAAGCCGATGATGTGACCGCCCAGATGAATTACATCCAGGCTTTTGAGACTCTTGCCGCCACCGTGGGGAAGCCCGATCTGCCCGTCTCGCCTCTTGAAGGCGGTCTGGCCGATTGGCCCAAACTGCATCCTGACGAGATCATCGAAACCATTCTCCGCGAGAGTCCCTCGGTTAAACGGGCTGAAGCGGCGGTGGGGCGGGCCAAAGCTCAGCTTCAGAGCGCCAAGCACGAAGCCGTTCCCGATTTGCGGCTGCGCGCCGGCGTGCAACAGGATAATGAGGCGCTCAACGAAGCCGCCCCCCGGCCCGGCACGGTTGGCGTCGTCGGCTTCGCGAGCGTGGGTGTGAACATCCCGATCTTCAACCGTAACCAGGGCAACGTGGCGGCGGCAAGGGCGGAACTTGACCGGGCGCGCGAAGAGGTGACGCGCGTTCAGCTTGCGCTCCGCAGGAGCGCGGAACCCCTGCTCCGAAGTTATCAGGCCGATGAAGCCCAGGCGACTGATTACAAGAGCACGATGCTCCCCAAGGCGATGCGCGCTTACCAGCTTTATCTCAATAAATACCGGCAAATGGGCGCGGCCTATCCCATGGTGCTGGTTTCGCAGAGGACCTGGTTTGAGTTGCAGGTCCGCTACATCGAAACGCTGGAGCATTTATGGAGTAACGCGATTGCCTTGCAGCACTTTACGCTGACGGATGGATTGGACGCGCTCTCGCCCTCCGGGAACTCGTCAACCACGCTCAATCTCCCCAACGGTGAGGGAGGCGCCATGGAGTGATGAGCAGCCCGGAGGGAAGGGTTCATTCGGCGGGCCGGGCGGTTACGGTGCGGCGCCCGCTGCGAATGGTAATATCATGGAGCGGGGTGCACGATGGAACACGATCGATTCCAGGGCGAACGGTCTTTGATGAGGATTCACATCGGGGAAAGCGACAAATGGGAAGGGAAACTCCTCTACGAAGCCATCATCGAGTTGTTCCGCAAAGAGGGTTTCTCAGGCGTCACGGTGCTTCGGGGCATTGGCGGATACGGCTCAACCAGCCGCTACCACACTGAAAAAATTCTGCGGCTGTCGCAGGACCTCCCGATCGTGATCGAGGTGGTCGAGTATCCCGAGCGCATTGAACGCATCCTGCCGCGATTGGACGAGATGGTGGG
>DASUKV010000178.1:0-8739 GCA_036278555.1 Terriglobia bacterium
GGAGCTCTTGGATTTTCTTGATTGAGATTTGGGATTTGAAATTTGAAATCAGCCCTGAAGCGGCAGCAGGAAAGGCTGCTCAAGAGCTTCCGCCACCCAGCGCAGGAAGCGGATGGCGTCCGCGCCGTCGATCAGCCGGTGATCGTAAGAGAGCGAAAGGGGCAGCATCAAGCGCGGCTCAAATTCCCCGTTCACGTAAACCGGCTCCATTTGCGCGCGGGAAATCCCCAGGATCGCGACTTCCGGGTAATTGACGATGGGTGAAAAATAGGTGCCGCCGATGCCGCCAAGATTGGTGATGGTGAAAACTCCGCCCTCCATTTCTTCAAGCGTGAGCTTCTTCGCGCGCGCCTTCTCGGCCAGCCGGGCCAGCTCCGCCGAGAGTTCAATAATATTTTTCTTGGCGGCGTCGCGAACCACCGGAACGAGCAGCCCGCGATCCGTGTCGACGGCCACGCCAATATGGCAATACTTCTTGTAAATAATTTCCCCCCGAGCCATATCAATGCTGCCTGCGAACTGCGGAAAAATTCGCAGGGCGCTGGCCAGCACCTTGAGGGCAATCGCCGTGACGGTCAGCTTGCCGCCGGCTTTCTCCGCGCGGCTCGCATACTGTTTGCGAATCTCTTCAAGGTTGGTGATGTCCGCCTTGTCGTATTGCGTGACCTGGGCGACCAACGCTGCGGACTGAGCCATATGTTCCGCCGTCTTGCGCCGGATCGAGGTCATCGCCTGGCGCTCGATTTCTCCCCATTTGGAGAAATCGGGAAGCGGAGCGGCGGCAAACAGGCCGGCGCCGTCTGTGCCTTGGCGGGCGTAGTGCTTCACATCATCGGCGCTGATGCGCCCCCTTGGGCCCGAGCCTGGCACGGCGTTGATATCCACCCCGATCTCGCGCGCAACACGGCGCACGGAGGGCGCGGCGGGGGCGAGCGCGTGATCGTGCTCTGCCGCCGGAGCTTGGGGCGCAGGCTTCGGAGCGGCGGCGGCCGGAGCGGGCTGCTCCGCCGGTGGCGCAGCCAGCCGAGGTTGAGGCTGGGATTGCGGCGCAGCGGCGACGGGCTTTGCGGGTTCGGGCTTCGGTTCTTTGGCCGCAGGCGCGGTAGTCTCAGCTTTAGCCGGCGGCGCTGCTTCACCCTCGCCATTCACGGTAAAAATCAATTGGCCCACGCTGAGCTTGTCGCCGTCCTTAACGAAAATCTCCTTGATGGTGCCGCTGACAGGTGAAGGCACTTCGATGGTCGCCTTGTCTGTCTCAAGCTCAAGCACCGCCTGGTCCTGGCTGACCTTGTCTCCCGCCGAGACCAGAACTTTTACGAGATCGCCTGACTTGATGTTTTCTCCCAACTCGGGGAGCTTAAATTCCGTTGACATAGGAAGTCTCTTCTTTGGAATGTCGAAAGGGTAGCACGCTTTGAGTGCTGTGGAAAAACCCACGGCATAAAAGCCATGCCGTGGCTACCAGCGTTATTGTAGCGGCGGCCTCTGGCCGCCGATTTTTCAGGACGTAGAGACCGGCGGCCAGAGGCCGCCGCTACAACTGCCAGGATGCCGGGGCGACGCGGGGCGCATGACCTCTGCTATGAAATCGAGGGCTCCGGCTTTTCCGGGCTGATCCCCATCTCTTTCATCGCTTTTTTCACCACTTCGGGTTTCACTTTTTTCTCGCGGGAGAGCGCGGCGAGCGTATTGAGCGTGATGAAACGCGCGTCCACCTCAAAGAAATCGCGCAGCGCCTTGCGCCCTTCGCTTCTGCCGAAGCCGTCTGTGCCGAGCGAAACCAGCGGGCGGGGAACCCACCGCGAGATCGAGTCGGGCAGCGTTTTGACGTAATCCGAAGCCGCGACCACCACGCCGGGCGCGTCCGCCAGGCACTGGGTCACATAGGGCGTGCGCGGCGCTTCACCGGGGTTCAGCGCATTCCAGCGTTCAACAGCGTGGCCGTCACGGTACAGCTCCTTATAGCTGGTCACGCTCCACACATCCGCCGCCACGCCGTACTGCTCTTCGAGCATCTTCTGGGCTTTCAACGCCTCATTCAAAATCGCGCCGCTACCGAGCAGTTGCGCGTGCAGCTTGGCGTTTTCCATGCTCGAGGGTTTCAGGCGGTACATCCCCTTCAAAATGCCATCTTTCGCGCCTTCGGGCATTGCCGGCATGGCATAATTTTCATTCATGACCGTGAGGTAATAGAAAACACTTTCCTGCTCCTCATACATGCGGCGGATACCTTCTTGAATGATGACGGCGATTTCGTAGGCGTAGGCCGGATCATACGCGACCAGGTTCGGTATGGCGTAAGAATAAAGATGGCTGTTGCCGTCCTGATGCTGCAAGCCTTCGCCCGCGAGCGTCGTGCGGCCTGACGTGCCGCCCACCATGAATCCGCGGCAGCGGCAGTCGCCGGCGGCCCACACCAGATCTCCCACGCGCTGGATGCCGAACATGGAGTAATAAATAAAAAACGGGATCGTATTGATCCCGTGGGTTGCATAGGCTGTGCCGGCGGCAATCAGGGAGGACATGGAGCCGGCTTCGGTAATTCCCTCTTCGAGAATCTGGCCGTCTTGAGCTTCCTTGTAATAGAGCAGCGTATCCTTATCGACCGGATCATAAAGCTGCCCGTGCCGAGAGTAGATGCCAACCTGGCGGAACAGGGCTTCCATGCCAAACGTGCGCGCTTCATCCGGGACGATGGGCACAATCAGCTTGCCGAGCTCTTTGTCGCGCAGCAGCTTGGCGAGCATCCGCACGAACGCCATGGTGGTTGAAACTTCGCGCCCATGCGTGCCCTCGTAAAACTCCCTAAAAAGCTCTTCGGCGGGCGCTTTGAGCGCGGGCGCCGTCACGCTGCGCGAAGGTAGATATCCGCCCAACTCACGCCGGCGCGCCTGCAAATATTGCATCTCAGGGCTGTCGTCCGGCGGCCGGTAAAACGTCATTTTGGCGACTTCTTCATCCGAGATCTGTATACCGAAGCGCTTGCGGAACTGCCGAACTTCCTCTTCGTTGAGCTTTTTCTGCTGGTGGGTAATATTCTTGCCTTCGCCGCTTTCCCCCAGGCCGTAACCTTTGATCGTGCGAGCCAGGATCACCGTGGGCTCACCCGTGTGCTCGACCGCTGCTTTGTAAGCTGCGTAGACTTTCCTCGGGTCGTGGCCTCCCAGCCGCAGTTTGGCCAGCCGCTCGTCCGGGATATCCTTAACCATCTCGAGCAGTTGAGGTTCAACGCCAAAGAAGTGTTCGCGGAAATACTTGCCGGACTCGACGCAATACTTCTGCCGCTGCCCGTCCACCACTTCGCCCATGCGTTTGACGAGCAACCCATCGTGATCTTCCGCGAGCAATGGATCCCAGTCACTTCCCCACACGACCTTGATGACGTTCCATCCGGCACCCAGAAAAATGGCCTCAAGCTCCTGGATGATGTTGCCGTTGCCGCGCACGGGACCGTCCAGGCGCTGCAGGTTACAGTTGACAACGAAGATCAGGTTGTCCAGCTTGGCGCGTGACGCGAGGGTGATCGCGCCCAGCGTTTCCGGCTCATCCGTTTCACCGTCGCCCAAAAAGGCCCAGACTTTCACGCCGCTGGTCTTTTTCAGGCCGCGGTCCTCGATGTAGCGCAGGAAGCGCGCCTGATAAATAGACATGATCGGGCCGAGGCCCATTGAAACTGTGGGATACTGCCAGAAATCGGGCATGAGCCAAGGGTGCGGATAGGAGGAAAGACCGCCGCCCGGCTGCAGCTCACGGCGGAAATTTTCAAGCTGCTGCGCGCTGAGCCGGCCTTCAAGGAATGCGCGAGAGTACATGCCGGGCGAAGCGTGTCCCTGGAAGAAAACGACGTCGGCGCCGAGCTCTGCATCGGGGCCGTGGAAGAAGTGGTTGTATCCGACTTCGTAGAGGGTCGCCGCTGAAGCATAAGTCGAAATGTGGCCGCCAATGCCGTCTTCGATCTTGTTGGCCCGCACCACCATCGCCATGGCGTTCCATCGAACCAGGCTCTTGATGCGGCGTTCGATTTCGGTGTCACCTGGAAACCGCGCTTCTGCTTCCACCGGGATGGTATTGATATAAGGCGAGTTGATGGCCGGCGGCGCTTGGATTCCCGCCGCGCGGGCGCGCCTGCCCAACCTTTCAAGCAGATTCCGGACGCGGCGCGCATCACCTTGCTCGATGACGTAATCCAGGGATTCAAGCCATTCCCGGGTTTCAATGGACTCCAGTTCGGCAAACTCGTTTTCTACGTCAATCATGGTTCTCTCTTTTCCAAAACTTTACCAAGACCGCCGGATGGAGTGAATCGGGAATTCGGGATCGCGTTCGCCCCTCCAGGAGCAGCCCTCTAGTTATTATCTTACGCCATTTCGCTCCCGCAGACCCACTCATTCTCTTTGCGCGCCGCGCGCTCTAGTGATCTCTGATTCCGGGCAGTAAAAATTCTTTACCACGGCGCGCGCAAAAGAACACGCATTAAACGGTTTCGCAGTTTGATGCCAAAAGCAATGCACGGCTCGGTTCCTCCCCTATAAACTTATCGGGGCCTCCACCGTTCTGTCAAAATATTTTGGGTTTCGCGGCGCCGGACGATCCTCGTCAAGCGAGACTGGCGCGCGCGAAAATCAGGTGCTGGTAAAGTTCGCCGAGCTTTTCCAGCATGCGAACCGCAGGAGCAAAATTGCGTTTATTGATGTGTTCGATGTTCAGACCGATGGGGGGAGGATCGGGAGGCAGGTTGTCAAAGACGTCCATCAGGATTCGTTGGCAAAGGTCGAGCGACCTTTCAAAGTAGCTCGCGCCGTCCTGGGATGCGGCCGCAGGGGAGGAACCGTGAGAATCGGCGGCTGATCCTGAGAGCAGGAAGTGATCCAGATCCTTTGGGATGTCCGCGCCCAGCCAGCGAAGGAATTCCAGGTCGCGGGAATGGCTGGCAGGGGCGAAACTCAAGAAAATGCGCGCCTCAAGCCCGTTCAGGCGCTGGATGAGCCATACAATATCATTCGAGTCGAAGAGCACCTGCGTGGTGAAAAAGCTGAGGCCCGCCCCCGCTTTGCGCCGCACCCGTTCGGCTTCGTGCATGCGGCTGGGAATGCTGATCCCGCCCAGGGTGGTATCGAGGCCCGCCTCCCGCACCTGGGATGCCGCTTTGATCACACTCGGACCTTGGTACTGGATGCTGCTGGATTCTCCGCCTACCATCACGACGTGACGGATGCCGTAGTCCGTCTCGGTTTGCCGGAACCACTTCTCCTGATTCGCGTCGTAGACCACGCAGCGGTTAACGACCGCATCCATGCCCAGATCGCCTTGGATGCGCGCTCCCAGTGAACGCGGCTCAACCCGCGGCACAAACTTCACGGTGCGGGGCTGGCTGCGATTTTCATCATGAATTTCCGGCAGGTTAACTGCGTCTGCCAGGCGGCGCACGCTTTCTGCCTCTTTCAAGGCTGTCTCAATCGCGCCGGGTTTATCTGCCGCCGGCGGGACCATCTCGAAAAAAGTTACCGGTTGGGAAGGGTCGAGCAGCTTATTTCTTAAATCCATGCACGGCCTCGCAGCGGCGTCCGCTGTTTTTTAAGCTTAGAATGAATTGTCGATGGCCGCAACTTCAGCGGCTTCACCGGCGCGGGCAGACCGCGGGCATTGTGAGAAGGGCATTGACAAAGCGGAAGAGTTATTCAAATCTAGCAATTCATAGGCAAAGGGCTCCTTGACCCCATACTCTGATGCTACGGCTCTGCCGGAGAAAGGATTATCATGCGAAGTCAATTGAGGGTGACCGGGCTGTTCATCCTCCTCATAGTCTTTTTGATGATGTCTGCCGCTTGTCACAAAAGAGTTCCCGCGGCCGCTCCACCCGCGGCCCCTCCACCCGCTGCTCCTCCTGCTGCGCCGGGGCCGCCAATCTGCACGTTGACGGCGGAACCTGCCACAATCACCATGGGGCAGTCCGTGACGTTGACGTGGACTTCCCAGAACGCTTCGTCGCTTGAATTGAAACCCGCGCTGGGCCAGCAGCAGGCGGAAGGATCGATTTCAGCAACACCCACCGAATCTACTACTTATACGCTAAGTCTGAATGGCGCTGGCGGCGCTGGGGAATGCAGCGCGCGTGTGACGGTGACGCCGGCGGTGCCCCCCGCTCCGAAGGTACAGGAATCAAACATCAGCGGCGCGGAAGCAAACGCCGCCCAGCAGATGCAGGACGCCTACTTTGACTTCAACAAATCAGATATTCGCGCCGACGCGCAAACCGCTTTGACCCACGACGCCGATTATCTGAAAGGCCATCCGGATGTGAAGATTCGGATTGGGGGTTATTGCGATCAGCGGGGAAGCGAGGAGTACAACCTGGGGCTGGGCCAACGCCGCGCCGATGCCGCCAAGCAGTTCATCGTCAACCTGGGCGTTCCGGAGAACCGCATCAGCACCGTCTCGTACGGCAAGGATCGCCCGTTCTGCAAGGACACTACGGAAGCGTGCTATCAGCAGAACCGGCGCGCCCACGTTGTGGTGGTGAACCCTGGAGGGAATGGAGAGAAGTGAGATGATCCAGCACAAATGGCGCCGTGGACTCGCGCTCCCTTCCGGGCGCGGTGCCGGAGGGCTACTCCTGGGCGAATTCCTGGGTGACGTAGAGCAGGCCGTCAGGCCCGCGGACGATGCCGACGCCGACTGCATTAAATCGCTGATTCAAAATGTTGCTGCGATGATTCGGCTGGAAGCTGGGTTCGTCCATAAAGGCCGCTTCGGCGCGGGCGACCGTGAAGTTCTTGGCGATATTTTCCCCCATCGCCCGCCACGGGACGCCCGCCTCACTCAACCGCTTCGCGGGTGAATTACCGTTCAGATCTACGTGGCTGAAGTAATGTCGCCGCATCATATCCATCGAGTGCGCGAGCGCTGCTGCCGCTAGTTTCGGATCCCACCTTAAGGGCATGGCGTGGCCCTGCGTCTCGGCAACGTTGGCGGGATTTGAGCGGTCGGCGTTGATAAATTCGAGCATTCGCGTTTCAAGCTGGGTCATATCAGCGGATGCTGTAAGCTCCGCCGTGAATTTTGGCGCCGCCATCACCCGGGCCGTTCCGATCAGCATGCAAACCATAACTCCCGCAATCGCCACGCTCAGTTTCTTCATCGCTTCTCCCACCTCAGCCTCAATCGCCGCTTGAATTCGCGTTACGATCCCTTGGAAAAGCAAGAGCCGTGCCAGGATTTCGCGGGGCCCTTTGCTGAAATGGAATGCAGCGGTTAGCAGTATCTAATGGGTATCAAATTAGGCATGGTCGCTATTTGATCAAGCGGCACAGGCTGATGATTTCGGCAGGCGCAAACGGACGCGGCCGTCTGATAAGGCTTTTAGTTGCAGTTAGTTGGAAGAATCCTGTTGAGAGGGCGTGCCGCGCGTGAGGCGCTGCGGCGGAGCTTCGTGCGTGGGATCTGTCAGCGCTTAGTGAGGGATGAAATCGCGTGCAATATTTCAGACGTAACTACGCAAGATGTGCGCTGAGCGGCGAAAATTTACGCGAGAAAGTTCCGGTTTGGGAATCGCAGTTTCGATTTGGAACGGATGGACGAGGATCAACCACAAAGGCACAGAGAAAAACACGATTCACTGCAGGAATATAAAGGGCAATCCACTATTTCTGACGGTCCTGTCCGTCTTTTTCTCTTTGTGCCTTTGTGTCTTTGTGGTGAATACCCGGCGCATCAAGCGCCACGAAACGTTTGAGCCGTGGCAGCAGATGGCGGTGCATGTTCTCGGGGCCGTAGAAGAGTGAATAGATATAGGCGAGCATGGCGGGCTGCGAAAGGCGCTCCGGTGCATGAGGCTGGAGAGGATAATAGCAAAGGCGGGCGCTCAGTATTTTCCGCGGTTCATGATAGGAGGGAATCGGCCACGGCGTAGGGAAGAACCGGAAACCCGCTCGGGCGAGGGTGCGGCGCCATGCGCTGCCTGATGCTGGTGTGACCTCGCCGTAAAGTCTCCAAGGCCTGAAGGATGATCCCGCCCCACGCTGTTCCTGCCGCAGGGTTTCGCGCAGAATTGTGGCTCCGAAGCCCTGACCGCGCATGGAGGGCCGCACGAAGATATAGCTGCCAAAGACCACCTGAAAGGCAGGGAGCGCCACGGTCAGGGATCCTCCGATGATCTCGCGCCGCCGATACACCGCGAAAAGGTGAACCGGGTTCACCGCGCGGGCGGAAGATTTCAGCACCCGGCGAATGATGCTTGAGCTCACGCGCTCGTCAGGATTGAAGCACCGGCTGTAGAGCCGCAGATACTGATCGACCGCCGCTTTTTCCGCGGCTCTCAGGAGCCGCACTTTCAGTTCTTGACCGAAGGATTGTGTCATGGCAGTTTGCGGCTTTGCCGCCTGACTTGCGGAAGGGCTTTGCCCTTCCGGGAGCCCAAACCCAGCCAGAACACTAAAGTATGGGCATTTGGCCGGAAAGCCAGAGGCTTTCCGCAAGACAGGCGGCAAAGCCGTCTCCGCGCAGCTAAATTGGACAGCCATGGTCGCAGACCGCCGCTACAGCCGCAGTTGTCAGACAGGCTCTAAAGCATCACGCCCGCGCCGCACTATTTCTTGTATCATGAGAGATTGTCCGTCCGCGAGCGCTGCGCGCGGGGAACGCCATAAAAGTACCGGGAGGTTGACACTTGGGTCCATTTTTTCAATCACGCGAGCGGGGAATTGGCAAAGGCGGGGCCATCGTCCTTGCGATTATCATCGC
>DASUKV010000179.1:0-4697 GCA_036278555.1 Terriglobia bacterium
ATCCCGCTCATCGGCTCCAGAGTTTTCTGAGGACCAAGACGGTATCTTTGCGAGGAGCTCAAACGCTAGGCCATTGATTCTAATTGAGATACTCCAATTAACCGGACTTAAGGCGAACGCATCACGTTTTTGGCATAAAGAATGCTTCACTTCCCGAAAATTTCTGTTACAATGTCTTAAGCGGTTCAATGCACAAGTCGTTTTTTCATTTGCTTGAACGTTACAGGGTGTAGGCAGCCACGGGGTGGCGCCCGGCAAAAGGTCTTCCCCCCAGAGGGTTCCAATCAAGAAGGAGCAGAAGAACAAATTCCAGGAATGAGCGGGCGGATTAGCTCGTTTTACCCGTATGCGCGAAATCATCACACTCCAGTGTTCCGATTGCAAGAATCGCAACTATACAACGACCAAAAATAAGAAAAAGAATCAGGACCGGCTGGAAATCAAAAAGTTTTGCCCTGCGTGCCGTCACCACACTTCCCATAAGGAAGTGAAGTGAGTCGAGGTCCGGCGGCAGGCGGCTTTGTCGGGCGGCGAACGAGAACGTAGGGGCGTAAGTTTAACGGCTAGACTGCCGGTCTCCAAAACCGGTCGTGGGGGTTCGAATCCCTCCGCCCCTGCCACGGCAACATTTGAGAATCAAGCAGCGGGTTGCATAGAAACCACTTCACAACGATAGGGCGCTTATGGCCGCGGAAGAGTTAACCATTGCACACGGAGTTTGGCAGAAGTTTCGCGACTACTGCCGCGAAGTGAAGGTCGAAATGAAGCGCGTGAACTGGCCTTCGAAGCAGGAAGTTTACGGCAACACTGTCATGGTGCTGGCAACGACCTTTGCGTTTGCTTTTTTTTTCTGGATTTGTGACAGCGTGTTTTCGCGCCTCGTCATCCATACACTGGAGTATTTCCTGCACCATACCGCATGAGGGAAAGCTACTCGTCGCAGCCGTCTGATTCGTGCTCTAACCCAAAGATGCCGCTCATGTCCAAGAACTGGTACATCATTCACGCTTATTCTGGCTTCGAGAAGAAGGTTGCGGAAACCCTGCGCAGCCGGGTGGAGGCGGCAGGTCTGGGCGACCGCGTCGGAGAAATCCTTGTTCCAAGCGAAGATGTCGTTGAGGTGCGCGCCGGCAAAAAAGTGGTAGCGCCTAAGCTCTTCTATCCCGGCTACGTGCTCGTAGAAATGGATATGGACAACGAGACGTGGCACCTGGTGCGGTCAACCCCTCGGGTGACCGGGTTCGTCGGCTCGGGCCAGATGCCGAGCCCGTTAACGCGGGAAGAAGTCGACCGCATCGTTCATCGCGTTGAAGTTGCGGCAGAGCATCCCAAACCCAAGCTCACGTTTGAAAGAGGGGAGACGGTTAAGATCAACGAAGGGCCGTTCAAGGACTTTACCGGTTTGGTGGATGAGATTAACGACGATCGCTCCACGCTGCGGGTGATGGTGACGATTTTCGGGCGTTCGACTCCCGTCGAACTGGATTTTTATCAGGTCGAAAAGGCCTCCTAGCAAGAAGGAATTGTTCTCATGGCGAAAAAAGTCACAGCGATGATTAAGCTTCAAATTCCAGCGGGCAAGGCTACTCCGGCGCCGCCGGTCGGCCCGGCTCTGGGCCAGCACGGCGTGAACATCATGGAGTTCTGCAAGGCTTTCAATGCGAAGACTTCCGCGAAGGACCAGGAAGGGCTCATCATCCCGATTGTGATCACCGTTTATCAAGACCGGACGTTTACGTTCATCACCAAAACGCCGCCCGCCGCGGTGCTGCTGAAGCGCGCCGCGGGAATTGCCAAGGGTTCGGGAGAGCCTAACAAGAGCAAGGTCGGCAAGGTGACGGAAAAGCAGGTTGAAGAGATCGCTAAAACCAAGCTGCAGGACCTGAACACGGGCAATCTTGCATCCGCCATCGCGACCGTGAAAGGCACCGCGCGCAGCATGGGAATAGAGATCAGCGCCTGATGTGAGGCGGCGATCAAGCCGACGCGATATCGAGTTTCTATTTTCCGATTTCAGGTTCAACAAGGAGCGGCACGTGGGGAAGAAATACGACGCAGCGGTGAAATCAGTCGAAAAACCTGCCTACCTGCTGGGCGAAGCCATGCCCCTGGTCAAAGAAGTCGCTTTTGCGAAATTTGATGAAACGGTGGAAGTTGCGATGCGGCTGGGCGTCGACCCGAAGCATGCGGACCAGATGGTGCGCGGTACCGTCGTTCTTCCGCACGGGTTGGGGAAGACCAAGCGAGTGATCGTGATCGCTTCCGGAGATAAGGTTCGGGAAGGCCGCGAGGCAGGGGCCGATGAAGCGGGCGGCGATGACGTGGTGCAGAGGATTCAAGGTGGTTGGATGGATTTCGATGCGGTCATCGCCACGCCGGATATGATGAAGTCCGTGGGCCGTCTGGGAAAGGTGCTCGGACCGCGCGGCCTGATGCCGAACCCTAAGACGGGGACCGTCACCCAGGACGTCGCCAAAGCCGTGCGGGAAGTAAAAGCGGGCAAAGTGGAATTCCGGGTCGATAAAACCGGCATCATTCACTGCCCTGTGGGCAAAGTCTCTTTTGATGCGGAAAAGCTCTCCGAAAACGCCCACGCTCTGATTTCAAGCGTCGTCAAGGCGAAGCCGGCGACCGCCAAGGGCCGCTACGTGAAAAGCATCATCGTCTCCTCCACCATGGGACCGGGGATTCCCATTGATCCCGCCTCGGTGGAAGCGGCTTAAGGTTAGTAAGGCTTTTTCGAGGGAATGTCATCATGAAGAAGGATGCCAAGCAGCAGAAAGCTGAGGAGCTTCATCGGGAGCTCGCGGAAGCGCGGTCAGTGATTCTTTCCGGGTTTGAGGGAATCACGGTGAGTCAGGACTTCGAATTGCGCCGGAAGGTTGAGGCCACCGGGGCAAAGTACCGAGTGGCGAAAAACAGTATCATCGAGCGGGCGGCGAAAGATACCACCGCCGGACCGGCTGCGGAAAAGCTGCGCGGGACCACGTCTCTGGCCTACACCTCCGCGGACCCCGTCGCGCTGGCTAAGGTCTTATCGGCATTCGCCAAGGATAACGCGGTGCTGGTGTTCAAAGCGGGAGTCGTTGAAGGGCGCGTCATCGATCTCAAAGACCTCACCGCCCTGGCCACGCTGCCGTCACAGAAGGAGCTCTTCGCCAAAGTGCTGTTTCTGATTAACTCTCCAGCGCAAGGGGTCGCCGCGGCCATCTCGGCGGTGGGGCGCGATCTGGCGCGCGTCATCCAGCAGGGTGTGAAAGAGAATAAGTTCCAGGAAGCGCCCGGCCAGTAGTCATTCTGGCGCAGGATTCGGATGGATTGAAGTAAGTCCGGAAATTCTCAGGAGGAAAAGACACGATGTCAGAACGGGTGGAAAAACTTGTTGAAGAAATTAAGGGGCTCAGTCTGCTCGAAGCCGCCGATCTGGTGAAAAGACTGGAGGATGCCCTGGGCGTCAGCGCGGCAGCGGCCGCTCCGGTGGTGATGGCGGCGGGCGCGGCGGGAGGCGCTGCGGCTCCCGCGGAGGAAAAGACGGAGTTCAGCGTGGTGCTGACGGCGATTGGATCCAATAAGATCAATGTGATCAAGGCGGTTCGCGAGGTCACAAGCCTTGGCTTGAAAGAGGCCAAAGACCTGGTGGACGGAGCGCCCAAGCCCATCAAAGAAGGGATCAGCAAGGAAGAGGCTGAATCCATCAAGAAGAAGTTTTCGGACGCCGGCGCCACCGTCGAAGTGAAATAGGACTTGGTCCGGCGAAAGCCAGTGTTCGCCGGACACACCCCCCTGCGATCTGCGCCTGACGCATCGGGGGGTCTCCGGGTAAAGCTCGAACCCGGAACACGACAAGTACGTGCGACAGATCTTTACATCCTCATCTGCGGGCTCTGCATCCTATACCATAAGAGGCGTATTTCGTCATTGCGCAATTAGTTCTACAAAAACTCTCAGTAAGGAGTGAAAGGGATGCTTAACGGCCGGAACGGCGCGTCGCGTCATCGCATTAATTTCTCTAAAATCCCAACCGTCATTTCCATTCCCAATCTCATCGAGGTGCAGCGGAGGTCTTACGACCGTTTTCTGCAGATGAACCTGCTGCCCTCGGAGCGGGAAGATATCGGGTTGCAGGCGGTTTTCAATTCGGTCTTTCCAATTACGGACTTCCGCGGCGTTTCTCAGTTGGACTTTGTCGACTATTCCATCGGCAACTGGGAGTGCAAGTGCGGCAGCCTGCGGGGCCTGCATCACCTGCGCAGCACCTGCAAGAACTGCGGCCATACGGTGATTACCGATCCGTTCAAATCCGGCGAAGTTCTTTGCACGCGCTGCGGGACTTTCAACGAGAACGTCGTCACGTTCTGCAATAAGTGCGGCGATCCGGTCGCGCTGCAACTGAAGTACGACGTGACGGATTGCCAGGAGCGCGGTATGACCTTTGCGGCTCCTCTGAAAGTCACCATCCGGCTGACGCTTTACGACAAGGACAGCGACACCGGGCAGAAAAGTATCCGGGATATCAAAGAACAGGAAGTCTATTTTGGCGAAATTCCGCTGATGACGGAGAACGGGACGTTTGTCATCAACGGCACCGAGCGCGTCATCGTCAGCCAGCTCCACCGTTCGCCGGGTGTGTTCTTTGAATCCACATCCCAGAAGACCTATTTCCTGGGCAAGATCATCCCCTACCGCGGCTCCTGGGT
>DASUKV010000180.1:0-2961 GCA_036278555.1 Terriglobia bacterium
AGCCCGAGTAGGTGATATGACAAGCCACGGAACACCGTTAGGACCGGCTCTGGGCAGCCTCAACGTACTGATCGGGGGCCAGCCCGCCTGGCGTGCCACCCTGGATATGCACGCATGCCCGCTGGTTACGGGCGTGGTTCCGCATGTGGGCGGCGTCGTTGCGATGGGGAACCCCCTGGTGCTCATTAACAGCATGCCGGCTACCCGGCAGGGCGACATCATTGTGGAAGGCGGGCCTCCCAATTCGATTGCCATGGGATGTCTGACCGTGGAGATTAGCTAAGCGATGGGCGCGCCTGACAACTCGAAGGCTTTCCTGGGTGTGGGGTGGGCCTTTCCGCCCTGTGTAACCCCCGATGGCAAGATTGCACTGGTGGAATTTGAGGAAGATATCCGCCAGGCGATTCGCATTATCCTCGGCACCAACCCCGGCGAGCGCGTGATGCGCCCCGATTTCGGGGCCGGCTTAAGTGAGTTCGTATTTGAGCCAGTGAACGCCACCACGCTGAACCTGGTCAAGACGCGAGTCCAGGAGTCCCTGATCGCCTGGGAGCCGCGTATTGACGTTCTTGGCGTCAATGTGACTTCGGACACGAGCGAGCACAACAAGCTGCTGATTGACGTCAGCTACCGGGTGCGCGCAACCAACTCGCAGTTCAATCTGGTTTATCCGTTCTACTTGCAGGAAGGATCCGCAGGATGAATCCGAACACGCTGGTTCCGGCGGACGGCCGAAGCCTTGCTGACATCCTGAATGAAATCCTGGCGCGCCACGCCGGTTACGTCCCGGAGTGGACGCCGGCCTCGAATACAGCGGGGAATGGTCTGGCTTGGGTTGCCGCACGCTATCTCCAAGCCGTCATTCACCGCTTGAACCAGGCGCCCGAAAAGGATCGGACGGCGTTCTTCGATGTGCTGGGCTACCCTCTTGTGCCTGCGCAATCCGCGCGCGCCCCCATCGTTTTTCAGCTTACCGATGGCGCCGCCGATAGCACCGCTCCGGCGACGACGCAAGTCTCCGCGCCTCCTCCGCCGGGAGGCACGGACCCTGTTGTTTTCGAGACCGAAAGTTCCGTCGCCGTGGCCGCCGCCAAGCTCGCGCAGGTTGTCAGCCTCTGGGCTGGGCGTGACCAGTATCTCGATCACTCCGCCGCGCTCGCCGCCAGCCAGCCCGTCACACTGTTTGACCCTTTGCTGCTCCGGCCCGTGCCGCACGCTATCTATCTCGCTCACGATAAGCTGCTGGCGCTGACGGGAACCGTCGAGATTGGCGTTGAGTTCGAACTGGCCCAGACAAGCTCGCAGCCGCTCGACATCAGTTGGGAATACTGGGATGGAAAAGTGTGGCGGGGTTTCCAAGGCATGAAGCAGGCTTGCGCGGGCATCGCTGAAGTGAAACTTGATGGAACCGCCGGGCTCACGCGCAGCGGGACTTTCCTGCTGGAAACCGATTGCGCGCAGGCCTCCCAGACGCCGGTGAATGGTATCAACGCTTTTTGGATTCGCGGCGAACTGACGGAGCCCTTGCCCCCAGACCCCGGACGCGCCTTGCCGGAAGTCGCCGGGATTCGCCTTCGGAGCATCATCAAGCGCGAGATCGAGTCCGATTCTGGTGGCAATCCAACCGGCGGCCTTCTGCCCGATAACGCCTATGCAGGAGCCGCCAAGCTTGACCTCACGAAGGCGTTCTATCCGCTCGGGCAGCAGCCTCAGCCTGGCTCAGCGTTCTACTTCTCAAGCGATGAGATTTTCAGCAAGCCGGGCGCGTCTGTCACCGTCGCGGTGGTCAAGCAGACCACTCCGCAGGATAGCGTCACCGCTTCGGCCGCCACCCCGCTCGCCCACACGGTCGCGTGGGAATACTGGAACGGTGACGGCTGGCAAACCCTCGGCATTCCTAACACGGCGTCCACAACGGCCAACAGCGCCAACGATCTCACCGCGACCGGCAGCGTTTCCTTCACCGTCCCCAAAGACATGGTCAAGACCAAGGTGAACAATCAGGATGGCTATTGGGTGCGTGTGCGGCTGGTAAACGGTGGATTCGGCTTTTCCAATCAGGTTGCGCTGAGCACGGGTACAAATCCGCCCACCATCACTTATGTCGTCATCAATCCGCCCTCGCTTGGGATCTTCCGTTTGGGCTATTCCTGGCAAAACGGACCTTACCCCGCCGAACACGTCCTCACCTCGAACGATTTTCAGTATGACGATCACACGTATGAGGCGCGATGGCCCGGAAGCCGATTTTTGCTTTTCAAGCCTGTCAGTGATTTGACTCCAGCCATCTACCTGGGATTTGAGCGGAAACTTCCGGTGGATGCCATCGGGCTCTATTTAGATTTCGTCGAGCAGCCGGGCGACGAGGCAGGCCCCGCATTGGTCTGGGAATACTGGAACGGAGCGGCGTGGCTTGGAGTCACGGTCCAGGACGAAACGCGCAATCTCGAACTCCCCGGCATCGTGACCTTCATCGGCCAGGAGGATAGCCGGGCGTTCGCCCGGTTTGATACGCCGCTTTATTGGGTGCGAGCGCGCCTGAAGGAAGACGGCCCGCCCGCCGAATCCGTCCTGAACGCTGCCTTTACGAACGCCGTCTGGGCGTCCCAGCAGCGCACCGTTAACGATGCGCCGCTCGGCGCAAGTTCGGGGCTGCCGAACCAGGTTTTCATCTTCACCCAGATTCCGGTACTCGATCGTGAGCGCATCGAAGTCCAGGAGCTTTCCGGCCCCGCCGCCAACATCGAATGGCGCATTCTGGTGACGGAAATCTTCGGCGGCGACCCCTCCGCAGTCGCGGCGCTTCAATCGCAACTCGCCGCCGAAGGTTCACAGACGGATTTTGTCTATGGCGATGTCCGCCTCGTCCGCGACCGCACCAAGAAGGTGAGCCAGGTTTGGGTGCGCTGGCAAGGACAGCCTCACTTTTACTTCTCCGGCCCAGACGACCGGCACTACGTC
>DASUKV010000181.1:0-3638 GCA_036278555.1 Terriglobia bacterium
GTAATTCGAGAGACTCCAGCCCTCTCCCTCCGGGAGAGGGGGGACCGTCCTTCGGCTCCGCTCAGGATAAACTTCGCGGTGGGTGAGGGCTTTAACAGAAGCGGCCCTCCGATGAGAATTATGCAACGAACTTATGAGACACAACACTAGCGGCCCAGCAGCCCCAGAAGTCCAATCAGGATCAGATAAATCGCCACAATATAGTTGAGAAGGCGGGGAAAAATCAGGATCAGAATACCTGCAATCAAAGCGATAATTGGCGAAAAAGGCGCGAAACGCACGGTCAAGGAAGCGTTCCTGCCTTGCGCCAGGGCCGGAGTTGCGATCAGCCAGCCCATCGAACCAAGCAGCATTGCCCAGACGATACCTGTTCTAATTCTCAACGCACACCTCCTGAATTTGAAGGATCACTCGAGGCGAGGATTGATTTTGAAGCACCCCGTTCTCTCCTGGCAGCCTTGTGAGCCGCCTTTTGAAGGATGCTTCACCAGTGCTATCGGAATCTATCTTATTTGGAATGGAACTGCAAACCGCGGGTGGGCAAGGTTACTGCGAGGGGGAAACCGGCCCTTGAAAGTGGAGGCTGGAATCGACAATGCCGATCTCGACCCGCCGGTTGGCGGCGCGCGCCTCAGGTGTGTCGCCCTTGACTCTGGGGTCCGATTTTCCATAGCCTTTGGTGTTGATGATGCTCGGATCGAGACCGGCCTTCACCAGGTAATCGCGGACCGTTTTGGCGCGCCTCTCGGAAAGCTTCAGATTGTATTCCTGAGAGCCCACATCGTCGGTATAACCGTAAACCGAAATGTGATAACCCTTTAGGGTCGATAAGATACCGGCAATGCGGCTGAGCACCTCTCGATCTTCGGGATGCAGACTCGCCTTGTCGAAATCAAACCGGATCGACTTGCTACCCAGAGTGACGATCAATCCCATTGCCGTCCGGCGTGTGTCCGCAATACGGCCGAGGGCGTTTTGCAAGCGTTCAAGCTCCGCTTCCCGCTGTTGGCGGAATTGGGCAGCCTTCTGCTGCGCCTGGGTTGCTTGGGCCTGCGCGGTCTCGGCCTGTTGTCTGGCCGCTTGGGCCGCCTTTTGGGATTGGGCTTCGGCGTTCAGCGCCTGATCCCTTTGCTCGGCCGCTTGCTGAGCATGAGTTTCCGCCTGGGATGCCTGGCGGGCCGCCGCCTCGGATTGCGCCCTAACCTGTGCCATCTGGTGGCGGTTTTCTTCGGCCTGTTTTGTCAGGTGGTTCACCTGCTGCCCCACCCGATGAAGCCGGTACAGCAAGAAAGCTGCAATCACGACGGCGGCTATCAAGGCAATGGTTAAGACTACCGTTTTTCGGCCGTGTCCTGTCCTGGTTGGAGGAGTTCGGAGCGGGGCCGGGCCCGGGCTTTTTAAATCCATAAGCTTCCTATCCATTTATTCTACTACTTCGGCTTCGATCTAGGGATGCGGCAGAGAGATAACCAGTTAAATACCTTAGAATGATATCCATGAACATTTTCCGCTCGGCGGTGAGGTCCTGAGCGGCGCAATCGTGGAGCGTGGGGGGTCGAAGCCCAGCCTTTTCAGGCATTGACAGAAGTCTGGCAAGCCCAGTAGACTTAAGCTTTTAGGTGTGGAAAGGGTTATCGCTATGTATGCAATCTTGCGGACGGGCGGCAAACAGTACAAGGTTGCGCCCGGAGACGTGATTCGAGTGGAGCAGTTGCCCGGCGCGGAAGGCTCGCAGGTGGAGTTTAACCATATTTTTGCGGTGCGCAAGGAGGGCTTGCGGGTCGGGAGTCCGCTGGTCGAAAACGCTAAAGTAACGGGCGTGATACTGAGGAACGGACGAGCCAAAAAAGTCCGCGTGCTCAAATACAAGCGCAAAAAGCAGTACCGGCGCACGCTGGGGCACCGGCAAGGCTTTAGCGAAGTCCTGATCAAGGACGTGCTCGGCGCGTAGAGCCAATTCAGATTTCCTTCATTGCCTCAAACCTGAAAGGTACTCACTAAATGGCACATAAGAAAGGGCTTGGAAGCTCGCGTAATGGCCGGGATTCCAATGCTCAGCGTCTGGGAGTAAAGCGATTTGAGGGCCAGCTTGTATCAGGCGGCTCGATTTTGGTCAGGCAGCGCGGAACTCGGCTGAAGCCCGGCGAGAATGTAGGGATTGGCAAGGACGACACGCTCTACGCCAAAGTTACCGGCGTGGTCCAATTTAAGGATCGAGGCCAAATGGGCCGCTACGTCAGCATCGTCGTTCCCGCAGCAAATTAATCCGCCAAGGAAGCTCCGAAGCGGCGGAGGCCGGAAACCGGCCTTCGACCGCTTTTTTTGTCTCTTCTTCAGGCTTACTGGGCTGGGCCATAGCACCGATGTTCATCGACGAGGCGACAATCCGCGTGACGGGCGGGCATGGCGGTAACGGCTGCATGGCTTTTCGGCGCGAGAAGTTCGTTCCTCGCGGCGGTCCAAGCGGCGGCGACGGCGGCAACGGCGGCGACGTTTACCTCGAAAGCAGCATTCACCTCAACACCTTGCTCAAGTTTCGCTACAACCGCGAGTTCACGGCGGAACGGGGCCGGCACGGCGAAGGCTCGAATCGTCATGGAAAAAGCGGCGAAGACCTTTTGATTCCAGTACCTTCCGGCACTATTGTTTACAACGAAGTGACAGGAGAGCCCCTGCAGGATTTGGCAGAATCCGGCCAGCGCTTTCTGGCTGCGCGGGGGGGACGGGGCGGGCGGGGCAATGCGCGTTTTGCGACTTCTGTGAACCAGGCGCCGCGCCGGGCTGATCCGGGTGAGCCGGGCGAGGAAATGACCTTGCGGCTGGAGTTGAAGCTGCTTGCGGATGTAGGACTTGTCGGCTTTCCCAACGTCGGCAAATCAACGCTAATCTCCCGGCTGAGCGAGGCCCGCCCGCGAATCGCGGACTACCCGTTTACGACGCTGGAACCGCATCTGGGCGTGGTGGGGATCGATCGAGACCGGTCATTTGTGATGGCGGATATTCCCGGACTTATTGAGGGCGCGCATTCGGGCCGGGGGTTGGGTGTCCGCTTTTTGAAGCATATCGAGCGAACGCGTCTTCTTCTTCATCTGATCGATGTGGCGGAATCGACCGAACGCGACCCGGTGGAAGACTATCGCGTGATCCTGGGCGAGCTCGAAAGCTTCAGCGCGGAGGTTGCGCGCAAACCGGCGCTGATCGTAGCGTCGCGTGTGGATGCCGCCGGGAGCGGCGAGCGATTGCGAGCGTTAAGAAGGTTTTGCGAAGGGCAGGGCAAGTCGCTTTATGAAATTTCTGCTGTCACGGGGCAGGGACTTGAAGAGCTTAAGAATGCCGCCTGGCATGCGCTGCAAGCGACGGCCTTAGATTCGCCAGCAGCCGGTGAACCGGCGTCGAACGTTTTCGAGGGCCGGTGAAGCACGCGAGTCTCCCGCAGGGTTCCCCTCGGCGTAACGGCTGATTGCCCCGATATTTTCGAGGGCTGACGTTCGAATGAAGATTGCCCTTTTTGGCGGAACATTTGATCCCATTCACGCCGGCCATCTGCGCGCGGCGCGGGCGGCGGCGAAAAGTTTCAAGCTGGACCGCGTCCTCTTCATGCCGTCCGGGAATCCACCGCATAAACGCAAGGGCCCTCT
>DASUKV010000182.1:0-3035 GCA_036278555.1 Terriglobia bacterium
CGCCTGCTCAACCTTCGCGGCCGTTAAACCGTGGGCCGTTTCGACGTAAAACGAGAAAGCCAGGGAATAAAAAGCCGGCGACTGCACCAATCGCACCGCGGGCGCTTGTCCGGCTAAAATCTGCTTTACCTCCTGCCGGATGCGCTCTTCAAGATCGAGAAAATTCTCTCGTCCCTTCCCTCCCAGCCGCGGGATCATATTGAACGCGGTCTGGACGCCAAAAAAATCCTGCGGAAGCTGCTGGAAGCTGAGCAGGCTCACCGTTTGCTTCTGAAGCTCATCAATGGCTTCAGGCCCCAACTCCGAGGCGGGATTAAACACCTCCACCACCGCTCGTTGAACGCTGAGGCTCGCCGCGAGCCGCAGCAAGAGATGGCTGATGACGATGGCCGCCGCGTGCGGGGAAGCAAAGAACCGCGATCCTTCGGACGCGGCCCGCACCAGGTTATCCTGGCGCGGGTCGAGCGATGGAATGCTGAGCGCCCAGCCCTTCATCGACGGCGGAGCGCACCCCGCGGCATCGATGACCCATCGCCCGGTTCGACCCTTGCCCGCAGCCGGGGCTTCCGCAGATTCTTCAAAATGCTCATGGAACCAGCGTTTTCCCTCCGCCGATTGGGCGCGGGAAGCGATGAAGACAAAATCGTATTCATCCTCTTCCAGGCTTTCGCCCTTCACCAGAGGCAACGGCTTTTCTTCGACGTCCAGAATCGGGATCTCCGGCGCGCCGCCTTCCGCGCTCAATTCGGAAACCTGGCTCGCGGGAAAGCCCCTCTCTTTAAGGACGTTGAGGATCTCTTTTCCCAGCAATGAGGAGGCGCCGACCATTGCAACCCGGGAATCCCGCGAAGCGGATCTCATGTGACGTGAACCTCCTCGCCGGGCGCGCTCTCCGTTTTATGAGTGGGCGGGTGGGACCGGAACTTTGAAATCAGGCGCATCACCGGCCCGTGAAGGAAATACACCAGGGCAATGGCAAGAAGAACGGTCTCCGAGTAGGCCCAGACCGCCCAGACGACAAGCCCGATGACGATGATGAGCAGATACGAATGCTTCTTGCGCAGATCAACCACTTTGAAGCTGTAATAGCGCACGCGGCTGACCATGAGGAAAGCGGCGCAAGCCACAATCACCAGCCAGGCAATGCCGAAGAGCCAGTCGCGGATGGGATATTTTTCCCAATGCACGATGGCCGCCAGCACGCCGGCCCCGGCAGGAATCGGCAGTCCCACAAAGAAGCGCCGGTCGGTGGTCGCGCCGCGATCGATATTGAAGCGGGCGAGGCGCGCTGCGCCGCAAATCAGGAAAGCGAAACCTACTAACCATCCGGCCTTTTCGATATAGAAAACCACGCGGGCGCCTTCGAGCGGAATCGCCCGGATGCCCCAGGCGTAGGCGAGGAAAGCGGGGGCGATCCCGAAGGTGATGACGTCGGCGAGAGAGTCAAACTCTTTGCCGAAATTGGAGGCGGAATTGGTGAGCCGGGCGATGCGGCCGTCCAGCCCGTCAAAGACAATCGCCCAGCCGATTTTTCGCGCGGCGTCATCAAAGGCAGCGAGCGCCGCGCCCGGACCCATGCCGGCCGCGAGCATCTGCGCGCCCTTGAGGGTCGAAATGATGGCGATGTAGCCGCAGATCAGCGTGCCGACGGTGAACAGGCTCGGCAGAATGTAAACGCCGCGCCGCTGCCGGCGGTCGGCTTCGGCGTCAGGCCTTGGGCTTGGTGAATCCAAGAACGGTGCTCCCCGCTTTCACGGAATCTCCAACTTTTACTCGCCATTCGATGCCCTGCCCGGCGAGAATATCCACTCGCGAGCCGAACTTGATCAGTCCCACCCGCTCGCCCCGCGCGAGATCGTCACCGGGGCGTTTCCAGAATACGATGCGGCGCGCCAAAGCGCCAGCAATTTGCTTCACGTGCACGACGCCTTGTTCGCCCGCGATGGTAAACACGTTTTGCTCGTTTTCGACCGAGGCTTCACCCTTGGAAGCGACATGAAACGCGCCCGGGGTATAGGCCACCTTCGTCACGGTTCCCGCAATCGGCGCCCGATTCACGTGCACATTCAAGGGAGACATGAAAATGCTCAGCCGCTGCATAAGGCAGCCGTCAAATTCCTCTTCCACGATCTGAACAACACGGCCGTCGGCAGGCGAAACCAGAGCTCCGGGATCCGCGGGAATGTGGCGCTCAGGATCGCGAAAAAAGTTCAGGACAAAAATGGCGGCGATGAGAAAAATGATTGCCGGAATATAAATGCGCAGACCAAAAAGCGCGCCCGCAATGAGCAGCAGCGGAAGTCCGTATCCATATCCTTCTTTAACCATAAGTTTGTGGCAGGAACTAAATCTGGGGGGATGAACCGGCTCGCCGGGCGGCGCAGGAGCACTTGGGTTCGCTGCTGCTTCCGCCCGGAGCCAGTGCGGGCCCTTCACAAAATGTGCAGTTCAGGCGCTCTTCGCGCGCTGCACTAACTCTTCCATCCGGTCTTTCGCACGCAGCTTCAGCTTCTTCAAACGGACTTCCTCCACCTGGTCGTTCTCGGTGAGGAACCGCTTGCTTTCCAGTTCCATTAATTCGTGATCGTACCGCTCGTGCTCGTCGTAGAGGCGCTGGTATTCTTTGTCGCTGACCATCAAATTCTCCCGGATGGCCGCGGTTAAATTGCCCATGGGAAGATCACCTCCTATTGGAAAGTCCTTCACGAGGCAAGACTAGCATAGCGAGGTGAACCGTTCAAGCGGCTCGCGGAGGGGGATTTAACGTGCGGCGCCGCCATCCCCGGGGGGAGTTGCCAGGGCGCCATCTTATTGCCAAATCGGTATTAGCCAGGTCATTGAGGGCCTTGGTTTGGTCCCTCACCCGGCCTTCGACCACCCTCTCCTGGAGGGAGAGGGCACGATTCATTGCTTTGCCAGGTAAAAGGGAACGTGCCGGGTAGCTGGCAGGAACTTATGCTTTTGCCGCGCGCGCGTGGGAAGGCTCAGCGGCCGGCATCGTCCTGCCAGAACCCGCCCAGACCTGCTCCGGCCTG
>DASUKV010000183.1:0-5701 GCA_036278555.1 Terriglobia bacterium
CTCATCGTAGGGGACCGCGGTAAGTTCATTTCCGCGCCGGCGGATGATGGTGTAAGGGCTATAAATGGCGGCTTTCTGGCCGGGATGCTTTTGGACGTAGTGCTCGATTTCCTGTCGTGTCAGGCCGCGGGGATACAAGCCGGCGTCGGGCGAGAAAGGCTCGCTGCCGACAAACGTAGAGTTGCCGTCTATCAGATCAAAGCGCCCCCCGTTAATCACCAGCAAGCGGCAAATTTTTTGCGCGAGCGGGTTCGAGTTGCCGCGCAGCCGCTTGTAGAGCGCGAGACCTTCGGGGTCGCTCTGCCGCCAATAGATATCGTCCAGGTCCTGCGACGCTTCGGCCAGCTTGGTCACCATCTCAATTTCGCGCGGCGTTAGATGCGATTTGTCAAACGGCATGTGGACTGGCTTCCACTTGGCAAGCCGCGCGCCCAGGTCCGGCGCGACCGGAGGCAGCGCATTCGCATCCGAAGGATGGCTTTGCGGCGCCGTGGCAGCTACGGCTACGAGCATGATGATGAGATAGCGAAGCATGGGCGTGTTAGACACGGCACCGTTTTTATGTCGTGGAGATAGCGCGGTGCGGCGAAGTCGCCACCAAAGAGTGATGCTCCATGAGGACTTCCTGCATGATGTTTGTATCAGAGTCACGCAGAGGAGATCATGATGCGTTTTTCGAAGCGGCAGCACGACCGCTCTCGTCGCAAGCATAGCAGGTTTTGATTTGTTCCGGGGCATTTTGCGCTGGCCGGTCAAAAAACCTCAGATGATTCGAAGGGCCGCTCGTGGTGATATTCGCCGAAACGTCGACACATGCCGCCCTCGCCGGGAGGGAACCCCACGAGACCCCTATTGTTTACCCTAACGGACCTTGACATCAACCTTGGCGTGATATCTAATACATCAACCTGAACAGCTTACCTTAACTTGGGGAGGTACGCCTCATGACCGAAAAACAGCCGGCAAAACACACTACTGGGTGGCCCACAGTCTTCCGCATGGCTTGTATTGCGCTTGTGTGTGCGGGGCTTGCGGCGCTTGCTTCGACGGTGGCGCGAGCTCAGGCGTTTGGCACCCTCAGCGGCGCCATCACGGATCCCAGCGGAGCGGCCGTGCCCAGAGCCTCGGTGACCGCGGCTGAAGCCGGGACTGGCTTCACGCGGACCGTCAACGCGGATGCCAGCGGACATTATGTGATTCCCAACCTTCGCCCAACCCGCTACGACCTGACGGTGGAAGCCAGGGGCTTCCGCAGATTCACTCAGCAAGGCGTCGTCTTGCTCGCCAACCAAGCTGCCACCGTCAACGTACAGTTACAACTCGGGGCGGCCGTCCAGTCAGTCAGCGTGACCGGGACCGCGACCCTGGTGAACACGACGACGTCAACCTTAAATGACGTCGTGGGACAGGCGCGCGTGGTGGGGCTGCCGCTGAATGGCCGCGACGCCGCGCAGTTGATCAACCTGGTGGCGGGCGCGAGCGGCGCAACTCCGACAACTGTCACAGGCCAGGCGTCGCTGCCGGGTTCGGTTTCACCTCACATTAACGGCTCCCGTGACAATCAGACCAGCTATATGTTAGACGGAGCCAACTTCCTGGACCAGTATTACAACACCAATATTCCCTTTCCTTTCCCGGATTCTCTTCAGGAATTCAGTGTGCAAACCCATGACTACAGCACCCGCTATGGTGAAAACTCGGGAGGCGTGGTGAACGTGGTGACCAAGAGCGGTATAAATGAGCTGCACGGCGACGCGTTTGAATTCGTGCGCAACTCGGCTTTCAATGCTCGCAATTTCTTCGCCAAGAATGTTGATCCGCTTCAGCGCAATGAGTTCGGCGGCACCCTTGGCGGACCTGTCGTAATTCCCCACCTCTATGACGGGCGCAACCGTATGTTTTTCTTTTTTGGCTATCAAGGCGAGCGTTACCGGGACATTGGAACGGCCAGCCATGCCTTCGTGCCCACCACCACCGAGTTGAGCGGGGATTTCTCCGCCGCGGGAGTTACGGTGAATGATCCGCTCACCGGACAGCCCTTTCCGGGAAGCCAGATTCCCACCAACCGGCTTGATTCGGCTTCGCTGGGCCTCGAAAAGTTTCTCCCCCAGGTTGGCGGCGATGGCAGCGTGTTTTTCAACAAGCCGACGGATCAGAATATTGATGAATACATCCTGCGGATCGATCATAAGATCGGAAGCAAAGACAGCCTGACCGGGAGGTATTTTCGGGATCACGTCTTCCTGCAGCCGCAAAATCCCGCCGGTGACATTTTGGGCTACAGCCTTGGGTATGACATTCCAGTCCAGAACGTCATGATTCAGGAAACGCACACTTTCCGCGCAAATTTACTGAATCAGGCCAGCTTCCAATACAATACGGTTCCCGTCGGCAAGATCGCTACGTCTAACTCGCCGAGTGTGGCGACGTTTGGTGTAAAGCTCCCTTGGCTGCCTTCGCAGCCCTGGATTCAGAACATCAACGTCAGCGGCTTCTTCAGTATTAATGGCGGAGCCGTGGGCCCCTTTAACGCCCGCGATGTAGGCGGGCAAGATAATTTGAGCTGGGTTCACGGCCGCCACAATGCGGATTTCGGGTTCAGCATGGATCACGCCGCGGTGGATCTGGGCGACGTTTACCTGGCGCAAGGGCAATTCACATTTACCTCGGACATCACAAACTACGCGCTCGCCAGCTTCCTGCTCGGCAAACTGCGAACCTTTAACCAGGGTTTTGGAGAGTTTAAGAACAACCGGAACTGGTTCTGGAGTTTCTACGCCAACGACTCATTCCACGCCACGCGGCGATTAACGATTAACTACGGACTGCGTTATGAGCCGTATTTTCCCTGGAGAGAGATCCAAGGCCGGGTGGAGCAGTTCCGGCCGGAGAATTACTATTCGGGCGTCCGGTCGCAGGTTTTCTTCAACGCCCCGGCAGGCTTGGTTTTCTTTGGCGATCCCGGTATGCCGTTTGATGGCGTTACCGGCAACTTCACCAATTTTGCGCCGCGCGCGGGATTCGCTTACGACCTCACAGGGGATGGCAAGACCAGCCTCCGCGGCGGCGCGGGAATGTACTACGATTCGCGCACGGCAGGCGTGATCAACAACCGCTTTGCGGATATCACCCCGTTCAGTCCGCAGGTGAGCATCACGGACCCGCAAGGTCCTTTCAGCAACCCCGTCCTGGACTTTGCCAATTATCCGTTCCCGGCAAGCTATCCACCCTCGCACAATGCCGTGTTTCCCGCTCCGGTGCTGGTGATTACCTATGATCCTTCCACGAAGTATCTTGTTCCGCTCACGTATGAGTGGGACCTCGTCGTGGAACGCCAGTTTGCCCGCAACTGGATGCTCCAGGCCGCCTACGTGGGTTCGCAGTCGATCCACAACAAGGAGACAGTCCAATTAAACCCGGCGGCTTATATTCCCGGCAGCAAGCTCGGAACCGATCAGCGGCGAATGTTCCTTGGGTATACGGGCATCGCCATGGACGGCCAGGACGTGAATTCGAACTTTAACACCCTCGAAGTCACACTCAAAAAGCAAATGACGAAAACTTTGAGCCTCACCGCCGCCTACACCTATTCGAAAGCGCTCGATGACATTCCGAACGGCGGCAACAATAACGACATCAATTCGGATTCCGCCTCGGCGTTGCCGTGGTTTTATCCCGGCAGGCATTCATTCGACTATGGCCCTTCCGGCTTCAATAACACCCATCGGCTGGTGGTTTCCTATGTGTGGATGCTGCCCGCGCTTTCAGGCGCCAACCGGCTTGAAAGAGGCGTGCTGGGAAACTGGGAGTGGAGCGGCATTTTGACGGCTCAATCCGGCGGCGCATTCACGATCACGGCCGGCAAAGATCAGTCGCATACAGGCCTCGGCCAGGACCGCGCGGTTCAGGTGGCGGGCGTGAGTCCTTTCGCTTCCGGACCTTGCGCGAAAAGTGCGCCGTGCGTGAATTACTTGAATCCAGCGGCCTTTGCGCAGCCTGCCGTCGGAACCTTCGGGACGCTTGGAAAGGGTACTTTTTATGGTCCACGTTCGTTTACGTGGGATATGGGACTGTTCAAGAACATCCCACTCTCTGAGCGCTTCAACCTTCAGTTCCGGGCCGAATTTTTCAACGTATTCAACAACGTGAACTTTCACAATCCAAGTTCCAGCGTAAGTAGTGGAGGTTTTGGCGCCATCACCGGCTCTGGCGATCCCAGGATTGGTCAGTTAGCCCTCAAACTAATTTTTTGATATCGCGTATTGTAGCGGCGGCCTCTGCCTGCCGGCATCTACTTCTTAAAAACCGGCGGCCAGAGGCCGCTGCTACAGCTTTCGTAGCCCAGGGGGCACCGCGATCAAGCGGTGTCCGAGGCGAGGAGCGAACGTATTGTGAAACTCAACCGCCGTCAGTTTATACAATCCGCTTCAGGGCTGCTGATGTCAGCGTACGCTTGGGGAAAAATCGGCGCGCAGGCGCGAGCCGAACGGCTGCACTTCGGCGTGCAGACTAACGCCTGGGGTGTACCCATTCGGAACTATGACGAGTTGCTGCGCATCCTTGATGATCTCGCTCGCCTGCGATATACCGGTTTCGGAACCAATGTCAGGACGCTCGAGCCCTATTTTTCGCAAGCGGCGAAATGCGGGAAGGATTTCGAAACTCGCCACGTTCGCCTCATCGCCCTGTATAACGCCGCGACTTTATATCCCCGCGCAAGGATTTCAACCGAGATCGAGCGGCTTCGTCCCGTGGCGAGCGCGAGCGCCCAGATGGGCGCCAAGCACATCATTGTCGGCACGGCTAAACTTCCCCGACCGGGTGGAAAACTCGATCTCCATGCTGCCCATATCTGGGCCGACGGGCTCAATCAATTGGGCAAAGCGGTAAAATCCGAGGGCATCAAGCTTTGCTGCCATAATCACCGGCTGGAATTCGAGGGCCATCCCACGGAAATGAGCTTCCTGCTGCGAGATACTGACCCTGATCTTGTCTGGATCAATTTCGATGTGGGCCACCCGCTGGGGCTTATCAAGCCCGCTGTGTTCTCCGCCGAACATTTCCGGCGCATCGCGATCTATCATCTTAAGGACTCGAAAATCGAGGCTTCGGGCAAGATCGTGAATGTGGCGATGGGCACAGGCGAAGTGGATGTGAAGGGCGTGGTGGCTCCGTTGCTAGAGAACAGCTGGGATGGCTGGCTCGAAATCGAGGAGGATGGAAATTACCCCAAACCGCTGCCGCATCGAGAGCAAGTTTTGCGGCACGACCGGAAATACCTGAAAGAGATTACCGGTGTTTGAGAAGAAACAGTCGGTCTGGCCCTCACCCGGCCTTCGGCCACCCTCTCCCAAAGGGAGAGGGCTGAAAATGGAAGCAGTAGCAGCTTATTTTTGGGATGGGCCAGGGAAATAAGGAACGCAGCCCTCTCCTCCGGGAGAGGGGGGACCGCGAAGCGGTGGGTGAGGGTTTTAACCAACAGGTTCACTTGTTGTCGCGAAGTAGAAGAGCTAGGCCGCGGTCCATTCCTGACTGACGTTCCAACAACTTAACCCCTTATATCACTGTCGAAATAAACCGGCATCTCAAGCGCCGGGCCGATCAGGGGAGCTACATAAGCGCGATAAGATTCTGGAATATCTCCCGGTTTGCGAAGATACTTGCCAGGCAGGAAGCGTTCTTGATCCGCGACTTTATCGAG
>DASUKV010000184.1:0-10484 GCA_036278555.1 Terriglobia bacterium
GATTGAACGTCCCCTTCTTTGCCGTCGGAAGGAGACATTTTGCTCGGCTTTGCGATCCATCCTGCAAAAGCAGGACTTCACGCATTGACGTGGACATGCTCAACTCAATTGTCAAAGAACTGTTTGACCCGTGAAGAACGGGTCCCCATCTTAGGGTGTGTGTCCGAGGCGAACTCCCGAAGCTTGCCGCCCCTTACCCTGACAGAAGAATTACCTGCAGGACAATTTCTAAGACTACAGAATAGCTATCCACTTGTCAAGATACTCCACAGAAAAATTACATCTTTTTGTTCTGCGCGCTGCGAGCCTGATTCTCCACCGGCGCGCTCATCACTCCGCCTGAGCCGGCCGGTGCGAAAGAATACCCCCGAAAACCGGCCTTCCACAAACCTGTCGCCGGAGAAGATTCACATTTGCTATACTGAGATGGTCCGCCGGGGCATATTCCCCGTAGCGGGAAGCGCTTAGCAAACCGCTGGGCGGATAAATCCCCCAGAAACAGCGAGGTTATAGTCTATGGCTCGCGCTTGCGAGATTTGCGGTAAGGGACCTGTTTACGGAAACCGAATCAGCCATGCGCACAATATCACTCCGCGCCGTTGGCAGCCCAATTTGCGGCGTGTCAGGGCCGTGGTGAATGGCGCTCATAAAACCCTTCTCGTGTGCACGTCCTGCATCCGCAACGGTAAAGTTGTGAAGTAGAATTTTTCCCCCAGCGCTCCTTTGGCTCTATTCTTGGACGGAATACCAACCACCGCGCTTCGAATGCCGGACCAAAACGAAAGCTACATCCAATTTAGCCATGTCTGGAAGTCCTTCGGAGACCAAAACGTGCTCGAGGACGTCAGTTTCGAGGTCCAGCAGGGCAAGACGCTGGTCATTCTAGGGCGCAGCGGTGTCGGCAAGAGCGTGACCCTAAAGCACATCCTGGGTTTCCTGAAGCCGGATCGCGGCGAGGTCTGCGTGGCGGGTCACGATGTCGTCAGAATGACGGAGGCGGAACTCACGGACATGCGCCGGCGCGTGACCATGGTCTTCCAGTCTGGGGCGCTCTTTGATTCCCTCACCGTGGGCGAAAACGTGGCGTATCCCCTGCGGGAACGCGCGCTGCGCGGGCTGGAATTGCAGGAGGAAGATACGATCCAAAGCCACGTCGAGGAGCTGCTGGGCCTTGTGGAGCTCGCCGAGGTGAGGGAGCTCATGCCTGCGGATCTGAGCACGGGAATGAAGCGCGCTGTCGCCATTGCTCGCGCCCTGGCCGCCGCCCCCGAAGCCATTCTTTACGACGAACCCACCACGATGGTTGACCCTCTCATGGCCCAGACGATTGGCGATCTGATTTTGAAGTTGAAGCGCCAGAGGGGCCTTACCTCCGTCGTGGTCACTCATGATATGAGACTGGCGCGAAAGCTCGCGGATAACGTTGTCTTCCTGATCGACGGACGCGTTGCTTTCTTTGGACCGATGAGCGAAATGGACGACTCTCCCGAACCCATCATTCAGGACTTCATTCAGCTCGACGAAGTATCCCTGTTGAAATAATTTCGCGCAGGTTTCCGCAAATGCGGTCACGTATCCGATTGCGACCCCTCACCCGGCTCGCTCCACCCGCCACCCTCTCCCGAAGAGAGAGGGCCGATAAAAACAAACCGATCACACCCTCTCCCTCCGGGAGAGGGCGGGTGAGGGCAGTCTGGCAAGGTGGACATGACCATAATTACGAAAAGCACTGCTTAGCCCCTCACGCGTCTCCCGGCGTGGCGTTACCACCATGAAATCCAAGCCTTCCATGACTCTCGACCGGGCGCTTTCGCGCTTCGGAATCGCATCGAGGACGGAAGCGCGCAAAGCCATCCAGAGCGGCTGCCTGAAGGTCAATGGCCGGACCGTACGAGACCCCGAATGCTGGGTGCACCCGGAGAAAGACATTCTTCATCTAGATGGGCGGCGGCTAAAGCCCGCCCGCAGGATTTATCTGCTCTTTTACAAGCCGAAGGGCGTGATCACCAGCCATGGCGACCCGGAAGGCCGCAAAACGGTGTACGAATGTCTGGGCAGCGACGGCAGATGGGTGTTTCCGGTAGGCCGCCTCGATCGGGACACATCCGGTCTGCTTCTGCTGACCAATGATACCGATTTTGCGGATTTCGTGACCCGCCCGCAATCGCAAGTCCCGAAAACCTATCTCGTAAAGGTCAACAACTTGCTGCCGGATGACGTGATTGCCCAATTGCAATCAGGTATCAAAATGAAGCGCGGAGATTGGGCGAGGCCGCTCGCGGTCCGGCACCTGGAAAATCGCGGAAAATACACGTGGATTGAGATTATTTTGACAGAGGGAAAGAATCGTGAAGTCCGCCGCATGATTGAAGCGGTAGGTTTCCAGGTGCTCAAACTGGTCAGGACGGGCATCGGCCCCCTGACGCTTGAGGGGCTTGAAATGGGCCAATGGCGGAAGCTCACGGCCGAAGAAGTCACCGGGCTGCGCCGGTATGGCAGCCGCCGCCGCGATTCCTCTCACTTGCCAGCCGGCCGGGGCTGAGTGTTCAGGCTCAACTCTCCAGCCTTCGGCGCGTAGTAACCAGGCTTGGTCCGGACCGCCAGGCGTTTGTGCGAGTGCGGCACAAACGCTTCGACACGAACCTTGCGATACGTTCCGTCCTTGGCGGTATTGGAGGGGTAGTAGGCGAGGGTATACTGATCGCGGATCACATGCGCGATACGCTCGCAAACCGCATTCACTTGCGTGAGCGACTTCGGGAAAAACGCTTTGCCGCCGGTCGCCTCGGCCAAATCCTTCAGGATTTTTGCCGCGTGATGGTCGCCTCCACTATGGATCTTGAAAAGCCAGCCGCCTGAATTGTCGTCCCCAAGCAATCCGATGGTATAGATCTCTGTGTTCGATTGCTGGGCGTAGTGGACAAGCTGGTCAAAGGTGTAGCGGCTGGAATTATCCTCGCCGTCCGTGATCACCAACAGCACCCGCTTGTCGCGGTTACCCAGCTTCAGATGGTCCAGCGAAGCATACACCGCGTCGTAAAGCGCTGTGCCGCCGCGCGAATCAATCTTATCCACAGCAGCCTTCAATTGCTCCTCATTCGATGCGAAATTCCCAGGTGTATCCAGGTAATAGACGTCATTGAAATTGACGACGAACACTTGATCATCCGGGTTGGAGGTTTTTACGAAATCGAGGGCGGCGGCGTTCACCGCGGGCCGCTTCGGACGCATGCTGCCGCTATCATCGATCACAATCCCCATGGTGACGGGAATATCGCTGTGCGAGAAAACCGCCAACTTCTGCTGCGTTCCGTCCTCAAAAACCTGGAAGTCCGCCTTTCCCAAATCGTCGACCATCTGGCCTTTATTGTTCAAGACGGTCGCGTGCAGCACGACGAGGCTCACGTTGGCGTGCAGCGTGTATTGGCCGTTCTGGTTGGTCACCGCGGGGGTGTGCGGGCTGGCGGGTTTTGGCGGGTGGGCAGGCGTCTGAGCGGCGGAGAGCATCGCCGGGGGAAGCATTAGCAGCAGAGCCAGAAGCCAGGGAAAGACACCTTGAGAAATTAGATTATTGTGTGGGCGCATAGTATCCTGTGCGGGAGTAAACCTGAAGCGGGGGCAGACCCCGGGGCGGATCGAGCTTCACTTTGATGCGCCGCCACCGCCCGTCGGCAACCATGTTGGAGGGCTTGTATCCGATCACATACTGGTTGCGCAGCTCGATCGAAATCTTTTCGGCGATGTCGGGCAGCTCGTCGGCATTCTCGACGCTGAACATGCGTCCTCCCGTGATATGGGCCAAATCGGACAGCAGGCTGGGCCCCGCCGCCTCTTCCGGCGTGCGGTCCCGCGAGCTGAGCGGCTCAAAGATGCCAATGGCGTAGATTTCCACGTCCGATTCTTTCACCATCTCCTTGATGTCGCGCTCGGTGTACCGGCTGTGATTTTCACCGCCGTCTGAGATCACGAGCAGCGCCTTGCGGTTGGTCGTCGCCTTCCTCATTTCTTCAAGCCCCAGATAAATCGCGTCCAGGAGCGCCGTGCGGCCTCCCGATTTTACAAACAGCAACCGGTCCTGCAGGTTCTGAGACCTTGAAGTAAACCCGGTAATCAGGTTCGGCCGCTCGCTGAAATTGATCAGCATAAATTCGTCCTGCGGATTGGAGGTTTCGAAGAACTGCATCGCGGCTTCTTTGGATTTCTGAATCTTGTCGGACATTGAGCCGCTGGAATCAAAGATGAGGCCCACAGAAATGGGGGCGTCCTCCGTGTTGAAAGAGAGGATCTTCTGTTTTACCTTGTCGTCATAAATCTGAAAATTGGACTGATCGAGGCCGGTCACGATGCGGTCATAGGGGTCCGTCACGGTAATGTTCACTAATACGCGGCTGACATCAACCTGGAGCGGTGCGGTATAAACGGGAGGCTGTTTAACGTTGACCTGCGCGCCTTGGCTGCCCGGCGATTTTCTTGCTTCCTTCTCCTGGGCAGCGGTGGCAGACTGCTGGGCTATCGCGCAAAGGCAGAAGAGAACAGCGATTGCCAGAACTCGTCCGGATTTCTTCCCCGCCGAAACACCCGCCATCGCAGCGGCCCTTGCCTGCTTATTCAGGAGCCGGTTCGAGCGCCGTCTCTTTCAATGCCGCCGGATTTGAATCCCGCGCAAGATAGGCGTTAATTCCAAGCTGCTGTCGATTCCTGGTTCTCCTGACCCTGAAGAGCATCTTCCGATTTAATTCTATCATCCTTCGCCAAGCGCCGAAAGTAGGCAGCATAGCACCACGATTCCAAAGACCGCGATGGGAAGGAGTGCAAGGCAGCTAGCGTGTTCCCAGCCTAACCTGTTGCTGGAATTCCAGCTTTCGGACAAGCAAACAACTGGTTTTGGCGTTCACGCCGTCGCGGATCTGAACCCGCAGCAGCACTTGGAAATACGGAGAGGCTCGGGGCTTCTCTCGAGGACCACCCAAGGCCCTGGCGACCGCCTGCATGTAGTCTGCCGAGGTCGCGAACTCGGCGGCTGCCTGCGTTCCGATTGTTGAAATACCCCCCAACACCATGATGTAGCGTCCCGGCACAACCCCTGGCAGGAGGTTGATCAGAGCGTATTCCCCTTCGAGCGCCTCCGTCTTCCCGTCGCGCTGCAATCGATAGAGCGAGGGCTGGCCCGGCGGCGGGTGGAGGTCTCGAATATCGAGGCTGCCCAACAAACTCCGGCCACGACGAATCCTCGAAAACAAGGTCGCCCTTGACAGGGAGTGTCCTGAGGACGGCATCTTCCAAACACGCTCCGAGGAAGATCACGTTCGAGCCACGAATGTCATCATAAGAAACAACACCATTGCGCTTGATGTCGAAATTCTCGCCAGCGCCGGAAAGTAGTTGGCCGATCCTGGCTGCCGCGACCACTTCTCCCGTGCTCGTGTAAGCGTCGAAATAATAGAGCGGCCCTACGTGGCGTGGAATAGGCCCCGGGCGATCGAGACCTGCGAGGCTGGGAACTTATTGTTGATTAGCCTCTCGCCAGGGCGCGGTCTTCTCTACGAGACGTCTTTCCGGCCAGATTTGGCCACGCCGCTGCTAATCCTATACTGGCGCTATCCGTGCGCGACGTTCGCTCGGGTGGGGCCACTTGCACGGCTCAGGGTGTTGCGCTTCCAATCTTCCAGATGCGGTCCTGCGATGTCCTTGGCCCGCCCGCGCAGGGATTGCATCTCCTCTGATGACAAGGGCTTGAACTGCTGGGCGAAACGGACATCATCTTCTAATTGACCGATCGTGGTGCAGCCGATTGCGGTGCAACTAACCGGCAGACTCAGCACATAGCTCAGGCAATCCTTTGCGCTGAACGACTGCAAAAGCTTGGCATTGCCAAAGTTCTTCATGCCCTGGATGCCCATGCCGCGCTCAGCGGCCACAGGCAAGGTCAGCTTTTGGAAGCTCAAATATTCGGGATCCGCGATGTTGAGCGGCATCAAGATGGAATCGAATTTGTCATAGGCGTGCAACATGTCCAGATGCACGTAAGGATCGTGATGGCCCGTAAAGCCGATAAAACGGCACTTCCCGCTTTTCCGTGCGGCTTCAAAGGCTTCGATGGCGCCGCCGGGGCCGAAAATCTGCTCGACCTCATGTTTCTCGCCCACGGCATGGATTTGCCACAGGTCGATATAGTCCGTGCGCAGACGCTTCAAAGAGGTATGCAACTCTGCTTCAGCGGCCGCGCGCGTCCGCTGGTTAGCTTTCGTGGTAAGGAAGATGTGCTTTCGAAAGGGCGGGAGCACCGCTCCATAGACCTCTTCCGAGCGGCCATCCCAATAGTCAACGGAATTGTCAAAATAGTTGATTCCCAGATCGTAGGCGCGCAAGGTGATCGCCTTGGCTTCTTCAAAGGTAATGAGTGGAAAGCGTCCGCCCGCCTGGCCAATCACCGTAAGCTTTTCACCGGTCTTGCCGAATGTTCGACGTGGAATTCCGCCCGCCTTGGCTTTCGGCGCCTTCCCTGCGTAAGCCGAAGCGGCCAAACCCGCGAAAACTCCGCCGACAAATGTTCTCCGTTTCATGCGACCTCCTTCCGAGTTCCAAGAAGTTCCCAGGGTCATAAAGCGCAGGTCAAATTCTTTGTCCCTCTATTGTAATCTTGTCTGGCGTTTCTTTACATTCAGCCTTCGTCAGGATTTGCGCTCACACATGGCTAATGTGTCTCTACGATCGTTGTGTTCTGGTCCTGCATTATCCGCCAGCGGTCGCCACGTTTCACAACCACGAAGGTCCGGATGTGCCGCTCGAGACCGTGCTTGACTCCGTCAGGCGACGTGAAGGGACTCATGGCGCTTGTTACAGTTCCAACGGCAACATCGAAACTCGCAAATCGAATGTCCATGCTCTCAATGGTGTCGGTGGTGCCTTTCAGAAACGATTGATGCACCTCGCGTACCGTTTTCAGGGTTGCTTCACGGCCCCTATCGCGCCCCCCATAAGGATTGATGTGGTTCCAGTCTTCAGTAGCATAGTCGGCTGGCCCAGTGAACCCTTCGTCGAAGGCCTTGTAGAATGCACGAATCGCCGTTCGGACCGCGGCTTCTCTGTCATTGCCTAGCGCTGCCGGCGGCCCGATCAGGATCAGCGCTATGACGGCAGCCAGCATCGACTCACCTCGAAGCAATACGCTGCGTTCCCATTTCCTGGCTCTGACATGGTTAGTTTCGGGAGTTGTGTTGGAAAACAAGGCATCCATTCGCCATTATCCTTTCGACAGTCCAACTGCTCATGTGTTCGAGTGCATCAGAAAAGTGTGGCAGATTACTGCTTGGTTGACGCCTTCCAATGATCCCTGCTTCCGAAGTTCTGTGCAAGAGTCTGCCCATCCGTTTCCAGATGTTTCCGCAGTAGCTCTACGGTGGCTGCCGCTTGACTTAATTGCAACTGAAAGATCGGGCTTACGCGGGCGAAGGGAGTTGCTTCTATTTCTTCTCGAGGAATACAACCCAGTCGCCATCGTCGGGAGCTTCCGGCGACGACCACTTTGGCCCCTGCGCTTCCGGCAACTCGATCCGCTGTTCCGCAACCCATTCTCATTCCCGGGCAGATGACCGGCTATCCGTGCCCGCTGCCGCCTTTCATCAATCCGACCCTCACCAACGGCGGGTCACCGGTCTTTTTGCTGACCAGGCCGGCACTCAAAACAACTACGACCAAGCCGCCGACAAGGCCCTTAGCGCCCAGGACGTTCCCCAGTCGTTCGTCTTGGCCGATAGCTACGGGCTCCCGTTTGGGAGTGGTAAGCGCTTTCTCAATCATAGCCGTGCAGCCAATGCGATCGTGGGCGGGTGGAGCGTTGGAGCCGTCCAAACCTATGCATCGGGCACGCCGATTTCCATTCGGTGCTCCAACAGTTACATCAGCGGTCTCCTTGTTCCATCCTTAGGAGGTAATCCGCCATCTTGCCGTCCAAACGTTGTTCCTGGCGTACCCTTGTATCTTTCGAATCAGGGCCCATTTGTTTTCGGCAAGACGCAGGAGCTCAATCCGGCTGCATTCGCGGAGCCGGCCAATTTCACCCTGGGGAATGCTTCACGAGTCTCGAACATCCGCCTGCCGGCGTCTTTAGACGAAGATCTCTCCATCGAAAAGAGGTTCACATTCACCGAAAAATTCAACGCGATGCTGCGGCTGGAGATGTTCAATGCGTTCAACCGGCACACCTTTGGAGGTCTCGATAACATCGTCACCGACCCAAGCTTCGGGCGGTTTACGAATGCGGGCGGAAACCGCACGATGCAGATGAGGTTGCGCATATCGTTTTAGTCGCTGTTTGTAGCGCGGCGTTCGCTTTTTAACGCCGCGGCTGTTCGAGACGGTCAAAAGCCGCAGGGCTAAGAGCGAGCCCTGCGCTACAAAAACGAGCGTCAGCGGCGAATGATCTGCGGACTTCGACGTAACCCCGGATTATCTTTCCAGCACCTACCAAGGCGGAGCGCAAACGTATACCATGAAAGCGGGATGAAGCATTCTTATTTCACTTTCTTATTCGCGTTTGGAATAGCGATCTGGCTGTCCGCCGCGGCATGGGGCCCACCCCTTCAAGCGAATACCGTTGATCTGGAAGCGCGAGAGCATTTCCGTGCCGCTCTTCGGGCGCAGAAATCAGGTCAGTGGGATGCGGCTGTCAGAGAATATCAGGCGGCACTCCATCTTGAGCCCCAAATGGCAGAAGCCTACGCCAACCTCGGTCTTGTCTACTATCTGCAATCTAAATTCGAAAAGTCCTCTCAGTCCTTTGCCAAGGCGGCGGCCTTGAAGCCTGGATTGCGGGGCGCGGATCTCTTCCTGGGGATGGACTACGTCCACCTGCACCGTTCGCAGAATGCTGTCCCGTACCTGACACGCGCAGCAGAAGCAGAACCTGAGAACAAGCAGGCCCAGGTGTGGCTCGGCACAGCCTTATGGAATTCTGGAGAAAGGGCAGCGGCCCTTTTGCAACTGCGCAAAGCGGCGCGGCTTTTTCCAACCGATGTTGACGCCCTTTACGCGTTGGGTGAGGCGTACCAGAAATCGGCAGAGCAGCAGCTTGAAAAACTTCCACGCAAGTATGGACAAATGCTTCGGAAGGGCGCCTCTCCGCAAGAGTGGAAGGGTTCTGGGGCGCTTGTTCCGGGCAGGCCGCTCTCCGGTCCCTATGAGCAAGCATTGGCCGGCTTCGAGCGAAAGGATTACGCGGCGGCAGAGGCAAAACTCACCGCTTTTCTTGCGGCGAATCCTAAAAGCGCCAAAGCGCGTTACCTTCTCGCCACGACATACGAACATCTATCGCTTTCGGTGCTGTCCCGGATGTTTCAACTCGATCCCGATTCCTACCGTGTTCATCAGCTCATGGGCCGGATTGACGAGTACAAGTGGCAGAACGAGAAGGCCCTCGCAGAATACAGGACTGTGGAGCAAATGCGCCCTGCGCTTCCCGGCCTTCATCTTGTCATCGGCGAAGTGCTGTGGCGAGAGGGCAAACTCGATCCGGCGCTTACAGAATTTAGAGCCGAGATCAAGCTCAGTCCCTACGACGCGCGCCCGTATGCAGAAATGGGAACCATTCTGGTGACGCGGCACCAATCCGCGAGGGCGATCCCTTATCTCATCCAAGCGCTCCACTTGCAGCACGATCTGCTGCTCGCGCGCAAACAACTGGGCGCTGCCTATTCTCAGCAAAAACAATATGCCAAAGCAGAAGAGGAGTTGAAGAAGGCGCTTCCGATCGATCACGACGGCTCAATCCACTATCTGTTGGGTGTTGTTTATCGCGATTCGGGACATCCCAAGCAAGCTAAAGCCGAAATGGAGAAGGCGCGTGTGATTCAGGCTGCTTCGGAACGCCGGGCCGAGGTGAAGACCGAGGGCGCTGCAGAATCGAAGCCATTAAATTGGGCGCGTTAAGCAGGTTGATATTCGGGGAGCCTTCCGCGGGTCAAGAGGCAAGCGCCAGGTCGCGCCTATGAATTGGAACCTCATTTGGAAAATGTTGATTGGCATCGTGTTTTCCAAATCCGTAGTCACCGGCCCCTCTGGCATTCCATCGTCATCCTGTTCTTCCTTTTTCCGTGTTGCGCGCGGGCGCAAAGTTCGCATCTTCAAAAAGGATTGGAGTTGGTTCGCCAAGGACGTTATGCCGCAGCGCTGCCGGAATTTGAGCAAGCCGAGCGAGCGCACCCACAAAACGCCGCCATCGAAAACAAGCGAACTCCGGCAGGCGAAGTACGCGGCGGCCCAGAAGGCGCAGGCCTTGCGTCTGAATCATCTTTGGGAACAGCCGGCGTACTGAAACCGGCAGAGCATAGTAGGCGTCGAGTACAAACGCGGGCCGGAACCGCAAAAGCCTGGCTCGAGAGACCAAGCTACTTTTCAGCGCCTTCGGCCTTCGCCTGCACGCGGCCGGCGGTCTCCGCATTAAACAGATCCTGGTTTTGAGCGGCGGCCTTCAGCTCCTGAAAGCG
>DASUKV010000185.1:0-10743 GCA_036278555.1 Terriglobia bacterium
TTGCCTCTGCCAATAGACTTTCCAGTCTGTCTTTTCTCACAATTCCTGCATCACTCAGCAGTTCCAACCAGAATGCGGTCTCGTCTGCCTCTTCGACCACGATGCCAACTTTCGAGATAAAGTCGGCGCGTGACCTGGCCCGACAGGCGGCGCGATAATTGGCTGCCACCGATGTGCCTGAACGCAGAATTTGCCTGCCCAGGATAGGAGCTTCCTCGCTTCTCGGTAAAGAGCGGAACAGCTTGATGATCCGCAGCGCAAATTGTTTGGTTCTTTGCCTCAGTTCTTCCGGCCCGGAAATCTTTCCAGGATGGGGACTGTTAATCACAAATCACCGATCGCAAATCACCCGATTGCCGCAGCGACCACCTTTTCTGCCGCGTCCTTCATTCCCTCGGCCACGGCAAGTTTCAATCCCGACTCACGCAGGATTTTCTGCCCCAATTCAACGTTAGTCCCTTCGAGCCGCACTACCACGGGCACTTTGATGCCCAGGGATTTGGCAGCCGCCACGACGCCGTTAGCGACAATATCGCACCGCATGATACCGCCAAAAATGTTGATGAGCACGGCGCGCACGTTCGGATCGCTCAGAATAATCTCAAACCCGCGCTTCACCTGCTCTTCATTGGCGCCGCCGCCCACGTCGAGGAAATTCGCCGGGCGGCCCCCCGCGTATTGGATGATGTCCATGGTGGCCATCGCCAGGCCCGCGCCGTTTACCATGCACCCGACGGTTCCATCCAGGCGGATATAGTTTAACTTGTATTCAGAAGCCTTCACCTCAAGCGCGTCTTCTTCATTCAAGTCCCGCAATTCGGCAATTTCCGGGTGGCGGTAAAGGGCGTTGTCATCAAAATTCATCTTGGCGTCGAGCGCCAGCAGCCGCCCGTCTTTCGTCACTACCAGTGGATTGATTTCGGCAAGCGACGCATCCGTAGATTCGAAAGCTTTATAGAGCGCCGCAAAAAATTTGGAAGCCTGGCCGACCAGGGCGGAGTCCAGGCCCAGGCCGAACGCGAGTTTCCGGGCCTGGAACGGCTGGAAACCTACGGCAGGATCAGCAGGCTCCTTCAGAATTTTTTCCGGGCGCTCGGCGGCCACCACCTCAATCTCAACGCCGCCTTCGCTCGAAGCCATGAAGACCGGGCAGCCGGTGACGCGGTCGATCACCAGCCCCAAATAAAGCTCCCGGGCGATATCGAGTCCTTCTTCAATCAGCACGCGCCGGACGACGCGGCCTTCGGGTCCGGTCTGGTGCGTCACCAGATTCATGCCGAGCATTTGACCGGCGATTTCAATCGCCTGTTCGGCATTCCGGGCCAGCTTTACGCCGCCACCTTTGCCCCGCCCGCCCGCGTGAATCTGCGCTTTCACGACCAGGGTGCCGCCAAGTTTCTGCGCGATGGCGCGAGCCTGCTCAGCTTGATCGATCACCTCGCCGCGCGGGACTGTAACGCCAAAACGCGCGAGAATCTGCTTGGCCTGAAATTCGTGGATTTTCATGCTTGCCGGCTTTTTGAAGCTAAATGTCGAGAAGCGCGAGAGTCACGCTAAAATGAAGAATTCGAGTAAGGCCCGATGAGCTAGTATAGAGAAAGCACGCCCCGAATGCAACGAACCGAAAAAGTGGAGCGGTAGGGGCGCCGCTTGCTGCGCCCCTTGGCACGGAGCTAGCGCAACTTGGCCCTCACCCGCGCTCGTACCGCGCGCACCCTCTCCTAGCGGAGCCCGTGTGAACACTCTGGTGGGGTGTCATTCCGAGGAGCCGAAGGCGACGAGGAATCTCGCACTGCCTTTATTTTCGGAGCGAGATTCCTCGCTCCGCTCGGAATGACAGGGCGGAGAATAGTTTTCACACAGACTCCAAGGGGAGAGTGCTGCGATCCGAGTGCCCTTATAGCTCGACAAACATGCGCATTGATTCAGCTCTCGAAAAACTGAAACAGGGTGAAAATCTTACTCGCACGGAAGCGCGCAAAGTGATGGAAGACCTGCTCTCCGGCGGAGTCCCCGATGAGACGATCGCCGCCCTGCTCGTGGCCTTGCGCGACAAGGGCGAGATTCTGGACGAAGTCGTCGGTTTCGCCGAAATCATGCGGGCGCGCGCCGCCGAAGCGCTTGCCGCGGCGGGCGTGAAGATCGAAAGCATGGAGGCGGCCGGCGCACTGCTCGATACCTGCGGCACTGGCGGCGACGGCAAGGGAACGTTCAACGTTTCAACGGCGGCGGCGCTCGTCGCAGCGGCGGCGGGAGCGCGCGTGGCCAAGCACGGCAACCGGTCGATTTCCAGCCGCTGTGGCAGCGCCGACGTGCTTGAAGCGCTGGGCGTCGCGATTGAGATTCCCCTCCGCCGCATCCCGGAATGCCTGGAGCGCGCCGGCATGGTTTTTCTGTACGCGCCGCAGCTCCACTCGGCCACAAAGCACGTGATGAACGCGCGGCGCAGCCTGGCGGGCAAAACGGTTTTTAACCTGCTCGGCCCTCTCACCAATCCCCTGGGGGCTAATGTCCAACTCGCCGGCGTTTACGACCCTCGCCGCACTGAAATGATGGCGCTTTCGCTTGCTGCTTTTGGCTCGCGGCGCGCGTTCGTGGTGACGAGCCACGACGGAATGGATGAAATCTCCATCGCCGGCCTCACCCAGATTTCTGAGGCTTGTGAGGGGCGCCTCGCAACCCGCCACCTTGTTCCCGAAGAATTCGGCCTCGCGCAGCGCGCCCCGGCCGGCGCGTGGGCGGGTGGCGACCGGGAAACGAACGCGCGAATCATCACGGAGGTTCTGCACAGAGCCTGCGGCCCTTATCGTGACATGGTTCTCGTCAACGCTTCGGCGGCGTTGGTGGTGGCGGGGGTCGCGGCGGATTTCCTCGCCGGGATGGACATGGCGCGTCGCGCCATTGATTCCGGCGCCGCACGGCAAAAGCTCACCAGCCTGAAGGAATTCACCCAAAAGTATCGCCTCTAGTCTTGTGGACCATGAGTTCGTTGCATAATTCTTGTCAAAGGCCGGTCTGTTAAAACCCTCACCCACCGCTTCGCGGTCCCCCCCTCTCCCGAAGGGAGAGGGCGAGGCTACGATTTTTGTGCTCTCTTCCTCCCGGGACACAGAGAGGGTTGGGCTACGGCTTTCTCTACCCCTCTCCCTTGCCGAGCGGAGCGATGGAGGAATCTCCCTTTATTAAAACCTTTCCTCAGCCAGAGCGGCAATTTGGCTGGTATTTCCGCAACAAACTTCCCCTTGCTTTTATATTAGAATAAAGTTAATATCGTACTAATATATTAAAGGTGGGGTGACTATCGCGTGAGCACCGAAACCGAAGTGAACAGCTATCAAGCCGCAATGCCGGGGAGGCCGCCATCTTCGCGGCAGCCCTGTTTGCTGGTGGTGGAAGACGACGAGTCCGTCTCCGCATTCCTGAAGGAGAGGCTTGAGATGGACCACTACCGGGTGGACCTCTCGCGGGATGGCTCAACCGTGGAATTGCAGGTTGCGGCGGGCAATTGCGATCTGGTGATTCTTGACTTAACCCTTCCGCAGGTTGACGGGATCGATCTCCTGAAGCGCATCCGTGGCGCGGGCAGCATCGTTCCGGTTCTGATCCTGACCGCGCGCGCCGCTGTGACCAACCGCGTTGAAGCGCTCGACCTGGGCGCCGACGATTACCTGGCCAAGCCCTTCGAATATCCCGAGCTCGAAGCGCGGGTCCGGGCTTTGCTGCGCCGCGCCGCGCCTTCCGAAGGAGGCGTCACTCGCTTTGAGGACCTCGAACTGAGCCGTATCAACCGCACGGTCACGCGGGGGAATATCCCGATTGATTTGACTCCGAAAGAGTTTGCGTTGCTCGAATACTTTATGATGAATCCCGGCCAGCGCCTCACGCGCGCGATGATCATGGAGCACGTCTGGAAAGCCAACTTCACCGCCGCTACAAACGTGGTGGACGTCTACATCAATTATCTGCGAAACAAGATTGACCGGAACTTTGAGCGAAAGCTGATCCGCACCGTGCGGGGCGCGGGATATCAGTTCGGTTAACGCGCGCGGACCTTCTCGCCTCTCGAAGTTCCAAGCCTTCTGCTTTTTTGCCTTCCGCTTTCTGCCTTCTGCCTTCCATTCTGGCACAGGGTGCGGCAAGCAGCACCCCTACGATCTCACCGCTTTGCCTTCCGCCTTCTGTCGGAAAACAGCCCTCTCCCTCCGGGAGAGGGTGGCCGAAGGCCGGGTGAGGGCAAACGGGAGCATCCCTTCCTCCTCATCCCAACGCGAATGCACGGTCGGATGGGCGTTTAGTTGTGTGCCAGGTTAAAATGGTTTCTTCATTTCTATGGCAAGCCCCCCTGGTGCGCCTTTCACGATCCGGCTTCTTTCCGCGCACGACCTTCCTGCTGTCCTCCGCATTCAAGCTGACATTTTCCCAGGCGCCGGGTGGACGGCGGGCGACTACACTCGCCTGATCCAGGAACCCGGCGGCTTCGTGCTTGCGGCGGAAGAGACGGCGGATTCTCGCCGCCTGGCTGGATTTCTCGCCGCACGCCAGGTGCTGGATGAAGGGGAGCTTCTGAGCCTGGCCGTTGATCCCGCATACCAGCGCATGGGTATAGGACGTGCGCTGCTTCGGGAATTGTTGCGCAGGCTGGCCGGCTCCGCGGTCGAAAGACTATATCTCGAGGTCCGTCCTTCCAATGAAGCCGCGCTCGGCCTCTATTATTCAGAAGGCTTCACCCTGAAATCCATCCGCAGGGGCTACTACAGCGATCCCATCGAAGACGCCTGCGTTTTGTCGCGCGCGATTTCACGGCCCGTCCCGGCGCATGAATTTTAGCTGGTCTCCGCTACAGCGCTGGTATCACTATGTCATCCTCAATCGCGATGGCTCTTTTTGAGCGTTTTCAGATAAGTAACCATCTGCCAGAGCTGCTGGTCCGGCAACTGCGACCACGAAGGCATGCCGCGGCGGATTCTCCCGTTCCGTAACACCCAGAACAAGCTTCCCGGAGGCGTATCCTGGATGCCCGGCGAGCGAAGGTTTGCGGCAGAGCCGATCCCTCGCGCGTCCATGCCGTGACACTGAGCGCAATGCCGCTCGAAGAGCTTGTGTCCGGCAGCGGCTGCTCTTGGGTTCCCTTTAAAGGGATTGGGTAAAGATCGGGCAGAGCGAGGAACGTCAGCCAGCCGGGCTGCGGGCCCGTCGGCAGGTTTCGGGTTACGTCCAGCGGCCACTAAAGAGACGGCCGTCAGAATGGCTGGTGCAGCAAGCAACGCCCAGCGAATCCAGAGGCTTTCCTTCGACTTCCAAAAGCTTAGCGAAATCATCGAAACCACCTCCGTATCACGCGGTCAAATCGCGGGATTTCGTAAGAGACGCCGAATCGGATCAAGAACCGGGCGCTGTTTTTGTTCAGTCCGACGGTGGGCGAGATCCTGAAACTTGGGCCCGAGGGAAGGTCCCAATCGAGCACCGGACCCAAATAGTGTGCGGTTCCCGGCAATCCAAACTGATGCCACGTGCCAAGACCGCCATAGATTTCCGCTCCGGCCTTCAGGTTTTCGCGGCAGAATCCGCACGGCTCGGGTGAGGCAGCCAGCGCCAGGGGCCGGCTGATACCCACGGCGTAACCGAACTCCCACGGCTCGTTGGCAAGGTTCTTTTCGCCAATCAGGTTTTCGGAGATGTTCCACCCCTTGTAGTTACTGGAAAGAATGAGCTTCGTTTCAATCTCACGCTCTTTCTCCTCGCGCGCCTCGCTGTTCGGAACGGCAAGGTCATCCACCGAATCGTGGCCCACCACCTCGGCCAGCGCCTTGTCAGCGCCATTCGTATTCTCAAACTCCACATAAAGCACCGGATTAATCCAGTGCTCGTTGGCGAGAGGATGGAAACGGTTCTCCCAGCGATAGCCAGTAAAAATTTCTCCTTGCCCCCGTGTCGCCTGAGCGTCAAGATAGAACTCCGTCGTCCACCAGCCCCGGGCCCCGTACTCGAATTCAGTCCACCCTCCCAAAAAACCGGGCGCTGTTTGAGGCAGCCCGAGTAACGGATTGAAGGAAATTTCCAGGTTCCCAGGTTCCTCCATTTCGTCGTCGTAGGTTACAAAATAGGGCTTGTCGGCTTTCAATAGCCGCGGAGACACAGCCCAAAGAATGTCAGCAAGGCAGATGATCAAGAACAAACGCCTTGCCAAGCGCCGCCTTTTCACCATGGTTTTCCTTTCACCTTGAAAGCCCTGGCTGGCGGCCCTAGAATACAGGCACAGTTGCCAGCCTGCGGGTTGTCGACTGCTGATCCCCACGGTTGCCTCGTCAAAGCCGGCCGTGGGGATTGCTGTTAATTCCGGGGTTGCCTCTTCTTATCTGCCGGCTGGGGGGCTGCGCGCTGCTCCTGAACACGCGCGGCAGCGCCCACCGACTTCGAGGCGGGCTACCTGAATCTCAAAACCCGTTTGCTCGCTGATCTCGCGCTTAAGCCGGTCAAAAGTGCCGCTATCGAACTCGGCAATCGCCCCGCAGCGGCAGCACGCGAGATGCACATGCTGGCGATCCGTTCTGATTTCGTAAAAGTGCTTCTCCCCTTCCAAGTGCATGAGGTCCAACTCGTCGATGAGCTGAAGTTTCTTGAGAAGCTCCAGCGTCCGGTACACCGTCGCGCGGTTGATCAGCGGCTCGCGCTTCCGGGCCAAGCTCAGAAGGGTGGCTGCGTCAAGGTGCTTGCTCGCCTGCTGGATGGTCTCAACCAAAACCTTGCGCTGCGAAGTAAGCCGAAAGCCTTTTGCGGCTAACTGGTCAAGCAGCGAGCCCGGTTCGGGAGTTTTTGCCCTCATCGTTCTGCCTTTACTGCGACTCAGTTGCATTAAGTCTCATGACAACTACATGCAACCATGTCGCACTAAGTATTTGAAAACAAAGCATTCTATACTTAGTTGTCTAGATTAAGTATGGGGCGCGTACCTGTCAAGTCTTTTTTGGCAGCGAAGTGGGGCTTTCGCAACGTATTCTGGGGGGCGTGGGGTTGGTCGGCCATAACCAGCAATGAGGGTTGGACGTAGTTACATAATGTAGCTACAATGGTTTGATGCGGTATGAATGGGATGAAGCCAAACGGCAATCCAACATTCAGAAGCACGGAATCGACTTCGTGGGAATCAGAAAGGCGTTCGCCGGGACCACGCTCACCGTCCTGGATGACCGGTTTGAATATGGTGAGCCCCGGTTCATCACTTTGGCTCTACTCAGCGGGCGCGTCGTTGTTATCGCGCATACCGAGACCCAGGAGACGATCCGAATTATTTCCGTTCGAAAGGCGACTAAAAATGAAGAAGCGAGTTACTTCAAGGAAATCGCGGACTGATTGGAAGCGAGTCGACGCTCTGAAAGACGACGAAATCGATTTCTCTGATGCTCCGAAGCTGACACCGGAGATGTTTGCTCGCGCCGCAGTGCGGCAGGGTCTGAAGCCTGTAGTACGAAAAAAGCTACTCACGCTCAGAATCGATAACGACGTGGTGGAATGGTATAGAAGCCAGGGATTAGGCTATCAGACCCGCATCAATGCTCTGCTGCGCGCCTATATGGAGGAGCGAAAGCACGCTCAGGCCGAAAGCCGGTAGCGGGGCCGCAAGCTTCCAAGTTCGCATTCAACCGGCCGGAAGGCCGCGTCGCGAGGCGCTAATGAACGGTAAACGGTCAGGGACTGATGAACAGGACCTATTTTCGGGATGGCCGTTTAGCCGGAACACCCCTTAGCATACCCTCTGCGCTGATGTCCTCATCGATGTCCGGCCAGTGAACTCCCTGGCCACCCCCGATGATTTCCCAACGTGCTCGCTGTTCGGGAGTAGCATCCATTAGGCGCCAGGACCATTCTAGTGGAACAGTAACAGTTCGGCCGTCCGCGAGGCGGGCAGCAATGGCCTGGTCCGTTACGTCTACTGATACGATGCGGGCTTCAATCAAGGTTGCAGTGTTCATTCCATGCCTTCCTGATTCTGGCCAAGTTCGACTGAATCAATTGTCGAACCCGGTTTATTTCTTGCTCCTGAAAGCCATGATTTCGAGCAAGCTCGACCGGCTCTAACCAGCACTTGCATACTATTTTCTCACGTTGCACGTGAACACGCATCGGCTCATTGCAGTCGAAGCTGTAAAAGAAAAACCTGTACGGTCCAGGAATATTCCTGATCGATGGCATCGCAGGAAAGCATAACACGCCTGCCAAAAGCGCGCGGGAGCGCGCGACGCACTTAGCAGAACGTACGGGGAATTATGGAGTCTTCTAAGCCTCCAGTTATAACGGTGCCAAGACCAGCAATCATAGGACGGTTTGACTATTGCGGGAGCCAACGAGTCGGAGACCGTGGACTTCTTGACGCTGAAATGCCGGGTACCAGCGAGGATTCCGAGCAGCACTCGCCGGCCAAGGGCGGCGGGGTGCAATCTGGATGCGACCTACAGACCGTACTTGTATCGGCTTCCACTTCGCTCGGGTTTGACCTTAGTCAGGCTTTCGCGTACGTATCCTAGTGCCTCGCGATCTGCCATCTTCGTGAGCACCGTCGACGCCTGCCTCAGATCATCAACATCAAGAAGATCAGGCTCTCTCTTAGAAATGTCCAGGATGCACGCAGCGGCGTGGGCGCGCTCTTCCGCATCAGGACTCCGGAGCCGCGAGTAGAATATCTCGAGCACGCCGGGAACCGCACTGGCCATGCTTTTCAGAGCGGCATTTGCTGGGGCTTGGACGTACCAGTCTTCGTCATGAACAGACAGTCTGACAAGGACGTCGACTGGAACTCGGTCAGGGGCGAATTGAGCCCAATTCATGCAAATAGACGCTGCTGAAGAACGGACCGAAAAGTTTGGATGGTTCGCCATCTGGGAAAGTGCCAGACGGCTCATTAGGTCTGGCGCGAGATCGGCGCACATCTCTATCGTATGAAGGGCCGGCCAGAGCACTTCGTCGTCGCTCGAAAGATTTTGGTATGTCAAGAGCACCTCAAATGTGTCGTTTCTTCCAGCCGCATCCGTTTCTTTGAGAATTCGTAGCGCAGCCGCCGTCGCTTTCTTCCACTCGCCGAGGCCGATCCCGGCAATGATTCTGTCTACAGTCGGATCCCTTGTTACCGTTTGGCGCTTGCCTGATCGGCTCTTCGTGCTTGTCACGCGGCGGGAGGCTATAGCCGCGACTGATTTCACGACAGCGGCAATACCGCCCATGCCGGCGGCGACGCGTTCGGCACGGAGGTGGTGTAAGTACCAGGGGAGCTCATGCGACGATGTCGGATCAATGATAAATGGCAGGATGAGAACCTGCTTCTCCTCAATCTCACGCCTTGCAGCAAACTTGAGTTCCCGGTCGACCCAGCGGGATTGCAGAGCTTTCTTTGACACGATGAAAACCAGCAGGTCCATCGTTCGTAGACCCTCGCCTAATTTTTCGAGGACATCGTCTCCCACCAATACCTGCTCCTTATCAATCCAAGGGCTCATCGCGCTGTTTCGCAGCGCGGTGGCTAAGAGCAGCGCAAAGGGTTTGTCGGCCGAAGCGTGGGAGATGAATACTCGCAGTGAGTCGCTTTTCGTCATTTCATTAAATCATTGTTGTTACTCGGCCGCAATGCCCGCTTCAACGCTCCACGTTCCAGCTTTCCAAATCACTCGTTGCTTTTTCCTCCATGCTTTGTCCTCGACATTGAGATTTCGCCATCCTTATACAGACGCTTCATCAAATTGCGTGCATTCTTTGTCTCGAAGAAATAATACATTGCGTGAACGACGAAGTGATATCGGAAGATGCCAGGTGCGACTCGAAGGAATTAGGATTCCGGCACCGGCCATTCTCCGATTTAAAAATACAGCTTCAGCGCGAACTGCATCACGCGCGGGTCGGCGGCCACGCTGGTGATTCGTCCGATGGTGCCGGGGCTTGAAGCATTGGCCGAAGGCAGTCCGCGGGTGGCGCATACATGCCGATTTCTGGCATGTGTGCGACTAATTTCGGTAAGCGTGGCGAGGAAATGACGGCGAAAAAACTCGGAATCAAACAGCCGTGCCCGGCGATAGGTGCTGGCAGTGATGAAGCGCAGATGATTGAGACGATAGTAGCGGTGCTGGCGACGCATGTGGGAATTGTAACGAGGCCGCACACATGGCGCAATACGCCATGTATGCGCCACCCGTGGAAGCCTGCAAGTAAACCTAACCCGTTCCCGCAGGGCGCGAAGGCTCAGCCTTCGCGCCCTGCGGGAACGTTAAATATCGTGTCGTCGGCCGGAAAGCCTCTGGCTTTCCGCACAGCAAGCGGCAAAGCCGCCCTCTGCGCCGCTACAGTGAGAAGCCTTGGAAGCTAAAAATACAGCTTCAGCGCGAACTGCATCACGCGGGGGTCGGCGGCCACGCTGGTGATTCGCCCGATGGTACCCGGGCTTGAAGCGTTGGCCGAGGGCCGTCCAAAGATCGGTGTGTTTGCGACGTTAAACGCTTCCCAGCGGAACTCGAGGCGGCGCGCTTCTCCCAAAGGAAAGCTGCGAAGCACGCCGATGTCCAACGTTGTCAGTGAGGGCGCCGTGAGGATGTTACTGCCCTCGTTACCCAGCGCGAACGGAGTCGGAACAACGAAGCAGGCCGCGTTAAACCATTGGGTGACGGTTCGCTGGCCCGACGGCAAAGCGCCATTGCAAATCCGGTTAGGATAGGCGCTCGCCTGCTGGCCCACAAAAGGGTTATTCTGGCTGGCGCTCACGGT
>DASUKV010000186.1:0-5227 GCA_036278555.1 Terriglobia bacterium
GGAAAGGAGCGGACCGCTCAGCGCGAAGGCGGACGCCGCGAACAGCGCCGCCCACCGTGATTGTTTCCACTGCCTCGCCAGGCAGTAGGCGCCAAGTGCGGCGATCGCAAAGTGAAGAACGTAGTGCAGGCAATAGGCGTAAGCCACCGGAAGCAAAATGATGAGCAATGTAAACGGGTAAAAGAACAGGAAATTGGGATTGGCCAGCACCGGTTCGCCATAGTTCAACAGCGGATTCCAATAAGGGAGATAACCGTGGCGGCAGGCGTCGTGAATGAACTTGATGTGGGGATAGGTGAAGTTGTAAACGTCGCGGTAAAAGAACATCTGGGAGGTGAAAAGCACCTTCCAGAACATCGCAACGATCGCGAGGACAAGCAGCAGCATCGCCGCATAGTCACGCCGGTCAAATTTTATCCTTGGCTCTATTTCTGGCTTTACGCCGCCGGCGCAATTCGCCGCAACCGGCTGAGGCGGAGCGGCTCCATGCATGGCTTCAGGCAATGGCATCTTGCGGGGATGTTACCATAATAGTAAACACCCAGCACAATAAACCCGACACCTGTTTCTGTTTCGACGCTATCCCAGCGCCGAAGCCCGCCGGTGAGGACACCGGCGCTACAGCGAAAGCCGTCGCTATGGGTTAAATTCTTCGCCGGGGGAGGATGATAGCGTCTGGGAAGGCTGGTCTTTTACTTAAAGTATTACTTTATATTATCCAGGCTTGATTGCTCCGTGAATTGCCTCGATCGCCGGGCGCCGTAGCCGGTATCGTTTCAGTTCTTCGTAAGCCACCCAGCGCGCGCCGGCAACATCGGATCCCGCTTTAAGATGTCCGCCTTTGACCTGGCACACGTAATCGAGGACAGTGTAGTGATATTTCACGCGACCGCCTAGCCGCACGATCCGCTCGTAAATGGCCGCAAGTCTCGTGGGTTCGACGCGCAATCCCGTCTCCTCACGGATTTCCCTGCGCACGGCGCTTTGGACCTTTTCTCCCAGCTCGACCATGCCGCCCGGCAGCGTCCATTCGCCTTTGAGCGGAGGATTGCCGCGCCGGACAAGGAGCACCGAGCCATCTTGAATGATGATGCCTCCGACGCAAAGAATGGGATGGTTTGGAAATTCGCGCTTCATACAATAGCAGTCAGCGGTCAGCGATTAGCTTTCAGCAATCAGCCGTCAGCAATCAGTCAAAACTGATCACAAATGTGGGCAGATACAGAGATCCGTCGCTGGCGCTCAGTCATGACAGCGCTTAGAGCTGGTCTCCTTCGCCGAGCTGAGCGCTGAAAGCTGATTGCTGACCGCACGCCGCTGCTTCACTCATTCGCCGCCTGTATCACCACCCGGTAAAGCAATTTCAGTCCCCGCCGGATTTGCCTGACGGGGACCCGTTCATTGGGGGCGTGCTCGGTGGCTTCGATCACCGGCTTAACGACAATCGGAGAAAAGCCATAGCAGACGATTCCGAGCGGGCGATACATCTGGCTCTCCGTGTATCCGCTGTTCAAAACGGGAGTGACCAAAGCGCCTGGATCGTCGTGATGCACCGTTTGCTCGATCACCCGGTAAAGTCCCGTATCGGTTGGGGACGAATTCGGGGCGCGGAAAGGGCTGACGGATTGAACGCTGATGTTATCGTCCGCAATCACATCCTCGAGGTCATCCAGGAACGTCTGCGGAGATTCGCCCGGCAGCAGGCGCACATCCAGTTGCGCCCACGCGGTGTTCGGAATCACATTGGTTTGCTCACCGGCATGCAGCATGGTGAGGGAGACGGTGTCGCGGATTTGATAGTCGAAATTCTCGTCCTCGCTGAGTTGTTCCACAAAATCTGCGCTCTTGATGGAGGTTTCGATGTCGCGGAACTTACTGGCCAAGGGCTCGCTTTCGAGAGTTGCGATGTTGTGAAAGTATTCCTCCACGGCCGGAATTAGCCGTACGGGAGGTTCCCAGTTGATGACCCGGTTGAGGGCGTGCACCAATTGATCGGGCGCCGATTCAGCGATAGGAATGGAGGCGTGTCCGCCGCGGCCGTGGGCCGTAAGCCGGATCCAGAGCGGCGCCTTTTCCGCCACTCCCACGCCATAGACCGTGCCGCGGCCTTTGTAGACTAGATTTGAGCCGCCTTCGGTGAGCAAATACTGGGCGCCCTTCACCAGTTCCGGGTGATGTTCGATCAGCCATGCGCTGCCACGGTCGCCGACTTCTTCATCGCCGGTCCCGAGAAAGATGAGGTCCCGCTTGAGGTGCGCGTGCTCCCGGGCGGCGATCACCAGGACCATGGCCTGGAGCAGGCCTTCGTCCTTCATGTCAATCGCCCCTCGCCCGTATAAGTAGCCCTTGAGGATTTCGGCGGAAAAAGGTGGGACTTTCCAGGCGGTAGGGTCCGCGCGAACTACGTCCAGATGGTTCAGCAGCACCAGCGGCCGCAGACTGCCATCGCCCCTGAGGATTGCATAAACATCCGCGCGGCCCGGCGCGAAAACGTAAATCTTGTTGGGAATATCTTCCTTATCAAAGAGGCGATGAAAAAAGCTGGCGGCTGCGAATTCGTTTCCGGGCGGATTGGAGGTGTTGATTCTTATGTAAGCTTGTAATAGGCCGACCGTCTCATCCTCGTAATGCTTCCAATTCGTTTTGTGAACGGCCGGAACGGGCGGTGTTTCCCGCGCCATCAGGGAGCAGCCAGCGAGAAAAAAACAGAGCAAAACGGAATAAATCTTCATGAGTTCCTATTGAACAGCGGGGTTCCGGCAGTCGTGTTAAATGAAGTGCTGTGGCCGTAAAATGCAGGATTCTCTCTGCTGGCGCAAAACCGGCCGCGGGTAAGCCGCCGTGAGTCAAGGACTTAACTCACGCGCGCGAGTAACTTCTTGCCTTTTTCGTTTCAAAAAACATATATTGACAGACTCAGTCCTACTTCGCAATAAAGACCGCATCAACAATCAAGGACGGACGAGTGGCCAAGCACGAGCAACCTCGTATTTTTGTAACTGTCGCCGCGCCCACGCTCACGGCGATGGAAGAGCAGGCCGCCAACGCCGGCAGCTCGCAGGTCGGATTCGAATGGAGGCTGGACTATCTCCAGGATTTTGCCGGCCTTGAGGCGCGGCTTCACCAAACACTTTTCCGGCTGCGCTTTCCGCAGAGTATCGCAACCTGCCGCCGTGAAGAGGCCGGCGGATTGTTTAAGGGTTCGGTGGAGGAGCAGGTGCAAGTCCTCGAAGCCGCGGTTCGCGCCGGCTGTCATTGGGTTGACCTTGAAATCGAATCCATTCATCGGGCGGACGCGGCCATTCTCGATCGCTTTAAATCCGCGAAAGTTATTGTTTCCCACCACGATTACCGCGGCATGCCGTTATTAGGCGAGGTTTCCCGCCGCATGAGCCGCTTGCCGGTCCAGGTGGTGAAAATCGCCGGCCACGCCCGCTCGCTGACGGACAATTTGAAAGTTAAAAAGTTTTTGAAGGCCCGCCGCGCCGCAAGTCCCAAGTTGATGGTGCTGGGCATGGGCCCCTCCGGCATTCCCTCGCGCGTGATGGGCTTGCAATGGGGCAGCGCGTTTACTTACGCCTCGCCGAGCAGCCATTCGGCAGTGGCTTCCGGGCAACTACCCGCCCCCGCCATGAGGTCCATTTACCGCGTCGACCGGCTCGATCATCGCACCCAGATTTACGGCATTGCCGGCTCTCGGGCATCGTTATCTCTTTCCCCCTCTATGCACAACGCCGCTTTCAGCGCCAAGCACGTGAACGCCGTCTACCTGCCCTGCGAAACGAGCCGCTTGCCGGATTTTCTAAAGTTCGCCCGTGCGCTGGGATTTGCGGGATTCAGTGTGACGATGCCGTACAAGCGCGCCATTATTAAAGAACTCGACTGGATCGATCCGATGGCGGAGCAGATTGGCGCTTGCAACACGGTGGCTGTCGAGCGCGGTAAATGGCTGGGCTGGAATACGGACGCGGCGGCGGTGGTGGAGGTGCTGACCAAGCGCCTGCGCCTGGCGGGAAGCCGCATCTTAATTCTCGGCGGCGGCGGCGCGGCGAGGTCGGCGGCCTTTGCGCTGCGCGGAGAAGGGGCGGGTGTCTTCCTGGCTGCGCGCCGCGAGAGCGCGGCACGGAGGCTGGCGAAAGATGTTTCCGCCCAGGTGGTCCCCTGGGGCGCCGCCGACGGACTCGACGTCGATGCGGTGATTAACGCCACGCCCATCGGCATGCCTCCGTATACCGACGCCGTGCCGATTGATCTCGCGCGGCTGCGTGTGCGGCTGGTTTTTGACATGGTGTACTATCCCATGGAGACGAGGTTGCTATCGGAAGCCCGCGGCCGCGGCCTGGTGACGATTTCCGGTCTTGAAATGCTGGTCGATCAGGGGGCGCGGCAATTTGAAATCTGGACGGGTCAGTCTGCACCCCGGGCGCTGATGGAGCAAGCCGTGCGGCAGGGGTTTGACCGCACGGATTTCGACTAGGCTGTGGGTACGTGGCCTGCGAAGCCACCGCCGGAGGTGTCGCAGCGCTTTCCCGGTTTTCCGCCCATGCGTTAGCCCTCTCCCTCCGGCCGGGAGAGGGTGGTCGAAGGCCGGGTGAGGGGTGTCGGCGCGGCGACAAATATTAAAGACGTACTTGAAATTCTAGCCTCGCGGTGGCAGGGTTTTAGTCCCTATGCTGTTCACTTATGATGGATGGTTGGCCCGCTTTGTATCAGGGCATGGCTTCAGCCGTGCCGAGATACGGCGATGAAAAGCACGGCTTTAGCCGCTGGAATTTCAGAGGCTACAGCCCCGACTATCATGGGCGCCCCTGCGGCACGGCTGAAGCCATGCCCTGATACAAGACGCCCACGCCCGATGTTTTTGGTCCAAATAAACCGTATTGGGTTCTGTACTTTCCATGTCTACCACTTACCCTTCCTTCGCCGAATTCCAACGCCTTGCCCGGCAGGGCAATGTTGTCCCGGTTTATCGCGCCGTTGTCGCCGACCTGCTCAGCCCCGTTTCGGCTTTCCTGCGAATCGCCCCGCAGCATGGCAGACAGGCAGGGAAAAAGCCCTTCAGCTTTCTTCTGGAGAGCGTCGAAGGCGGCGAACACGTGGGGCGATACACCTTTTTTGGTGTCGATCCCTTTCAGGTGGTTTCCTGCCGCGGCACGCGCATCACGCTCGAGCGCGGCGGAAAACGAGTGAAGGAATCCGGCAGCATCTTCGCGTACCTTCGCGAAGC
>DASUKV010000187.1:0-3785 GCA_036278555.1 Terriglobia bacterium
GACGAAGTTGAAAAGGCTCACCCCGACGTGCTGGAGCTTTTCTACCAGGTGTTTGACAAAGGAATGATGGAAGATGGCGAGGGCCGCGAGATCGACTTCAAGAACACGATCATCATTCTCACGACAAACGCCGCGACGGATTCCATGATGAAGCTGTGCGCTGACCCGGAAACGGCGCCCTCTTCGGAGGGCTTGATCCAAGCCCTGAAGCCCGAACTCAATAAAATCTTCAAACCCGCCTTCCTGGGGCGGATGGTGATCATTCCCTATTACCCGGTGCGGGATGAGGCCTTGAAACAGATCGTCCGGCTGAAACTGGGCAAGATCAAATCACGCCTCCGCGAAAACCATAAAATCGATCTAGAGCATGACGACACCTTGATCGAAGAGGTGGCGAAGCGCTGCACGGAGGTGGAAAGCGGCGCCCGGAACGTTGATAACATTTTGACGAATACGCTGCTACCTGAGATTTCCCGCCAGTTGCTGGGCCGGATGGCGGAAGGGGAAAAGATCAGCCGGATCCAAATCAGCATTAGCCCGGAGGGATCGTTTGTCTATGCCTGAACCATCTTGGCAGGCAGTCAGCTCGGAATTTTGGACAAGGAGAATCCTTCGTGGGCGGAAGTAGGATTCCGGGCCCGGTATGTGTTGAGAATCAGGTCTGCGAAGCCGATGATGCGGCGGCAGGGCAGTGCTCATCATCTCTGGCGATTCCGCCTCCCCTCCAGCCGGCGGAAAGTTCGCCGGCTGCGCTGAGTTGCTCGATTTCAAGCCAGTATGCGTCTTCGGAAGCGGCCCAACAACAAGCGCAACGTCCTGCGAGCCCTCCGGCAAACCAGGGTGGCGCTTCGCTCACTTCGGGTTCTGTCCCTGCCATCACAGTGGGCTTTGGCATGGCCTCGATCGCACGCATACCAGTCCCCGGCTCAAAAGGACTCTTCATTGAACTCTCACCCCGAGGATGGATTCCGAAGTCAGGCTCAACATCCAGGGTCTTCATTCAGGATATTGCCGGTAAACGCGTCCTGCGGCTGGACTACGGATATAACAAGACGACGAGTACCATCGACTACCATTGGAATCAAAAGGGTACGTTTGCGGAATTCGGAATCTCCGACCATGCCCCGGCAGGAAGCACCGGAGAGGCGCTCTTCAAAAGCGCGCGATACTTTAAGTATGCCGGCCGCGCGCTGCTGGTGGTGGGTATTGCGATGGATGTGTACTCCATTGTGGTTGCGAAAAAGCGCTGGCGGCAGGTGGCGAAAGTGGCGGCGGGCTGGGCGGGCGCCTGGGCCGGTTGTGAGTTGCTGGGAGGCGGGGGTGCAGAAGGCGGTACCGCAGTAGAGCCGGGTGGAGGCACCGTGATCGGCGGGCTCGGCGGCTGTATTGTGGGAGGCATTGCCGGAGGCTTTGGCGCCCGTTGGGCGGCAGGGAAGACCTACGACTGGGTTGAGGAAACCTATTTCGAGCCGATACCTGAGGCGCCTGCAGCGGGGAAGTAAGCGCTTCTCAGAACACGATCCTCACGAAGGGGCGCGTTCCCGAAAGGCGCATCGCCAACGATGGAATCACCCGCCAAACTGCTTGCACTGCGCTCGGTCGAGGACCCGGCCGACGCCTGCTGGGAATTGCGCGCGCAACCTGACGGAGAGTTCCGCGTACTCCTGACCGGGTGGGTGATGAGCAAGGCGTCGATCGATGCCGGCGTCCCGGAGAGCGTGGAAGGAGTTTTAAGTCGAGCGCTGTGCTGCGGCAATAAGCTCGTCTTCTTATTTCCGGCGAGTTCAACGAAGGCCGGCGATGCTGCTGGCTGGGAGCCGGTGACAGCAGGGTGGGCTCGGAAGCTTCGCCCTCGTCCAATGGACAGACTGCGGTTGGCTCCTGCTCTACCCCTCCTCTGCACGGAAGATGCCGGGGTGGCGATGCGGATGTTTCACGCCGAACCGTTTAGCTGGGAGATGAGAAGCCAGGTGGTGACGCTATTTCCCCCCGGCCCTGCTCTTCCCGAACTGGATCACTCATCCATGTTTCGGCTTTGGAGGGAAAAAAGGCTGCGCCGCGAGGTGCTTCTCAAACTTGGAGCACAAGGAATTATGTTTCCCGGAGTGGACGGGGATTTTGCCGAGGTCGCTTTCCTGGAAGGCCCTGTCCGGAAAGACTTTGAACAGCGTCTTGAGCGGGAGTGCCTGGGAACAGGTATTTCATGGGAACTGGTTTCCGAAGCAGAATTCAGGGGCACGCGTTGGTTTCAGGAGTCGCCCTCAAAGGGCCGGCCTCGCTAAAAACGCTGTTTTCATGCCAAAATACCGGCGCCCCTCTGCGCCGCTGATGAAGACGATTTATGGGTTCCTATACTCAGGAAGATAGATTAATCTCGGTGAGCTCGCCGCTTGGCCAGGACGTTCTGCTTCTGCAGAGTCTCAGCGGCGTGGAGGGCATTTCGCGGCTCTTCAGCTTCCATCTGGAGTTACTTTCCGAGAACGCCTCAATCTCCTTTGCAGATATCGTTGGACAGAGGATCACTCTGACCGTGCAGCTTGCTGACGGCGGTGAGCGCTACTTTAACGGATACGTCAGCCGTTTCCTCCAGAGTGGCAAGGATGACCGGTTCACTCATTACCATGCGGAAGTGGTCCCCTGGCTCTGGTTTCTCACCCGTAACGCGGACTGCCGGATTTTCCAGAATCTGACCGTTCCGGATATCGTTCAGCAGGTTTTCAACGATTTGGGTTACCAGGATTTTCAAAACAAGCTCCAAGGAACCTACAACCAACTGGAATACTGCGTCCAATACCGGGAAACGCATTTTAATTTTGTTTCCCGGCTGATGGAGCAGTACGGCATTTTTTATTTCTTTGAACATACGGAAAGCAAGCACACGCTGGTGCTGGCGGATTCCAACAGCATCCTTCAGCCCTTCGCGGGCTCCGGGAGCGTTCGCTGCGACCTGGTTTCCGGAGGAGTGGAAGACGAGGACCTTGTTACAAGTTGGAATATTGAGCAAGAGCTGCGCACCGGCAAATACTCTCTGAACGACTACAACTTTGAGACTCCTAGCACCAGTTTGTTGGCGAGTGAACCGACCGTCGTCACAGTAGGCGGCAATTCAGCCTTCGAGACCTACGACTATCCTGGGGACTACCCTGCGAAAGCCCAGGGCGAAGTGCTCTCGAAGGTTCGCATGCAGGAGGTCGAGGCGAATCACCTTATCGTCCGTGGCGGTGGCTCTTGCCGTTCCTTCACGTCGGGATACCGGTTTACCCTGGAAGACCACTACCGCACCGATATGAATACCATCTACGTGTTGACGGCGGTCCAGCATACGGCATCGGTGGGAAGAAGCTACTACACGGGAGAGTCGGAGAGCGGCTCGCACTATTCGAATCAGTTTACGTCGATCCCTGCTTCTGTTCCGTTCCGCTCGCCGCGCAGAACTCCAAAACCCGTGGTGCAAGGACCGCAGACGGCCCTGGTGGTGGGCAAGTCCGGTGAAGAGATTTGGGTGGACCAATACGGGCGCATCAAGGTTCAGTTCTACTGGGACCGCCAGGGTCAGAAAAACGAAAATAGCTCCTGTTGGATGCGGGTTTCGCAGCCGTGGGCTGGAAAAAATTGGGGAGCGATGTGGATTCCCCGCATGGGCCAGGAGGTGATTGTTGAATTTCTGGAGGGCGACCCGGACCGTCCGTTGATTACCGGCCGGGTTTATAACGCCGAAGTGATGCCGCCTTACGCGCTTCCCGATAATGGGACGCGGAGCACCTTCATGTCCCGCAGTTCGAAAG
>DASUKV010000188.1:0-7349 GCA_036278555.1 Terriglobia bacterium
GCCCGTCACGCTGGAAGGAAAGCGGGTGCGGCTTGAGCCGCTGAAACTCGATCATCTCGACCCGCTTTGCGATTTCGCTCTGGATGAGGATATCTGGCGCTGGATGCCGTTCGCGGTCCGGACGCGGGACGATCTGCGCGGTTATCTCCAAACGCTGCTTGAGGCGCAAAGCGCCGGCTCCTCGCTGCCCTTTGTCATTACTGACCGCGCATCCGCCTGCGTCGTGGGCGCCTCGCGCTTCAGCAACATTGACCGGGTGAATCGCCGCACGGAAATTGGCGGGACGTTTATCGCGCCGGAGTGGCAGCGGACGTTTGTGAATACCGAAACCAAATACGTGATGCTGCGCCATGCCTTCGAAACCTGGGGCGCGATCCGCGTGGAATTGAAAACCGACTCGCTGAATGAGCGCTCGCGGAAAGCGATCCTGCGCATTGGCGCGCGGGAAGAAGGCACGCTGCGCAACCACATGATTATGCCCGATGGGCGCTTCCGGCATAGCGTCTATTTCAGCATCCTCGATTCCGAATGGCCCTCCGTTAAACAGAACCTCGAAGCAAAACTCGCCCAACGCTAACAACTCCGCACCCAACCAGCGAAACAGTGTAGAATCTTCTGCGAACTTTTCACCACCCGGCTGAGAGGAGACAACACTCGTTATGAAACGAACAGCGAATGGCCGACGGAAGGGCCGGCGGCGATTTCTCAAAACAATGGCGCTGAGCGCAGGGGCGGTGGCGCTTCCCGGCGGCCCGGCTTCGGCGAGTGGGGGCGGCGCCCAGGCGGGAACAGCGCCAACACCGGCAGCCGCGCCAACGGAGATTGAATATCCACGGAAATTTTCGGGCGGCCAGCGCAAGATGCTTGCCTTTCCGTTGGGGGGAGTAGGAGCGGGAAGCATCGGCTTAGGCGGCCGGGGTGATCTGCGCGAGTGGTGGATATTCAACCGCCCGGATAAGGGCAATTCGCCGCAGTACGCCTTCCCCGCGATCTGGGCGCAGGCAGGGAACAGGAAGCCGGTGGCCCGGGTGCTTGAAGCGCGCATCCTGCCACCCTATGAGGGTGCGAGCGGGTTAGGGGCGGCAAACGTACCTGGACTTCCGCGGCTTCGGTCCTCGACGTTCACGGGGGAATTTCCGCTGGCGCGCGTGGATTTTGAAGACTCGGAACTTCCCGTCCAGGTGAGCCTGGACGCTTTTACGCCTTTCATTCCGCTTGAGGCGGACGATTCCGGGCTGCCAGTGGCCGCGCTGCGCTATCGCGTCACAAACCCCGGAGCTTCTCAGGCCACGGTGGCCATCGCCTTTTCCATTGATAATCCGGTGGGGAAAGAGCGCAAGGAGGGTGTGGATTTCACGGGCTCCTACGGCCGCAGCAATGAGTTCCGGCAGGGAAACCATCTGCAAGGCCTGGTGATGAAAAATCCGTTTCTGCCCGCCTCGAACCTGCTGGCGGGAACGTTCGCGCTCGCCTTGCTGAGCGCGGAGACGGGCAAACTGAGCTATCTGCGTGGCTGGCCCAGCGCCCGCTGGTGGGAGAGTCCGCTGCTTTTTTGGGATGATTTTTCAAGCGATGGCGAGTTGGGGCCGGAGGCTGCGGCACGGACGGCGGTGGGCGCATTGTGCCTGCGGCGGGAAATTCCAGCGGGCGGCAGCGCGGAGTTCACGTTTCTCCTAAGCTGGCATTTCCCGAACCGCACGCCGGCGCGGTGCGGCTGGTCGGCGCCGAAGGGCCACGAAAACGATCTGATTGGCAATCATTACTGCACGCGTTTTGCGGATGCCTGGGCGGCGGCAGAGTATGCGGCGGAAAATCTGCCCCGGCTTGAGGCCCTCACGCGGCAGTTCGCCTCGCTGATGCGCGAGACGACATTGCCGGACGTTATCAAAGAAGCCTCATCGGCAAACCTGTCGACTCTGGTGACGCAGACCAGTTTTCGCACTCACGACGGTTCTTTCCACGGCTTTGAGGGCTGCAACGAGCAATCCGGCTGCTGCTTCGGAAATTGCACGCACGTCTACGCCTACGAGGCGGCGATCGCGAGTGTCTTCCCCAAGCTTTCGCACTCGCTGCGCGAGCAACAATTCGGCTTTCTGACCAATGCTCAAGGGCTGATGGACTACCGCGAACTACTGCCTTACGGAATTGAGAATTTCGGTGTCGCCGCCGCCGACGGGCAGATGGCCTGCATCATGAAGCTTTATCATGACTGGCGGCTTTCCGGTGACACGGCCTGGCTGCGCAAGCAGTGGCCGGGCGCAAAGCGCGCTCTCGAATTCTCCTGGATTCCCGGCGGCTGGGACGCCAATAAAGATGGAGTGATGGAAGGCGTGCAGCACAACACCTACGACGTGGAGTTTATCGGGCCCAATCCCTTGTGCGGCATCTGGTATCTTGGCGGGTTGCGCGCGGGGGAAGAGATGGCCAAAGCGGTGGGGGATGCGGAAGCCGCCAAGGAATATCACAGACTGTTTCAACAAGGCAGCCAATGGATCGACGCCAATCTTTTTAACGGCGAATACTACATTCAGAAAATCGGCGCGATTCCGCAGGGTCAGATCGCCAAAGGACTGATGGAGGGCGCCGGCCCGAGCGATATGGAGCATCCTACGTTCCAACTCGGCGAGGGCTGCCTGGTGGACCAACTGGTGGGCCAGTATTTCGCGCAGGTGGCCGGGCTGGGGCTGCTGCTTGATGAGAATCACATCCGCAAAACTTTGCGGTCGATCTACAAGTACAATTATAAGCGCGCGCTCTACGATCACGAATGCGTCATGCGCACCTTCGCTCTGAACAACGAGGCGGCGCTTGTGATTTGCGATTACCCGCACGGCAACCGGCCCCACACGCCTTTCCCTTATTTTGAAGAAGTGATGACGGGTTTTGAATATTCCGCCGCCATCCTGATGCTTTACACGGGGATGATCCGGGAAGGCGTTGAGCTGATCGCGAACATCCGCCGCCGGTACGATGGCGAAAAACGTAATGCCTGGGATGAGGCGGAGTGCGGATTTCACTACGCGCGTCCGATGGCAAGCTGGGCGGGGCTGCTTGCCCTGAGCGGTTTCTGTTATCACGGAGGGAGCAAAAGCGTGGAAGCAAAGCCTCGGGTGAACCAGGATCGCTTCTTTTCTTTTTGGTCCACTGCAAGCGGCTGGGGATCATTCGAGCAGCAACTGCAAAAGGGCCGATTCGCGCTGTCTGTGGCTCACGGCCATCTCGCCTGCCAGTCGGTCGCGCTTGCGCCGCAAAAAAACACTTCAAGCTCGTCGGCGGCGAAACTTGGCACTCGCACGCTGCCACATCAAATCCGGTTTGACGGCAGCGAAGCAACTTTCACATTTCCGCAGGCGATTGACATCAACGCCGGGGAGACGCTGGTTCTGACGTTATCGTAAAAATAAAAGTTGTAGCGGCGGCCTCTGGCCGCGGGTTTTTAGAAGGAAAGGCCGGCGACCAGAGGCCGCCGCTACAGGAACTTGCCGCCAGGCGTGGCGGCGCTATTAAAAACCCATACGGCGCAAAAGTTCATGGAATGGCGGCTCCTCTCTCAAGATATCCAACCGTGGATCGCACTGCACCCACACCAGCCAGGCGTCACGGTCCTCCAACGCCTTTTGAAGCCAGATCAAACTTTGGGACTTGTCACCCAAACCCGCGTGTACAAACGCGAAAGCGTAAGGGGGCACGTAGGCGCGGCCGGAGAGAGCTTTTAGCCTGGCCAGCGTTTTGCGGGCCTCCTGCGGGCGGTTCGCCCGCGCGTAGGCATGGGCGAGCGCAGCAAGGCTGATCGGGTTTCCTCCTGAGTTTGCGTGCGCCTCCTGGAGAAGCTGGATTGCATCCTTAAATTTCCCCATCTGTTCGTGGGCAAGACCGAGAACGTGGCGAGTGGGCGAAAATCCGGGTTCCATCTCGAGGGTCCGCAGCGCCAGATCGGCGGCGCGGCCATTGTCGCGGCCCATGTAATAAATCCAAGCCAGTTCCATGTTGATAATCAAGGAAAGCGGGTCGAGATCGAGCGCCCGGTGCATTTCCTGAAGAGCCTCCTCTGTCCTTCCCAGGGCGGAGAGGTAATTGGCGTACCAGCGGCGGGCCGTCGCATGGCTGGGGTTCAATTCCAGCGCGCGCTTGTATTCCGCTTCCGCGCCGCTCCAGTCCCAGTGGAAACTTTTCAAAATGCCTGCCAGTGACGCATGGGCGTCGGCCACCGTATTATCGAGCGCTAAGGCTTTCCGGGCGGCGTCCTCGGCTCTTGGCATCACCTCTTTCGAAGGGCAAAGCCCAAAAAAGGCGAACAGCGCAACAGAGTCCGAGATTCCGGCCCACGGGAGTGCGAACCGGGGGTCCTGTTCGATGGCCCGCTCAAAGTAAACGATCCCTTTTCGCAAGCCTTCTTCGGTCATCTTGTTCCAGAGGTATCGCCCGCGAAGATAGTTCTGAAACGCTTCGGGGTTTGCCGTGTATCGCTTCGTCAAACGCCGCTGCGCTTCCGCGGTGAGGCGAAGCCGCAGCTTTTGGGCGATTTCCCTGGAGATTTCGTCCTGGACATTGAAAATATCCGGCAGCTTGCGCTGATACCGCTCGCCCCACAGCCGCCATCCTTTGGTGGCGTCCACAAGTTCCGCGCCAATGGTCAACGTCTCCGCGCGCTGCATCACGGTTCCTGTCACCAGCGCGCGGACGTTCAGGCTTTGCCCCACGGCTTGCGGATCAACTTCCCGCGCCTTGTACCGGAAAACCGTGCTGCGCGCCATCACCCGAATTTCCGGCAGTTGCGAGAGCGCGTTGATCAAGCTCTCCGTGATTCCGTCGCTCAAGTATTCCATTTCGGGATCGCCGCTCGCATTGCGAAAAGGAAGCACGGCGATGGAATCGAGCGAATCGGCGTCCAGCGTATTGACCTGGGCGCTCCCTGCATCGGTCGGAGCGATAAAGCGATAGCCGTGGCGCGAGCGGGTCTCAATAAAGCGCGGATTCGTGGGTGAATCCGCCAGCGCCCGGCGGAGAGCATTGACCGCCGTATTCAGGCTGCGGTCAAATCCCACAAAAGTATCTGGCCATAACCTTTCACGCAAATCTTTCCGCGTGACCACCTCACCCGCTCGTTCCAAAAGCATCTCCAGAATCTGGAACGGCTTCTGTTGGAGCTTCACCCTCACGCCCCGCCGCCGCAGCTCACGCGCTTGCGGGTCCAACTCAAACACTCCGAACCTCAAAGGCCGCGTAGATTGCTTTTGCTCGCTCATGGTTTGCTCAGGCGCAAGGAACGCCCGTTTCTTGATTTGGAGAGAATTCGGAATCCGCCGGCGCTGACATTTTCTTGCAAGTGCTTGTTGAATAAGAGGCTAGCAGACAACAAAAGCTTAATCAACTGTTGACGGGCGCACGCGGCGGGAAGTGAGTCTAAACCAACTGACTTGCGCACGAGAAGACATTCTCCGAAGCGCAAATCGCGCGTGAAAGACAGAGTGCGGGATTTTACAACCTGTTGACAACGCGCTGATCCGCGGCGGCTGCGCGCATGTTATTTCATTAAGGTAAGGAGGTTGGTGTGAAACTGATTGATCGATCACCTTTTTTTGTCAGAGCGGCTCTCGCGGCTCTGCTGTTATTTTCCGCGGCGGGTCTTGCGAAAACTCCTCTCTATAGCGGCAAGCTGAGCTTGCCCTTCACGGTCCGCTGGGGTGGCGCAGTTCTGCCTCCGGGTGAGTATACGTTCACCCTGCTTTCTTCAGCGGCTCCCTATTTTTTGGAAATCCACGGAAAAAACGCCTCGGCATTCATTGAGGCCTCGAGTTCCGTAAAGGATACCCATTCAAGCGGCAGCCTGTTGAACGTTGTGAATGCGGGCCAGGAACACTTTGTCCAGAGTTTTGAAGCGAAGGACCTGGGAATAACGCTTCTATACTCCATTCCCAAAACCCCAAGGAGACAGAAATCCCCGAAGTCAAAAGCCACACCGTCAGACGTCAGGGATCTGGGGAGAGGCAAGGGATGATGATCGCCGGGAAATTGCAGCTTCGTGCAAGCGCTTTCCATACAAAACCATACTTCACCTGAAAAGGAGAAACTATGAAGCAGTCTGAAGTAGCTTTTAAACGTTCTTCGAATCGACGCTTATTTCTTAAGAAAGGAATGCTCGCGGCGGGGGGAGCCGCTGCGGGCGCTGGGCTGCTGGCAAACGGGCTGCCGGTCTTCGCCGGCGATCATGACGGAGACGGTGACGATCGTCTCACCAGGGGAGACGTCGCGATCCTCCGGCTGTTGGCCGCGGCCGAGATTATCGAAACCGATCTGTGGCAGCAATATTCCGAACTGGGAGGAACCCAGGACAAGGAAGTTTCGGGGGTTAAGGGAGGAAATCCGCTTTACATGGGCGCGCTTCAAATTCTTGATGGTGACATGCCGCAATATGTCCATGACAACACCGATGATGAATTGAGCCACGCGCTCTTTCTGAACGCATACTTAGCTTCCAAGGGCGCGCCGGGCGTTAACTTGGACCGTTTTCGCATTCTGCCCAGCAGCAAGGCGACGGGAGCCCGGCAAGTCAAGCGACTTACGAACCTCACACAGCTTACGGTAGACACGAGTTGGTGGGTCCGGTACCGCAGCACCACGAACCCCGATTTCGGCTCCACGTTTGATCAAGCCGTCCCAAGCCTGAATGAGGGGCAACATACGGCAATTCCCAGGACCGACGCTGACACGGCGGGCAGCAGTCCGAGCGACAACCTCCCCGGCAGCATCAGTACGCATCTCCAGGCGATCGCTTTCACGGCGGGGTTCCACTTCGCGTTTATTGAGCAAGCGGGCACCAGTCTCTACCATACCCTTTCTCAGAAAGTCAGCAGCCGGGAAGTTTTACGAATCCTCGTCAGTATTGGCGGATCCGAGATCATGCACTTTCAGACTTGGCAGGATAAGGCAGGCAATGCGCTTCCCCTGTCCGACACCGATCCCGTCACCAAGTCTACCGTGACGTTTGTGGACCTGACCAAGGGTCAGCCGGATACTCTGCAGGCGAACCTGATCATGCCCGAGCCGTGCGAGTTCATCAACAGGGAGTTGCCTCCTTGCGCCATCATTCGCCCGACCGGTCCGGGACAGATAGGGGCAAAGGGCGCCATCCAGGGCCTGATCGCTGACGGACTCTTCATCGGCCAAACGAAGGAGTTCATTCAACTGATACTTCACCTGGCTGAAGAAGCTGATGAGGCCCGGCGCGAGATGTAGCGCTGGCGCTTCTTTGGCTGCCGTAAAAATGGCTCCCCCCTCGGCTGAGGAGGGGGTTCGGGGGTGATGAGCGCGGAGTCACCAGGCCAACCACCCGGCCCGTCCGCGCTAAC
>DASUKV010000189.1:0-2849 GCA_036278555.1 Terriglobia bacterium
CCATGCTTTGGTCCGAGACGCCGAGCGCCAGAAGATGTCGAAAACCAAGGGCAATGTTTTGGATCCCCTTGAAGTTACAAACCGCTATGGCACCGATGCGGTACGTTTTGCTCTGGCGATCAGCGCCGCGCCCGGAACGGATATTGCCTTCAGTGACGACAAGGTGGAGTCTTACCGGGCATTCGCTAACAAGATTTGGAATGCAGGGCGCTTTATTCTTATGAACTTGCAGCGATTACCGGAGCCCGTGCGGAGCCATTTGGGCGTGGCTCTCGAACCACTTCCCGAGATTGGATTTGACGCCGTGCTCCCCGCCCGCCCCAACGGAAGTTACGCCGCGCAAGGGCGCCCCGGATTGGCAGATCGCTGGATTTTTTCACGCCTTGGAACGGTAACTCAGCGAATGAATGAAGCCTTGGCGGATTTCCGTTTTCATGAGGCGGCGCACACCATTTACCACTTCTTCTGGCATGAGGTCTGCGATTGGTATTTGGAATGGGTAAAGCCGGAGATTACGAAGCCTGTGGAAGGCACGAAAGCTCCGGCGGCGTGGATCAACCTGATGCGCGTTTTCGAAGCGGCGCTTCATCTGCTGCACCCGTTCATGCCGTTCATCACTGAGGAATTGTGGCATCAGCTTCCGCGCCAGGGTGACGAACTCTCGATTTCCTTAACGGGCTTCAGCCTGGTGATGGACCGTGTGAAAGATCCCGTCTCCGAGGAGGAATTTGAGCGCATCCGGGAATTGGTTGTCGCGGCGCGCAACGCCAAGGCCGAGCGCGGCTTGCAGCGCGAAAAGCCCAGCGCGCAGGTGGCGAGCGATGAGAAGCCGCGGCTGGAGCTTTTCCGCGAGCACCAGGAACATATTCTGCGGCTCGCGGGGCTTGAGGCGTTGAATTTTACTCAGGAGCGGCTCCCGGCGAATGCGGACCGGATCGCCATTTCCGCTTCAACGGACCTGCGCCTGTTCCACGAGGTTCGCGTGGACGCCGCGGCCGAGCGGGCGCGCCTGGAAAAAGAAAAGCAGAAGCTTGAACAGTCAATTTCCCAGGCGCAAAGGCAGCTTGAGAACCAGGAGTTTTTGAGCCGGGCGCCGCGCGAAGTGGTGCAAGGTGTGGAGCAGCGCCACGCCGAGCTTTCGACGCATTACCGGAAAATACTGGAGTCGCTCGAGCGGCTAGAAGCGGGAGAGTAGGGCGGCGCGCGAACTTTGCCCGCGCTGTGCGAGAACAATGTTAGTCGCGGCCCTCACCCACCGCAAGGCGGTCCCCCCTCTCCCGGAGGGAGAGGGCTGAGATCAGGGATAGTGGTCCTCTCCCTCCAGGGGGCGGCTATAACCCCTTAATTCTTCTGCCCTCTCCCCGCGGGAGAGGGTGGCGTAAAGCGCCGGGTGAGGGGCGGAGTTGGGATTGCCCACAAGCCCTGAGATCGCGTAACAGCGGAAATCTTGCCTTTCGTTTATGTCCCAGCCTACCAGCCGCAGAATCGATCAACTGATACACCTGCTGGTTGAGAACGCAACGGTCGTGATGCCGGGTCCGAGGATCGCCGGGGAAATCGGCGTGACGCGCTCAACCGTCTGGATGTGGATTGAGAAGCTGCGCGCGCTCGGCCTCGAAATTCACGGCTATCCCGCGACGGGCTATCAAATTCGCAAGCTTCCCGATATCCTCATGCCCAGCCTGGTTCGCGCCGAGCTGGGCGATTGCGAAATCGGCAAGAAGATCATTCACTATTTTCTGACCGGCTCAACCAACACCGTGGCCCTGAAGCTCGCTGCGGAAGGAGCGCCGCACGGCACGGTGGTGATCGCGGAGGAGCAAAGCGCCGGTCGCGGCCGTTTTGGCCGCTCCTGGCATTCCGAAAAATCCAGCGGCATTTACGTTTCGGTGATCCTGCGTCCGGCGCTGGCTCCGGCCTGCGCTCCGGTTCTGACTTTGATGGCGGGGCTTGCGGCGCGCCGGGCGGTCGAGAACGCATCAGGGCTTGCGCCGGATATCCGCTGGCCGAATGACCTCCTGCTGAACGGCAGAAAAATGGGAGGAATCCTCACCGAAATGAACGCCGAACTCGATCGCATTCACTTTGTCGTGATCGGCATCGGGCTGAACGTGAACCATGTTGAGATGCCCCCGGACCTGACGTCCATTGCCACTTCCCTGCGTATCGAGAGCCGCCGGGTCCTTTCCCGCATTCACCTTTTGGCCGTTCTGCTCAAAGAGCTTCAGCATTTCTACAGCCTGCTGCTCGAAGGAGGCGGCGCCGCGATCGCCAGCCAGTGGGAGACGGCTTCAAGTTTTGCGCGCGGCAAGCGCATCCGCGTGTCCCGGTCCTCCGGCCACTCGTTCGGAATAACGCAGGGCCTTGAGCCGAGCGGCGCCTTGCGCGTGCGCTATGATGATGGCCGTGAGGAACCGCTGATTTCGGGTGAAATTGCCGAGATTGTTAAATGATCGTAGGACTGAAAATGGCTGTAGCGGCGGCCTCTGGCCGCCGGGTTTTGAGAGGGAGAGACCGGCGGCCAGAGGCTGATTGAATAACGGCGTCGGCTCCTTTAGCCGTAGACTTGGGTTGTTCCAGACCAAGGCGGCGCAAGAAAGGAGCCGAGCCATGAACATTATCGGATGTGATTTGCATACGCGCTACCAAGTAATTGCCTGGGTGAACGAGCAGACCGGTGAGATCGTGACGCGCCGGTTGGAACACGAAAAGGGGGAGGCGCGAGATTTCTACCGCCGCGTGCCCGCCGGGGCGCGGGTAGGGATCGAGGCGACGTTTCCCGCGCTGTGGTTTGAACGGATGCTGGCCGAGTGCGGACACGCGCTGTGGGTGGGCAACGCGGCCGAGAT
>DASUKV010000190.1:0-15941 GCA_036278555.1 Terriglobia bacterium
AGTTCCAAAACACCATCCGGCAGCTTGGATTGTACTGGCTGCTCGTCAACCAAGCTCCGCCCGCCACACTGTTCCAGAAATAGTGATATCGAAACCGTAGCGCCGGCATCTTGCCGGCAATTGCCGCCGAGACGGCGGCTAGAACCCTCACCCACCGCTTCGCGGTCCCCCCTCTCCCGAAGGGAGAGGGCTGCGACCCTTATTTTTTCGACGGCCCTCCCGAAAGGGAGTTGCTACCCGTTCCGTTTTCAGCCCTCTCCCCATGGGAGAGGGTGGCCGAAGGCCGGGTGAGGGGCCAAACCGGACTTTTGCTTCCTTGTCATTTTGGCGCGAACTGACGTCACAAAGTACTAATTGAATTTTCCGCTGTAATCGGTAGGTACGGCAATCGACGTTCCTTTGCACTGCTGGGGATTCAAGGTGGGATCGCAGCAGGGCGGGGCGTTCTCCTCATAGCCGCACGCCCAGCCGCCGAAGGCGCTGATGTCATAAATGCCGGCCAGGGGCAGCGCGAGGACGTTGTACTGGCCGGGGGGCACGTTGACTTGGTATTTGCCATTCGTATCCGTCAAGCTATCCACCACCGCGGAGCCGGTTTGCGCGTCAATGATGATGACGTGGGAGGCGAAAACTCCCGTACCGGCCAGGGTTACAGTGCCCGAAAGTGAGCCGACGGCGGAAGCGAAGCTCGCGGAAGGATAAACCGAGCCAATCCCCAGGACATCATCCACGGACAGGCCGCGCTGCGGAACACCGCCCGCATCACCGAACGCAAACATAATGGAACTGATCAGGCCGCTGTGATCCATCCCGAGCAGGTGGCCGGCCTCGTGCGTTGCGAGCGCCTGAAGATCAAAATCGTTTGCGGGGGTTGCATCGGCAGTCGAAAATGTATCGTTCGGATTGAATTCAATATCCGCGTCCACAATGCACGAAGGCAGGGGGCATGTGTAGGTCGAGGACGTAGTATCGGCGCACGTGTAAGTGATAGGAGGCGGGCCAAAGACCACTGCGGGAATGGTGAAGGCAATGGTTCCGGTCGGGAAGTCACTGGTGGTTGGATCGGCAAAACCGATCACATTCACGCAGTCGTTCACGTCAGGAGCGGTTCGGCTGCTATTCGGGCCTTGCATGATCGTGAGTTTCGCTATGGACTGGCCATTCAGGCTCGCACCCTGCCACGAAGCGAAGGAACTCTGAATCGCCTGCTGGACGGTAACTCCTCCGGTGGTGTCCACGTTCGGCGGGGCCGGATTATTCAGGCTCCAGCTCACGGACGAAGTGCACGGGCTGCCGTCGTTAAAATTGCCATTGCACCATTTTTCGGCCACCACCGTGCCGCTCACGTTGTCCTGCTCGTGGTTGTACGCGAAGAGGAAAATGGCGGTCGAGGCAAGAATCAAGGCAATGGTCAGAAGATGCCAGGCGTGGATTCGCCGCCCAGCCGCCCTCACCCCCGGCCCCTCTCCCGGTGGGAGAGGGGAGACATGATCTCTATCCTGCGCTCCCTCTCGCCGTTGGAAACCTGAACCGGACTTGTTACATTCTTCTCGGCTGCGCCTTCGCTGCCACCGCTTCATACCCTCACCTCGTGAAAACTATCAGGCTGGTAGCCACGGCATGGTTTCTATGCCGTGGGATTTCCAGTTTTTCCGCGCCCAAAGCCCACGGCACATAAAGCGTGCCGTGGCTACCACTCGCGTCGAAATGCGATGGGGCGCAGCAAGCAGCGCCCCTACCAGCCACGGACATATACAGGGGCGCGGCAAGCGGCGCCCCTACTTTGTGACGGCGATAAACCGCTCGCCCTGCAAATTCGCACTGCCAGCCGACTGACTGGTTGCGGAAATCCGCGCCTGCTTGCCGCGCACCGAGACGGCCGTCCAGTGCAGAATCCAGTGGCCGGAAACTTTCGTGCCTGACCCATCCACGAGGCTGCCCGCCGGGATCGCGGTGGCGCTGTTGGGAAAAACGTCCATCGTGGTTTGCGCTTCGATCAGAACGTGTCCTACGCCATTAAAGGACGCCGACCGGATGAGCAGGGGCAGGGAAGTCCCGGCTGGAATAGCCAGAGGCTTCGCCATCTCGCGCGAAACCTTTTGCTGGAATTCCGAAAGCGGCATGGTGAGAGGGGCGGCGCTCGCATGGCCGGCGTTCTTGGCGGAAGAATAGCGGCCCATCGGATTGATGACGCGCTCCTGGCCGGTGCGGCTGTCACGATAGACGCGAAAAGCCCCTTCAATCATCCCGACCACATGATATTGCGCGGGCGCCGACGCGGCGTGCTCGAGAAAGAGCACGTAGCGGGACCGCCGGAAGAAGTGCACTGCGCCCGGTACATTCACGTGATAGTGGCCTACCGTTCCGCCAAGCTGCTCCACCACAATCGTCGCGGGCGTGTTGCCCTTCTGATTCGAGTCCACGGCGAGGGTGGTGAGCGTAACGATTTCCGTATGCGCGGCATTCCATTGGCTCATCTGGCTCACCACGCGTCCTTGAATGACGTTGCTGGAAGCTTGGGTTAGTTGCTGAAGGCTCATCTGGACCAGACTCGTGGCGGTGGCTGGAAGCGCTAGAAAAAAACTCATCGCGGCGGAAAGCGCTATTTTTTTCATCTTAAGACCCCGGAACAATTACGATTCCGCCAGGGAAAATTGAGATTTCACCGGCGGGGTTGGTGACGATCAGATTGCGCGGACCGAGCGCCGCGCTCGGACTGATGCTGACGCTGAATTCCGCTCCAGGCTGAGGCGGGTTATCTTGCGTGCCGGGGAAATCGGTTGCCAGCGGTTGCGTTACAGTGACATCGTTGTTCCCGGAGACCTCAAAGAACGCGCCGGGTTTCATTCCTGGCCCAACCACAAAGAGCTGAACGGTTTGCCCAGGATTGACATCCACCGCGATCTGGCCGGCATTGGGACTGACGCCTGCTTCCTGAATCTGGAGCGAGGGGGTGCTGAACGCAGGCACCGCGATGTTGGCCGTCGCGGTCCCGTTCGCCGTGACGGCAACCGGCGAAGGGGCGATCGCGGGCACTACGTAAAAGCTTTGCGCACTGCTGTTGCCCCCGCCCGACTGAACCGTCACGTTGAACGTTCCTGCCTGGGAGAGCGCGCTTGTGGGAATCGAGGCGGTTAATTGTGTAGAGTTCACGACGGTTGTCGCCGCCGCCGCTCCGTTGAATACAAGCTGATCCCCTGAAGCGAAGCCTGTGCCGTTCGCCGTCAGGGTGAATGCCGGCCCATTTTGCATCGTCACGATGGGGCTGAGAGAGGAAAGCGTGGCCGTTCCCGTTCCGCCACCGGAACCCCCGCCGTTCCCGCCACCGCTGCCGCCTCCACCTCCCGAACTCGAACCACCGCCACACTGAAAACTGAAAATGGCAAGGCAGAGACAAGCGGCCCACAACAAGCCGAATTTCCTATTCCTCATCGGACAGGCTCCAAGTGCTTGGTGCGCTCGCAATCACTTCATATTCAATATTGGACAATATACACGTAATAATACCGCAAGCCAAGGACTACATTGTGTATCTCAGACATTGATGCTCATTGCTGATAGCTCCGTTGCCTTTTCCTTGGACGTGAGAAGGCTGCCGGCGGGATCATGGGCTCCGGTTCGCCGCACTGAAGCGTCATCGGCGGGAGGTATGCTAAGATGCTCGTGAGGCGGAACGGTAGCGCCGCCGTCTCCTTGATAAGGGGATCGGGTAGCCACGGCACGAACTCCGTGCCGTGGCTACCACTACCACTGTGCGACCGCAGTGAACTGTAAAGGATCTTACGAGCTGGCAATTCGTTGAGAAACTTGCTCAACCTGTCATTCTGAGGAGCCAAAGGCGACGAAGAATCTCTGCAGTTGTTCTAAAATGCCGGGATGCTTCGCTACGCTCAGCATGACAGGCCCAGGCCAGTTTTGATACGGCTAGGAGCGGAGCTAAGCATGGCGAAGGATGACGCACAGGGCAAGAAAAACGCGCCCAAATCGATGAGTATGATTAACCCGCGCTTACGCAAGATCTACCTGTCGTTTTACAAAGAATCCTACTACATGCCGACCGCGCTGGACCTGAAAACCAAAGAGCTGATCGCGATTGCCGCCTCTGCGGTCGCGAAGTGCGAAGGGTGCCTGGAAGGGCACATCAAGAAAGCTCTTGAGCTGGGTCTGACGAAAGACGAAATCAGCGATGCCTTGGTGGTGGCCATCGGCATCGCCGCGGCCGGAGTGATGGATATTTCCGACCGCGCCGCTATCGAACTGGACCTCCATCATTTTGACGAATAACCGTCCGTCTAGATGCCCAGCCGGGCTTTCCAGACGGCGGCGGTAATCTCCAATCCCAAGGGCGCGTCAAGCGCCCCTACGAACGCTCATTGCAAACCTGAAATCCAACATTCCGGCCGCGCCATCCGTTGATTACCGGGTTGTGGCCAGCCTCTTTCTTCTGCTCTTCCTTGGACTCGCCGATAACCAGATGATTGCGGCGCTGCTCCCTGTCCTGGTGCGCGCTTTTCACATCACCATCGAAGTGGCAGGCTTGCTGGTGGTGGTTTACGCGGGTTGTGCGGCCGTGGCGGGCTTTGCATCGGGAACGCTCTCGGACCACTACGGCCGCCAGCGGTTTCTGCTGGTTGGAGTCATCGTCTTCGCCGCCGCCTCATGGCTCGCCTCGCGGACACAAACCTTTTCCGAATTGATGATGGCGCGGGCTTTGACGGGCGCCGCGGCCGGGGTGATCTCCACCTGTTCGATTGCCTACGCCGGCGACTGCTTTGAATACGCGGTGCGGGGGCGAGCCATCGGCATCATCTCGATTGCCTACTTTGCTGCCCCGATTATCGGCGTCCCACTGGGGGCGCAGATTGCGGATCGGTTCGGATGGCGCAACACCTTTGTGTTCTTTGCCGCGCTCGCCTGTCTTGTGATTTTGTTTACCCTGGGCCTCCGTAAGGATCACGCTGGAAGAGTCCCGTCTGCCGGTAAGCTTCGCAAAAGCCTGCGGGTGTTTCGCGTGTTTTTCGGCCGGCGCGATTTGATTGCGGGAATCGTCATTGCCTTCTTTGTTTCCGGGGGCCTGGTTGGTTTTCTGACCTACATCGGTGAATGGCTGCACGGGCGCTTTGGGCTTACGGAGAGGGGCATTGGATGGGTCTTCATGCTCGGGGGTCTCGCGGCAGTGGCCGGGTCGCCCTTGGGAGGAATGCTTTCCGACCGGTGGGGAAAGCGAACCCTGGCGATTGCCGGAAGCGCGCTTCTGGCCGTGGCGGTGGCGGTGATGCCGCTTTTCCCCTGGGGGGCGCTTCTGCTGGCGATCTTCGCCTTGACCAGCCTGGGCGCGGCCCTCCGGCAGGGGCCGCTGACCGCGCTCATGACCGGTCTGATCCCGGACGCCCAGCGCGGGTCTTACATGGCGGCGCGCAGCGTTGCCTCGCAATTGGGCATCGGGGCGGCGGCTTTTGCGGGAGGAATCCTCTATCAGCGCTACGGGTATCTTGCTGTGACTGCTTTATGCGCGCTGATGACGCTGGTGGTGGTGATTCTGCTTGGGGCCTTTATCGCTGAGCCGCAGGCGTAATCCATGCATCGCCGTCCTCGACGCGCTTTAGACCAACGAACCGGATATTCGAAAAGATCACACGATCGCGATCAAAGTTTCTACTTTTTCTCCTTCCCGCAGCGGTGCTATTCATGACCTGCAGGCTGGATATAAGCAAGACCGCAGCTTGAAGACGCAAGGCCCGGAAAGGCGCCGAACGAAAAGGAGGAATGTATGAAGCAACATGACGTGGTGCCCATCGAGTCACAGATCAAAGAACTGCGCGGCAGCCTGGCGCGCCTGGCGGATGACCGGACGCTGCAGGAACTGCTGTTCATCATTCGCCAACCCGGTTGGACAACGCCTGCCGAGTATACGCTGGTGTCAGGCGTCGTTGATTCTATGCTCGCGCACACCGAGGTCCTGGCGGGCCTCACGCGGGTTCTCGTCAATGGGAGTCGTCTGGTTGGAACCGAGGTCGAGCTGAATCCCCAACCCTTGCCACCCAAGGAAGTGACAGCGACAGGCGCCGCTGTCGAATAGACCGATGCCGGGCAGAATCGGCCTCAGAGCCTAACCGCCGCGGCCCAAAAACCGTGACGGCTAGCGCTTTCGCGCTGCTACTGCCAGCAAGATGCTGGCGCTACGGGGCCAGGACGCGGCGGTAGAGGTCCTCGTAAAGAGGAATGATCTTGTCGCTGCAGAAGTTGGCCAGCGCCCGCTCGCGCGCCGCGCGTCCCATCGCTTCGCGCCGGCCGGGACGGGTAAGGATTTCGAGCGCTTTCTCAGCCATCGTATCAACATCCCGCGGCGTCACGAGAAATCCATCGACTCCGTCGCGGATCACCTCCGGCAGGCCTCCGGCGCGGGAACAAACACAGGGGACCCCGCACGCCATCGCTTCGAGCGCCGCGAGTCCGAAGGACTCGAGATCGCTCGGCAGCAGCAGAACATCCGCGCAATTAATCAAATCCTGCACCTGATTCTGTTTCCCCAGAAAGACCACGTCGCGGGTCAGCTTCTTTTCTCGTACCATCCATTCCGCAATCGTGCGGTCAGGGCCGTCGCCAATCATCAGTAGCTTGGCGGGAATCTCGCGCCGGACGCGCTCAAAAATCTCAATCACGTCCGGCACGCGTTTGACGGGCCGGAAGTTCGAAAGGTGCGCCAGCACGCGCTCGTCTTCCTTCGCAAACATATTTCTCTTGCACTCGCCGTTCGCGGGCTGAAAGACGCTGCAATTCACAAAATTCGGAATCACCTCGGCTTCCTTGCGCGCTTGGAATTCTTCCCGGGTGATCCTGGCGAGATACTCCGAAATGGCGGTGACGGCGTCACTCTCTTCAATCGAGAAGCGGGTAATGGGGAGGTAGGAGCGGTCCATCCCCACCAGGGTGATATCGGTTCCGTGGAGCGTCGTCACGAAAGGCAAGTTCCGGGGCTTCAGCATGGCGCGAGCAAGATAGGCGCTCACCGAATGGGGGATGGCGTAGTGGACGTGCAACAGGTCGAGAGATTCGATCACCGCGACGTTATACATCTTCGAGGCAAGCGCAAGGGTGTAGGGCGGGTGATCGAAGAGCGGATAGTTCATCACTTCCACTTCGTGGAAGTGGATGCGCTCGGAAGCCGCGGTCATGCGCACGGGCACCGCGTAACTGATGAAGTGAATGTCGTGGCCGCGCGCCGCAAGCTCAAGGCCCAGCTCGGTGGCGACCACGCCGCTTCCGCCATACGTCGGATAGCAAGTGATTCCGATTTTCATAGGAAGTATGGGAATCTAGGAAGAGTGATCGTCCTTTTTGCCGGCAGGCGCGCTGGGGGTCAGGACAATGATCTGCTCGACCGTGCGCCGGCCGCTCTTCTGCTCGAAATAGATAATCACATTCGTTCCGGGCGTGAGAGAAGCCAGTTTCAGTTTCTGACCGTCGATTGAGGAAACCTTGACGTTTTTGCGAATGGGAAAGATGGCCGTGCTCTGCCCTTTGGCGGCGCTGACATCCAGCACGTGGTGCTGGCGGTCCAGGGATTGCACGCTGCCCGTAAAAGCCTGGCGTCCGGGGCCGCTCGACGTGATCTTATTGATGCCGGGCAGCTTATTGCGGCGATTTTGCTGGCTGTAAGAGCGCATGGGGAGAATCAGGCAAGCAGCGACGGCCGCGAGCGCTGCCAACCCTAGCGGGGAAGCCAACCTGCGTTGACGTTGTTTCTTGCGCCTCGCGGGGCCTATCGGGGAGTTCATCAAAATGCCTGTTTAGTTTCTTGTTTCTGCTTCGACACGAGATGCCCTATCCTAAGTTTGCGCCGTTTAAGATGTCAAGTGGCAGTCCGGTTAAGAGAACCCGGAGCCTTGTTTTGGCAGCAGATGGCTTCCTGGCCGGCTACTCGTTTTCGCTTTCCCCGCCGTAGTTGCCATTGTCCCCGTTTCCGTTGCGGCTTTCCGTCTGTTTGTGCATGTAGCGGATCGAGCTCTTCATAATCAGGAGATTGGGCTCGCCGGCGCGATGCACCTTGATGCAGTTTTTATCATACCATTCGATAACGCCGCGGATAATCTCGTCGGTGTTTAACACGATCACCATCGGCGTGCGCGACTGCATCTGCTTAATGTAGTAAAAACTCTCCGCATTGGTCTGGTCCGGAGGAGCCGGTTTTCTGCTGCGTTGGACGCGCTGCCCTATTTGATCCTGAATATCGGAAAGCGATGGACGAATTAATTTGCGATTCACGTTCTACTCCTTACAACTCCGCACGCTGGGCGAAGCTTTGAGTCGCCTCGAAGGAATGGCTGGGATAAAACAGCCTGCTTCTTTAGATGAGGCTTGGGCCGGCTTGGGTTTTTGAGCTCATCAAAACCCGGATCACGGGGCTCTGGAAAAGAAGTGTATCACGGCTCATGGACCATCGCAATCAGTCCTGCCGGGCTATGTCAGGCCACGTCAGGGAGATTACGCATTGACAAAGGTGGATGAATCCCATTACTGTATCGCACTTCTATGAAGATTCTGGTTCTTGGCTCCGGAGGCCGTGAGCACGCCCTGGCGTGGAAGCTGCGCGAAAGCCAGCTCACGGAAGAAATCTACTGTGCTCCCGGCAACGCGGGGATCGGCCAGGAAGCCGAGTGCGTGCCCGTGGACCTTTCGAAGCCGGCGGAAATGCTGGAACTCGCAAATCGTCTCCAGGTGGACCTGACGGTGGTGGGCCCGGAGGCCCCGCTCGCTGGGGGTGTCGTGGATGTATTCGAAAAGGCGGGTCTTTCCATCCTCGGCCCTTCGCAAGCCGCGGCTCGTTTTGAAGGCAGCAAGATCTTCGCCAAGCAATTTATGCAGCGTTATGGCATCCCGACGGCAAGGTTCGCCGCGGCGGAAACGGCCGGCGAAGCGCTCGATGCCTTGCAGCAATTCCCCGCGCGAGCCGTCATCAAGGCGGATGGTCTTGCCGCGGGAAAGGGTGTGGTGGTGGCCAAGGACCGGGCGGAAGCGCAGCAGACCATTGAGAGCTTCATGCGCGGCAAAGCGCTCGGCGCCGCTGGAGAGCGCGTGGTCATTGAAGAAGCCGTCGCCGGCGAAGAGCTTTCCTTTATCGTGCTCACCGATGGCCGCAACGTTCTGGCTCTTCCTCCTTCCCAGGATCACAAAGCCTTGCTCGAAAATGACGAGGGTCCGAACACCGGAGGCATGGGCGCCTACAGCGACGATGCGATCCTGGAGGAAAGCGTTCGCGCGGATATCATGCAGCGCATCGTGAATCCAACGCTCTCCGGCATGGCCACGGAGGGCATCACTTACCGCGGATTTCTCTATTTCGGCTTGATGATGACGGACGAAGGCCCAAAGCTGCTGGAATACAATGTGCGCCTGGGTGATCCTGAGGCGCAACCGGTTTTGATGCGATTACGCTCGGATCTTGCCGAGCTGCTATCCGCCGCCTCACAAGGCGCGCTCGCAGCGCATGAAGCTCACTGGAGCCCCAACCCGGCAGTCTGCGTGGTATTGGCCTCTGAGGGCTATCCTGGCAAGCCCCGGACGGGCCAGGTGATCAGCGGCTTCGATCTGGCGGAAACAACTGGCGGCGTGAAGGTGTTCCACGCCGGCACCGTGTTCGAAAATCACCAATTAATTACTCACGGCGGGCGCGTGCTGGGCGTTACGGCAATTGGAGAAGATCTCCCGGCTGCGATCCAGCGCGTTTACGCCGCCGTGGGTAAGATTCAGTTTGAAGGCATGCAGTACCGGCGCGACATTGGCGCCAAGGGCCTGCGCCACCGGTCCAGCTCTAAAGCCGTGAAAGAACCCTCCCAGCCGGGCGCCTCGCTTCAAGATTCCCGGAAGTATTTTTGAGACTTGGATCAGAGCACGTTGCTGTAGCGCCGGTGTCCCCCACCGCCGATTTCGGCGCATAGCGCCCTCATTCTTTCCTTTGTGACTTCGTGGTGAATTGTCTGTCAATGTCACCGGACCGGAAGGTTTGGCATCGTCCGGAAATGCGAGGTGGCAAAGAACAGGCCCAGCATCAGAAGTCCATTGTACGTGATATGCAGCACAACGCTTGGAGCGAGTGATTTCGTCAGTCCGCGCGCCACTGAAAAAGCCAGCCCCACAAGAAAAATTAGAAGGACGTGGTTCCAGGCGCCCCAGTATTCCGGCACATGCATCGCAGCGAAAAGGACCGCCGTGATCACGATGGCAAACTGCAGGTTAGTCCGCCTTTCAAAAACCGCGAAGAACACGCCCCGGAAAATCAGCTCCTCCATGAACGGGGCAATCACCACCGCGAAGCCGGCAACGGCATAGGAAGACCCGGGTGAACTGAAGAGCCGCTCAAGCGGGAAGTGGTTTTTGTCGGGCAGCACGGTGGGAACGAATTGAATGGCGACGGTGATGATCAGACCGAGGAAAACATAGCGCACGATTCTGCGTCCGGTTAGTCCGCCCCATTCAATTCCTTCCAGGAACGGGCGGCGATAGTAGAAAACAACCCAGAGGTAAATGTACGCGAAGAGCAGAGCATAAAAGACCAGTTGCGCCGCCAGGAGGAAATACGTATTCTGCGCAATCTGCACGGTCGAGAGCTTCCAACCCGCAAAGGGCCTGAGCGCCGCGTAGAGGGCCAACGTCAGGAAATTTGAGACAACAATGGCCACAAACGCAAAGCCCACGAACAACAGCAGGTCCCGAAAAGTCCAGACTTGCCGCGGCGCGGGAGGGCGTGGCTCCGGCGACGTCTCGAACAGAAGAGGCTCGCCGTGGAACGGTTGTTCTTCGTGATTTTCCAATGTCGGATTTAAGACAGCTAACGGCCTACCAATTTCAAACTCTGCGCTTTTATCCCCTCACCCGGCCTTCGGCCACCCTCTCCCGGAGAGGGAGAGGCTAAGATCCCGTTTTGATTCCGGCCCTCTCCCCTGGGGAGAGGGTGGCCGAAGGCCGGGTGAGGGGCCTCGTCAGTCCTTACGAAGCCTCCGGCGTTGTCTGGGACGGGGCCCTAGCACAGCCGCGAGCAAAGGAATCATAATCTCGTGATGGCCGGTCAGCGCGTAGCCGTGGCTGGCCTGCTTCCCGTGCCGCGATAAACCCGCCGCCGTGGGCCGCAGGAGAACGTTCTGTTGCGGCCGGTAGTGTTGGATGAAATCGCAATTCACCGTGGTGATTCCGGCGGGCGCGCGACCCAGATTCGCAGCCAGGCTGACACACTTCAAGAATACTTCAGGCAGGATCACCGCCGATCCTACATTTAAATAAACGCCGCCGCCATCCATCTGCCGGACGAGGGCCGCGAGCAGCAGAAAATCGCGCTGCGTCGCGGCTCCGAGGGCCCGCGCATCGGTGGCCGGATGCATGTGAATAATGTCCGTGCCGATGGCTTCGTGCACCGTGACCGGAACGCGACGTTTATAAGCCGAGGCGAGGACGCTAAATTGCCGGAACTTCGCCTCCCTCCGATTGTCTAGGAATCGCCCCACCGCTTCGCCAATCCCCAGCCCCTCCTGGTCTCCCGCCGCAATGCTCTCGTTGATGTAGCGGCCTGTCTCCTCCGCCATGCCAAAGCGCCCTTTGCCAAGGACGGCGGGCACATCTTCGGAAGTGGCGCCCGCCAGCGCAACTTCAAAATCGTGGATCATCGCGGCGCCGTTCATGGCCAATGCCGTCAAATACCCGCGCCGCATGAGATCAATCAGAATAGGACCGAGGCCCACCTTGATGACGTGCCCGCCCAACCCCCAGATAATCGGCTTGCGTTTCCCTCGCGCGCGCTCCAGTGCCGCGACCACGGCGCGGAAGCTTTCCCCAGCAAGAATCCGGGGCAGTGAGCGGACCCAGTCAGTGATCGCGGCCCCCGAATCGCAAGGCCGGGCAAAATCCTTCACGGTCACTTTGCTGGGGCGGCTCTTCAGCGGGTAAGTTTGAACGCGGTCAAGTTGGAGTGGTTTGGTGGTGTAAATGGTCACGGGGAAAATAGGTGTCAGGTTACAGGTGTTAGCAAGCTGCCAAACTTGTGTTGCGAGGTCGTAATTTCGGACCTTGTCATTCTGAGCGCAGCGAAGAATCTCTGTAGTTCAACTTATAACAAATACCGGGATTCTTCGCTGCGCTCAGAATCACAGTGAAGGGCTCAGCATGACGCGGTCCCGGCTTGCTTATGATTCAGCACTCCGGCCAGCGCTTGGCCCGTATGGGATTTCTCATTGCGCGCGATCTCTTCCGGCCTGCCCTGGGCCACAATGCGGCCTCCGGCGTCGCCGCCTTCCGGCCCTAAGTCAATAATCCAATCGGCTTGCTTGATGACGTCCAGGTGATGCTCGATGATGATGACGGTGTTGCCCAGGTCTGTCAAGCGATGGAGCACGGCAAGCAACTGCTTCACGTCGTCAAAATGCAGGCCCGTGGTCGGCTCATCCAGAATGTAAAGCGTGCGCCCGCTCTGCCGCCGGCTCAGCTCGCGCGCGAGCTTAATGCGCTGTGCCTCGCCCCCGGAAAGCGTCGTGGCGGCCTGGCCTAAATGGATATAGCCCAGCCCCACGTCGGCCAGCGTCTGGAGCTTCTGGCGGATGGCGGGAATATTTTCGAGGAGGGGAAGCGCGTCGCGCACGGTCATTTCCAGGAGGTCCGCGATGGAAACGCCGCGATATTTCACCGCCAGCGTTTCCGAATTGTAACGCCGCCCGCGGCATACCTCGCAGGTGACAAAAACGTCCGGCAGAAAGTTCATTTCGATCCGGCGCAATCCTTCGCCTTGGCACGCCTCGCAGCGTCCGCCTTTCACGTTAAAGCTGAAGCGCCCGGCGCGATAGCCCCGCTCGCGCGATTCGGGAAGCATGGCAAACAGATCGCGGATGGGTGTGAAGACGCCGGAATAAGTGGCGGGATTCGAGCGCGGCGTGCGCCCAATGGGAGACTGGTCAATGACGATGACCTTGTCGATATTCTCCGCGCCCTGAATCTTTTTGTGCTCGCCGGGCTCTTCGATCGCGCGGTAAAGCTTTTTTGCCATCGCGCGATAAAGAATGTCGTTCACCAGCGTGGATTTCCCCGATCCTGAAACGCCGGTAATCACGGTGAGCAGGCCCAAGGGAAAGCGGACGTCAAGATTTTTAAGATTGTTCGCGCGCGCTCCCAAAACGGAAATGTGCTTGCTATTCGGCTTGCGGCGCGACTCCGGGACGGGAATAGAAGCGCGCCCGGAAAGATATTGGCCGGTGAGCGATCCTGGGGCTCCTGAAATGCGGCTGGGCGGTCCGCAAGCGACCAAATGTCCGCCCTGCTGCCCCGCGCCTGGACCGAGATCAACGACGTAATCCGCCCGGCGTATGGTTTCCTCATCGTGCTCTACCACCAGCACCGTATTGCCGAGGTCGCGCAGGTGATCGAGCGTGCTCAGCAGGCGAAGGTTGTCGCGCGGATGCAAACCAATGCTCGGCTCATCCAGCACGTAAAGCACGCCGCGCAGCTTGGAACCAATCTGCGTTGCTAGGCGAATCCGCTGGCTCTCGCCGCTTGAGAGCGTGGCGGCGGAGCGGTCCAGGCTGAGATATCCCAGGCCGACTTGCTCCAAAAAACCCAGCCGCTCCCGCACCTCGTTCAGAATCCGCCGGGCCAGAGTTTCCTCGCGCGGGTTCAACTTCATGCTCTCGACAACCTGCAGCTCCTGGCTGACGGATAAGGCTGTGAATTCCGCAATCGAATAGCCGGAAACCGTGACCGCCAGGCTTTCCGGCCGCAACCTTTTTCCGCCGCACTGCGGGCAGGGAATGGCGGACATGTAATGCTCAAACCATTCGCGATAGCCTTCCGAGGCGCTTTCGTGATACCAGCGGTCAAGAATGGGAATGATTCCGATGAAGGATGGGCCCGAGCGCGATCCTCCCGAAGCTTTGCCGTAAAGGATCAGGTTCTGAGTCTTGCGTGGAAACTCGTTAAACGGAGTTTTCAGGTCGAAACCAAACTCTTCCGCGGCGCGCGTCAGGCTGCGGCGAAGAGCGCCGGACCCGGAGCCCGGACCGAGTCCCCCCGCGAGCAGCGGGCGCGACCAGTCGCTAATCACCTTGGCCGGGTCAAACGAATAAAGGCTTCCCAGCCCCCGGCAAGTCTCGCAAGCGCCATAAACGCTGTTGAAAGAAAACGAGCGCGGTTCAAGCGCCGGAATGTTGATCCCGCAATGGACGCACGCGGATTCCTGGGAGTAGAGGTGCTCCTGGCCGTTCACTACCGCAACCTGAACGATTCCGTCGGTCAGCTTCATGGCCGTTTCGATGGAAGACGTCAGGCGGGTCTCGATACCCGGCTTCAGCAGCAGCCGGTCAATGACGATTTCAACCGTGTGATTGCGGCGGCGGTCAAGCGCAATTTCCTCATCGAGCTGGCGAAGTTGACCGTCCACGCGCGCCCGCACAAAGCCCATCAGCGAGAATTTTTCGAAAAGCTTTTTGAATTCTCCCTTGCGGCCTCGCACCACGGGCGCCAGGATCATCACGCGCTCCGCGGCGGCGCCGTTTTCGCCTTCGCCGCTTCCCACCAGGCTCATGATGGTTGAGACAATCTGCGCGGTGGTCTGGCGGGAAATAGGCCGCCCGCATTGATGGCAGTGCGGCGCGCCGATGGAGGAATAAAGCAGGCGAAGAAAATCGTAGATTTCGGTGATGGTGCCCACGGTTGAGCGCGGGCTGCGGCTGGTGGTTTTCTGCTCAATCGAAATGGCTGGGCTGAGGCCCTCGATCGAATCCACGTCGGGGCGCTCAAGCTGGTCCAGGAACTGGCGGGCGTAGGCGGAAAGGGTTTCGACATAGCGGCGCTGGCCTTCGGCGTAAATCACGTCGAATGCCAGGCTGGATTTCCCCGAGCCGCTCAGCCCGGTCACCACGGTAAGAGCGTTGCGTGGAATCTCCACGTTGATGTTTTTCAGGTTATGCTGCCGCGCGCCGCGCACGGTAATTCGGTCAATCATCAGCCTTGCCCACTACAGGAAAGAATTGGCGCAAGACGCCAAACTTCCATGCTAGATGACCGGATGAAAAGCCGTCAAGGGCCGGTCTGGAATTCGAACTGGCTCTTGCGATGATGGGCTGCTGAGTTTTCGGCTTGAGGTAATCGGTGGATTTATCCGTGGGGCGGCTGACGGAGCAGTCTTCAGGTGCTTTTCTTCAGATGGGCGAGTACCAGTTGGCCCGCGCCCTTCAGCGTCTCAAGGACGCCCACGCCGCGGTTAGCGATGGCTTCAAACACCGGTTCGTGATTGAGAAGGAGCTGGCGCTTCATCTCATCGGGCGGGATCGCGCCGGGCAGATCGCGTTTATTGAGTTGGAGAACATAGGGGATCTCCGAGAACTCCTGGCCCAATTGCTTGAGATTGCGCTCGAGATCTTCCATCGATTCCAGGTTGGCGTCCATGCGGTCGGGTTGCGAGTCCGCTACAAAAACAACTCCATCTACGCCGCGAAGAATCAGCTTCCGGCTGGCCTGGTAGAGCGCTTGGCCGGGCACGGTATAAAGATGAAAGCGCACTTTGAAATCGCGCACCTTGCCGATTTCGAGGGGAAGGAAATCAAAGAACAGCGTGCGGTCGTCGTCGGTCGCCAGGGAAAGCATTTTCTCGCCGCTTTCCCGAACCGTTTGGTTGAAGATCCACTGTAAGTTGGTTGTCTTGCCGCCGAGCCCGGCGCCATAATAGACGATTTTGCAATTGATCTCCCTGACGGCCCTGTTGATGAAACTCACGCGACGCTCTCACGCTCCTCGTCCGCTTACCTTACGGCGCCTCCGGTTTGCCAATTTGGCGCCATCTCTCCGATCGCGAGGGGTAATGGGCCGGCGGCCATTCAGCTCAGTTCAAGCGGCAGCAGTTGCATGATAGCACAGGCTTTGGCTTGTTCAGCTTGGAGCATTTCCTGAAGGGGATGAGAGGATGGCAA
>DASUKV010000191.1:0-10644 GCA_036278555.1 Terriglobia bacterium
GGGATCACTCATGAATTCCCTTGTTTCTGGGTTCGCGTTGATCCTGTTTGCCGCGCTGGCCGGCGGGGCTTTTGCCGTTCCGCTGAAAATGCGGCGGCGCTACGCATGGGAGAATACCTGGCTCCTGGGCTTTTTTTTCGCGTTGATTGTCATTCCTTTCGCCACCGTCAGCATCTTTTTGCCGGTGTGGCCGCAAGCGGTGGCAAATTCCGGGGCAAAGACTCTGGCGATGGCGATGGCGTTTGGGTTCCTGTGGGGATGGGGAGCGGTGACTTTCGCGATTGGCATCAGCGCCATCGGGTTGTCGCTGGGGTATGCGATTATCATGGGGCTCAACACGGCGGTAGGGTCTATCATCCCGATGGCGAGGCGCTGGGGGGCAATTTCCGGCGAGGCGCGTGTGGCGATCCTGTTGGGAATCCTGGCCTGCGTGGCCGGGGTTGCGGTGTGTGGGAGGGCCGGGATGCTGCGTGAGCGGAAGGTGTCGCCGGACCCGCTTGCCACCCAAAGAACTTCCACGGGACAGAAAACGGCCGCGCAGTTGTTCTGGGTTGGCCTGTTGTGGTGCGTGCTTTCAGGCTTCCTGAGCGCCTGCGCCAATTTGGGTTTTGATTTCTCCAACCGTGTAGCGACGGAAGCTTCGCGGCTTGGCGCTGGCCCCTTGGCGGCGAGCATCGGACGCTGGCTGCCTATGTATTGGGGCGGCTTTTTTGCCATCCTGATCGGCACGGGTTCGACCCTCACGAAGAATGGAACCTGGAACAAATACTGGGCCCGCGGTACGCTCCGGGATTTTGTGCTGGCGATTCTGCTGGGGTTGGGGAATTTTCTCGCCCAGATTCCCTATGGTATGGGCGCCTATTTTCTGGGCGAACTGGGAACAAGCGTGGGCTGGGCGATCAATATCGCACTTTCGCTATTGGTGGCCAACCTGTTCGGGTTTGTCACGGGAGAATGGAAGGTAGCGCCGAGATCCTCCGTGTACATGCTTTATGTGGGGCTGGCGGTGTTGATCATTGCGATGGTAATTCTGGCGTACGGCAACAGTTTAGCGATGCATCCGCCGCATTCGACAGCGGTATCGTGCGCGGCGACGGGTTTTGCAGGATAACTGAATTGTAAGATCAGGGAGGTAAGGAAACAGTTATGAACCGACGAGGATTTGTTCGCAATACATTGGCGGGGATCGCTGGAATTTCCGGACTGTCGCGAGCGTCTAAGGATGATTTCGCCGCGGCCTTGAGAGGAAGGCCGGGGGCGGCCGGGGGCGCTGCCTCGGAAGCCGTCGCGGCAAGGCGCGGCAATAAATTGTTTCCCACGGGCGTGGCTGCGGGCCAGTGGCTGCAGTTGGAAGCGGCGGGATTTACGGCGCCGGCCTGTGCAGTGGTCTATCGGCGGGAGAACGAAGTCCCGAACGGCATGCCACTCGGCGGCGTGAGTACGGGTTTCATCAACGTGGAAACTGACGGGACTTGGGGGCAAAGCAGCATCTTCAATTCCGGTGTTCCGGTTCGCGATAAAACCGGCTTGCCGTTTTTGGGACTCAACGTGGACGGCCGAACCTGGGTGCTGACCACCGAAGAAACCGTTGGGACCGGCCACGCCTCGGAACTCTACTACTGGGGACATTACCCGGTGGTGGATATGGAATTTGAAACGACGGCGCCGGTCAGCGCGGGGTTGCGCGCTTGGGTGCCGTTTGTGCCGGGGGATGTTTTGGAGTCCAATATCCCCGGCGCGGTGTTTGAAGTTCATTTGCGGAACATCTCCCCAAAAGCCCGCACAGGAACCCTGGCGCTGACCTTTCCGGGACCGACAGAAGCGGAAGCGCAGATCGGTCCCACCAGTGTGCGCGCCGAGCGGTTTATCGACTGGTTTCCCGTCCACGACGCGGTGGCGGAGGGATTGGTCGAGATGCAGCGCCAGGACGTTTCTGGCGGGGGCTTCCGGGGCCAGACAGTCACCTCCGAGAAGGGCAATGGTTACGCCCTGGGAGTGATCGGGGAAGAGAGGGCGCGTTTTGGCGGGCCGCTGGGGCGTGCGGGGTATGACTTTGCCAGCGGGCAGGAGTGGGCGGCGATCCCTCACAGCTTGCCACACGCGCCCGCTACGGAGCCGGGCGCGTCGATGGCGGTGGATTTTGCGCTGGGGCCAGGAGAAAGCAAGATCATTCGTTTCCTGCTTACGTGGTATTCGCCGATCTGGAAGGGAGAACGCGACCATTACTTTGCGCGCATGTACGCAAAGCACTACCAGGATGCGGCGGCCGTGGCCGAGGCGCTTGCGCGCAACCACCAGTCACTTCTAAAGCGCATTCTGGCATGGCAGCAGGCGGTATACGCCTGCGAAGATCTGCCGGTGTGGCTGCGCGAATCGCTGGTGAACATCCTGCACCTGACGACCAAAACGGGTTATTGGGCGCAGGCCAAGCCGCCCATTGGCGCCTGGTGCAAGGAAGAAGACGGATTGTGGGGAATGAACGAATGCCCGCGGGAATGCCCGCAGATCGAATGCATCCCGTGCAGCTTTTACGGTAACGTTCCCGTGGTCTATTTCTTTCCGGAACTGGCGCTCTCCACACTGCGCGGCTACAAGGCCTACCAGTATCCCAACGGGGCGGCGCCGTGGGTTTTCGGGGGATGCACGTCTAGCGCGGCGGACGGGTTTCACGCCACCGATGGGACGGAAATGGCCACGCCTTCGCCCGGCTATCAGACGACCCTGAATGGGCCTTGCTACGTAGATATGTTTGACCGTTACTGGCAGCGGACCGGGGATGATGAAGTCCTCAAGGAGTTCTACGATTCGCTCAAGAAGAACACCACGTACACCATGGGCCTGCGGCCGGGCCCGGAAGGCATTGTGAGCGTGCCGGCGGGGAACGTGAATCCCACCAATCCGAAAGGAACGCCCGGCACCGGTCTGGACTGGTTTGAAGGCAACAAGTGGTTCGGCATGACTCCCCACGTGGGAGGAATTCATCTGGCGCAGTTGCGCATGATGGAACGGATGGCCTCGAAAATGGGCGACCGCGCGTATGCCGCGCAGTGCAGGGAATGGTTTGCCGAGGGAAGCCGGGAGATGGAATCAAAACTCTGGGCCGGGAAATACTACCTCGCTTACTACGAGCCTTCCACCGGAAAGAAATCGAACTTGGTCTTCGGATATCAACTGGATGGGGACTGGATGTGTTTCTACCACGGACTCCCGGGCGTGTTTCCCAAGGAGCGGGCTAAGATCGCCCTCGAAACCATTAAGAACACCTGCATGGCGATTGCTCCCTACGGCGCGGCGAATTTTGCCAATTCCGATGGCACCGTCGCCGACTCTGAGAAATTCATGGCGCAGGGATGGGGCCTGGATTATGGCTCCTACGGCTACTTTCCGCCCGAAGTGTGGATGCTGGCGGCTACCTACCTCTACCAGGACGAGCATGAAACCGGCATGAAGCTGGCGGAGAGTTGCATGCACGGGATCGTGAAGTACGGCTATACGTGGACGCAGCCAAACATCGTGAACGGCTCGACAGGCAAGCGCGTCTATGGCAGCGACTATTACCAGAATATGATTCTCTGGTCGCTGCCCGCCGCCATCGAGCAGAAAGCTTTGGCGCCGGCCTCCGCGCACGGCAGCCTTGTGAACCGGGTGATTGCGGCCGGGAAGCAGGCCTGATTGTACAAGCATTTCGCAGGTGGGGCGCAAATGAGGGTTCACGCGGCAAGCTAAGAGGAGAGCGCGGCATGCGGGGAAGTTCGATTACGTTCGACGACTACACGGTAGAGGAGGCTTTCCGCATTTTCGCGGACCTAGGTTTCAAGCGCGTCGAGCCCTGGAAGCACCATCTGAAGCGGTGCAAGACCCCGGAACTGCTTCAACAATTTGTGGAATTCGCCAAAGAGCTAGGGATTGAGATGGCAGGCTTTAACGCCGTCGGTGAAGCGTATTACAAGCCTTTTGGGACGGACCATGAACTCGAAGCGACTTTGGAGGGCTTGAGGGCTGACGTGGAATTGGCGCTTGGGCTGGGAATTGACACAGTGCTGATTTGGGAAGGGGTGAGACCGCCAGGTTACACGGACGCGCAATGTGAGTCAGCTCTGCTGCCCCGTCTCATCGAACTTTTTCGAAGCGTCGTGAAGATGGCAGAAACGAAAGGAGTTAGCTTCCTGGTGGAGCCGCATCCTTTTACGGTGGGAATGAATGACCGGCTCGCCGCCAAGCTCTGCGATGCCCTCGATTCGCAATGTTTTGGGATTTTATACGATTGCTGCCACTTCGGGGTCGGCCAGCCCAACGATTATATTGGAGCGATTACCCGGCTGGGGCGCCGCATCCGCCACATCCACTTTTCTGATTCCGACCTGAGTACGTCGGAGCTCCATTATGTGCTGGGGGCGGGGCGACTAGATCTGGAGGGAATCTTAAAAGCATTTAAAAATTTCGGCTATGACGGGACCCTCACCCATGACCTCTATGGATATCCCCTTCCCGTCGCTGGAACGCGAAGGAGTGTTCCGATCCTCCGCCGCGCTTATGAATATCTGGGCATCGAGAGCTGACCTTGCCTGCCAGGCCGTGCCGGAAGGGAGAGGGGCGTGGCGAGAGGCTTGGAACGCTGCCGGCCGCGATCGCAGCAGCGGGAGAAATGGGGCATGCCAATACTGCAATCCGAATTGTTAAGAAGTTTCACGCAAGAGATTTTCGAAGTTTGCGGCGCACCTGCGGAGGAAGCCGCAATCGTCGCGAATCACTTGATTGACTCCAACCTGATGGGCGTGGATTCCCATGGCGTGATCCGGATTGCCCAATATGTCGATGATGTTCGGGCTAAAGCGATCATTCCGGGATCCCCCGTTGTTTCAACCCATGAAACTCCAACCACCGCTATTGTGGACGGAGGGTGGAACTTCGGCCTGGTTGTAGCTTGGCGGGCGATGGAAATAGGTATGGCTAAAGCGCGCGAGTACCATACCGCGTGCGTCGTCACCCGCCGCTGCGGGCACGCTGGGCGGCTGGGCGCTTATACGCAATTGGCCGCCCAAAATGGCTTTGTCGCCCTAGCGGTCTGCAATTCTCCCCGGCACGGACACTTCGTACTTCCTTGGGGCGGCCGCGAGGGACGGCTCGCAACGAATCCGATTTCTTATGGAGTGCCAACCGCGCCGGGCAATCCCTTGGTATCTGACTTCTCCACCGCCGCAGCGCCCGAGGGCAAGATTCGCCTTTGCCGGGACGAAGGAAGGCCAACCCCGGAAGGCTGGATTGTGGACGCTGTAGGAAATCCTACCACGAATCCGGCGGATTTTTACGGCCCGCCCATGGGCGCCATCCTTCCTTTCGGCCGGGAAAGCGGCTACCGTGGCTATGCGCTTTCTCTACTAGTTGAACTGCTGGGGAGCACGCTGGCCGGCCAGGATATCACCGTGGACCGCCCAGGCAATGACTTAGCTCTGATCGTCATCGATGTAGCGGCTTTCCTCACACCGAAAACGTTTTACGGGCTGGTGGACCGCGTGAACCAGTACATGAAATCTAGCCCGCCAGCCGAGGGGTTCGAGGAAGTGATGCTGCCTGGCGAGCCTGAGTTTCGCATGGCGGAAAAGCGCCGGCGGCAAGGTATCCCCGTCGATGACGGGATCTGGAATCGCATCCTAGCCTACGCGGACTCGCTAGGGGTCAAGTGGCCAGCCCCTGCAGGCCGTCCCGCCCGAAGCTAAAAAAGGTCTGTCAACCGCTCATTCTTATCCTGACGCGTGATCCGGGCAGTGGTGTGAGAGCCTGAACAGGATGGTGAATCGGCTGGCGCAGCCACCATGGCCAGCGTATTTCGCAGACGCTTGCGGAGTTGGGTTTTCCCCGCATTTCAGCCTGCTTTGGGGCCGTAAGGACTACTCAGGAGCGATAGCGACCTATGCACAGTGCGGACTACCTCGTGATTGTGGCGTATTTCGCCATCGTGGTGTACATCGGGTTGCGGACCCGGCGCTCTGTGCACGGTAGTGAGGACTTCTTTCTTTCGGGGCGCTCCCTGCCCGCCCTGGTTACCGGGATCGCCTTTGTGGCGGCGAATATGGGATCCTTCGAGCTGATGGGGGCGTCCGCCACCGCTGCCAAATACGGCATGTTTGCTGTCCAATTGAGCTGGATCGGATGCGTCCCGGCCATGATCTTCTCTGGCCTGATCATGGCCCGGTTCTTTTACTCCAGCAAGGCGCGCAGCGTCCCCGAGTACTTGCGCCTGCGCTTCGACGAAAAGACACGAGGCCTGAATGCGATAAATTTTGCTTTTCTGACGTTGTTTACCTCGGGCCTCAGCCTCTTTGGCTTGGCCGTGGTGTTCCAGGCGCTGTTCCATTGGCCGATTGATTTCAGCATCTGGATCTCCGCAGCAACCGTCTTTTCCTACGTGTACCTCGGGGGGTTGCGCGCGACCATCTATTCGGAAGTCCTGCAATTTTTCCTTATTGTGGCCGGAACGGTTCCGCTTTCGATCATGATTTTTCACTCGGTGGGCGGTATTTCTGGCCTGCTGGCGCGCCTGCCCCAAAACATGGCGCACGCCTGGACGCCCCTCTTCCATCCCAGTACCAGCGCTTACGGGGGCGGACTCTTTTCGGTTACGGTTTGCCTTGGGATTGCGAGCTTCGCATATTGGTCTACGGACTTTCTGGTGGTGCAAAGATTGCTGGCCGCCAAGGATCTGGAATCAGCGCAAAGCACCCCGCTGATTGCCGCCTTTCCCAGAATGCTCCTGCCGGTTCTGACGGTTGTTCCTGGTCTTGCGGCTCTCTTTGTAATCCCCAAGCAGCTCCACGGCGACTTCAATATGGCCATTCCCTTGATGTTCATTCATTATTATCCGGCCGGCTTACTCGGGGTCGGCGTCGCCGCCTTGCTGGCGAGCTTCATGTCGGGCATGGCCGGGAACGTCACCGCCTTCAATACCGTGTGGACCTACGATATTTATCAGGCCTATATCGCGCCCAACCGCAGCGACCGGCATTACCTGCTGGTCGGAAGGGCCGTCACCGTGGCGGGCATTCTACTTTCTATCGGAGCGGCCTACACTGCCCGCGGCTTCCCCAACATTTTCGATTACTGGGCGCTCGTTTCCACGATCTTTGTGGCGGCGCCTTTCGCCACCTTCGTGCTCGGGGTCTTCTCCAGAAATGTCGGGGGTACGGCAGCGTTTATCGGCATGCTGGCGGGTATCCTGGCGACACTATCTCATTATGAGCTGTACCGGCTCGGATTCCTGCACTATGGCAGCGCCCTGGAAATGGATTTCTACGGAGGTTTTTACGGTTTTTCGACCAACATCGTGGTTACTTTCATTGCCAGTTGGTTCGGGTCGAAGCCTATTCGTCAGCAAGTGGAGGGACTTGTCTATTGGGATACTCCCAAGCCGCCGCGCACTTTGACGCCATTTTATCGAACCCCGGTGGGCCTTGCTATTTGGGCTGGCGTGCTTGTTATCGTTCTGAACATCATCTTTTGGTAGGGCCGATGTGGCCGTGCCAACTTCTTGCCGGGTGGCAGAGACCCACTCAAAGCCGCCCTCCCGGATTTAAGAGCAGTACTGATGACGCTCCTTTGTTCCATTGACGAGGATGACCGGTCAGGGCCCGAAACCGATAGGATTATCCTGCTGTCACGCCGGCAACCCGATGATCTTCCGGGCCTCGGCGGGGGAGGCAATTTCCCGGCCCACCTCGCGCGCAATCCGCACGGCTTTGTCCACCAGTTCGGCGTTGCTCTTAGCCAGAGTGACTCCGTTATCGGTATAAGGACTGTCTTCCATCCCCACCCTGACATGCCCGCCGAGCAGGATCGCCTGGGTAAGTACCCCCCAGTGCGTGGGCGGGTCCATATCGCTGACGCTGTAATTGAAGTTTTCCGGCTTGTGGTCGTGCATGTACTGCATGGCCTTCACGGTGGAAGGTGTCCAGCAGCCGCCCGGCCATCCCAGGAAGAAGGTAGTCCAGACGGGCGTATCCAGAATGCCTTTCTGGATCATGCGCTGGGCGTTCCAGATCGCACCGTAGTGGAACGACTCGACCTCGGGCTTAACACCGTGCTCCTTGGTGCGCAAGCAGTACTGTTCGAGTTCACCCCGGTCATGAATGCCATAAAGCTCGACGGGAGGATACTTAGGGTCGGGTTGGAAGCACTCATCGTGCGCGTTGAAGCAAATGGACATCATGTCCGGCTGCTGCTTCATGAGCTCGACCCTTTGCGGAAAGCGGCCGTTGGCAATGCCGTATTGAATGACCGGCTTTACCCTAGCCGTAATCAGTCCTTTCAGGTCCACCCAGCCGGGAATGTCCAGGTCCGAGAGCTTGGTTCCATCGGCCTGAATCTTCTCGTCCACCGTGTAGGGGCCGTGCAAGTGGCACACCGACGCCCCGGCGCTCACCGCGCGGACATATTCCTCAGCCAAGGCTTTTACGCCCTGGGGGTTATACGGGTTCCTTGGATACGACATCGTCGAATCGCAGGTGATGGTAATCACGAGTTTGTTCATGCTGCCTCCAGAGATAGCAATATCCAGGAAAGAGTTTTATTCCTTTATCACAATCACCACGCGGCCGCCATGGCTGTGCCGCATAAAATCAAAAGCCTCGTTGATTTCACCCAGGGGGAAGCGGCGGGCAATGGGTGGTTTGACGAGGCCGCGGCTCAGGAGTTCGACCGCCTCCACCATGTCCTGGCGGGTGCCGTTGCGCGAGCCGACGATCTCCAGTTCCTCCTGGGCGATTTCCGCCGTATTGATGGGCGGACAATCGCGCTCTTCACCGATCACCACAATCCGCCCGCAGCGCATCACGAAGTCCGCGCTTTGCCGCATGGATTGGCTGCTGCCGACGCAATCGAGCACGCACTGCGCGCCAAAGCCACGGGTGAATTCCTTGACTTGTGCTGCCGCGTCTGCCTGTTCAACCCCGATGGTCTTGTCGGCTCCGAGTTCTTGAGCGCGCGCAAGGCTGTCCTTGGAGCGATCCATGCCGAGCACCCGGATGCCTGCCGTCTTCAGGATCTGAATCAAAGTCAGTCCCAGTCCGCCTGTGCCAACCACGATTGCGGTGTCGCCCACTCGCAGATTGGCGCGCTTGACGGCGTGGACGGAGGTTACCAGGGCGTCCGCCACCAATCCCCCCAAGTCAAACGGTACGTGCGCGGGGAGTTTATAGAGGTTCTCCGCCGGGGCTTTGAAATATTCGGCAAATGCGCCGTCGACCAGCACGCCCAGAATTCCCTTTAGATTGGTGCACTGTTCCTGCCGCCCCACCCGGCAGTAGTAGCAATCGCCGCAGTTCAGGAATAAATGGGGAACCACGCGGTCCCCAGGCTGGACCTGGGTGACGTTCGACCCCACGCGGGCAACTACGCCCGCCGGCTCGTGGCCCAAAATGTGCGGGAGTGGGGGAACGTAGCCGAAGCCTTTCAGGATATGCAGGTCTGTGCCGCAGATCCCACAGCACCGCGTTTCCACCAGGACCTCGTCGGGCCCGATTGAGGGAACAGGCACCTCTTCAATTTTCAGAGGCGCGCCCACTTCATGCATGACCGCAGCTTTCACAGCTCGCAGACCTTCCGCACTTTTATGGGAGTTCGAATGCCTCCCTCAAATATGGCTGAAACAGAGAGAGCTAAAAGCCATCGTTTGCTTCGCCTGGGCGCTCAGTATAACACCGAGTTCCGAATTCTACTACTGGGCTCGCAAGCGTAGGACAGAAAAAGGTTCATCGGTAAATTTAGTAGTTTAATCGATTGACCTGCGCTTGAATTTCTTGACACTGTTCCTCAACCATGATAAATCGCTGGTAGTACGAAGAGCGCTTTTCGAGGGGGTCAGGGGATCCAAGGGGAGGAATTATATCAATTGAGGGAAGCGAGGGATGGGAGGCGAAATGAACAGAAGGCGTTTTATCAGAAATTCGGCACTGGGGATTGCATCCGTCTCGGCCGGCCTGTTAACGGATTGTGGCAAAGCCACAGCGCCGGGACCGGCGGCGGAGCGCAAGGGCGCGGTTTATTCAAAGAAAAGCGGATTTGAGTTGTTTCCTACGGAAGTTCCGAGCAAAGAGTGGGCGGAGTTTAGCGCGGAAGGATTTTCCGAGCCGGCCTGTGGCATCGTTTACCGCAAGACGGACGAGGTGCCGAATGGCATGCCGCTAGGGGGTGTCGCCACGGCGGCTTTGGACTTGGATACGGACGGAACCTTTGGTTACTGCAATTTATTCAACTCGGGAGTGCCGACTCGCGGCCCGTTGAAGTACGGCTTTCTGGGAATGAGAATAGGGGACCGCACCTGGATTCTTTCGACTCGTTCGGTGACGGGCATCGAAAGCGCAAAAGATATTCATTACTGGGGGCACTACCCGGTGGCGGATCTCGAGTACGAGTTGGACGCTCCGGTCAGTGTGGGTTTGCGGGCTTGGACTCCGTTTATTCCAGGAGATGCGCAGTTATCGAATACGCCGGGGGCAATCTTCGAAGTGCATCTCCGCAATATTTCCCACGAGGCGCAGAAAGGCACACTGGCTTTTAGTTTTCCGGGACCCACGCAGGCGGAGGCGCAAATCTCGCGCACAAGCCCGCGCTATCCCTTCCCCTTGTTTGGGGCCTCGGAACCCGTGGCTC
>DASUKV010000192.1:0-9391 GCA_036278555.1 Terriglobia bacterium
TTAACCGCATCCCGCGCGAAGATCAGGTGCCGGACGTTATCTGTGGCGTGCGGATCTTCGCCCAACTGCGGCTCGAAGTCACGCATATCGCGGCTAGTGAGAAGCGTCGAGCCAGCCTCGAGGTACAGCGTCACGTTATCCTTGAGGACGATGCTCCCGGAAAGATAGACGCCCGGCCCGACGTAGGCCACGCCACCGCCCGCTTTGAAGGCCGCCGCGATAGCCTTTTGAATGGCGCCCGTATCTTTGGTTTTGCCGTCTCCGCGGGCGCCGTATTCCCGAACATCAAACATTCTTGAGCCACGGCTGCCCCCGGCAAAGGTCATGCCGGGAAAAGCCATTGCCGCCGCGCCAAGTCCCAATATCCCTCGTCGATTCATGCAGCGATACCCTCAGAACTCGATGCGCAACCCCATCGTGATATTCCGCGGGCCAACCATCGCCCCCGTCGGCCGGCCGAAATTCGGGGAGTTGAGGTTCCCCTGAATGCCGCCAAAGTCCGTGCGATTAAAAGGATTGAACACGTTGATTTGGTAGTTGAGCGCGACCGATTCACGAATAGGAAATCGCTTGTTCAGCGAAAAAGCCTCCCACCGGTACCACGGGTTCCGGAAATGGGTGTTGTAAATCGATCCGTTACCCAAGGTGAACGGCGGCGTCACGGCGAAGGGCGCATTGGCGCCGTGATTGAACCAATAGCTGCTCGGGTTATTGGGGTCGAGCGAGGTCGAAGAAACGCCGGTCCGAGCCGGCAACCCCGTCGCTGTAACCTTGGTCAGCGTTGAGAAGAGCTCCTGGCCAAGGTAGTTCGTGGGGTTCAGCAGCTCAATGAGGGTGCCGCTGCGGTACTGCTGGTCTGCCGCAAACGTCCAGCCGCCTAAAATCTCATCAACAATCCCCGGCGCGGCGCCCAAGAACCTCTTGCCCCGGCCGAAGGGCAACCGGTAACTGATAATGATGTTCAGATAGTTCGGGATATCCTCAATCATGTAACTCTTGGCGTCACGAAGATCATAGGAATCCTGGGCTCCTTGTTGTGTCGTCTGGGTAAAGATTTGCCGGTAAGAGAGTGTATCCAGGGTTTTCGACCAGACGTAGGCGCCCATGAAGTTCAGGTCGCCAAAACGATGCTCCACTTTGGCCTGGAAGGAATCGTACCAACTCTGCCCGTCACCGGAATTTGCCGAATACACCGTGCCGTACTGCGGATACGGGCGCAGCGCCTGGGCCAGCGTAGCCCCTCCGCCCCACTGCATGAAGCTTGGGAAAGGTAGATCGGGTATGCCGTTCGTGCAGGAGATCGCGCTGGTGTAAGTGCAAATATCGGCGGCTAGCGGACCTTGCAGGTTCGCCTGCAGCAGGTTCTCAGTGCCGTTCGGCGTCTGGACGTTCCCCAGGAAGAGGTCGCTCGTGGGAAGCGTGTTGATAAAGACCGAGGAGCTCAGGCCGTGGCCGCGGTTGCCGATATACCCCAGATCAAACAACCAGTTCTTGTATTCCTTCTCAACCGTCAAGTTCCAGGAATCGATCCGCGGCGCTGTGCCATAATGCGGCCCCAGGTAGTAAATGGAACCGTTGAAGTTATTGACGCCGGGAAGCTGCCGCGCCGGCGTGAAACTGGGAGGAGGTTGCACACCCCCCGGATTGCCTGCGGGTTGATTAGGGTTGAGGGCTCCGGGATCCCAGTTGAAAGCCGGATTAAAGCCGTCAGACGCCTGTGAGAAGCTGCCCCCGCCGAAACCGCTCGTGCAACCGCAGCCACCGTTCCCCAGCGCCTCATAATAGATTCCGTAGTACCCGCGGATCACCATGCTGGGTCTCAAATTCCAGGCGAAACCCAGGCGCGGCCCAACATCGTGGTAATCCGTTGGATAGGGCCGGAGCGCCCCAATGCGGCCCGGCCCGCTTCCCATGAAGATCATGGCGCCGGGAAGCCCTCCCGCCGCCGGGTTCGGAGCGGTCGGGCTGAAGGAGGAATAATCGCCATCGAGAATATGCCAGCCAATCGGCACCTCATAACGAACGCCCAGGTTCAGCGTGAAGGTCGGCCGCACCCTCCACGTGTCCTGAAAAAATCCAGATGTGTATTGGTAGCGAATGCGAGGCGTGAACACCGGCAGGGCATTCTGACTGCCAAAGTCCACAGCGCCCAGCAAAAAACTGGCGAACGCATTCCCGCCCGCGGCTCCTGCGGACTGCGCGGTCTGAATGCCGGAAAATTCGTAAACGCCGTTGGTTCCGGCCCAGTCATTCGCGTTTGTCTCGAGATAGCGGTAGTCCCACCCTGTCTTGAATTCGTGCTTCCCCCGAATCCAGTCAAGCGTTTGGGCAAACTCGATGGTCTTATTCCACTGCCCGCCGCTGTTCACTTTCCCTTGGTTCATGCCCCAGGAAGTAAAGCCCGGAATGTAGCCGCCGGTGGGCATCGTGAGGTCATTCTCAAAAGCAATAATCGGCATGGCGTCCTGCGGAGTCCCCGCCTGGAGCGGCAGCCCAATCTTCGTGCCAAAACCGTTTTGGAGCGGGTTCTGCCAGAATTGCCGTTCCTCGCTGTATCCGAAAATCGTGTGCAGCAGGAGATGAGGAGTGAGAATAAAGTCGTCGGACCCACGAAAATGGTACGGCGCATTAAAACTGTTCAAGCCATTGCTGAGCGGGCCGGGAAAATATTGGTTCGTGCTGCTTTCCGCGCTGCGGTGCGTCATGAAGAACGTGAGATGATTCCGCGTGCCGATGGAGTGGTCAATTTGAACCGACCAGACTTTATCAGTGTTCAGACTCTGGGAGTTGTACGTGAAATTGCTCGTCAACGCTCCCACCGGTCCCGAATTAGGAGCTGGAATAAAAGACAAAATCTTATTTGAGATGGCGCTGAAGCGGCCTGAGGGGATAATATTCCCCGCAAAGGGTTGGCGGACGCCGTTCACCGTGGTAGCCGGATCATAGATGACGACCGGCTGCGGCAGATTCAGCAGCGCCGAAAAGTCGCCGCTCTTCATCGCCGGCGTCGGCACTGTTTCACCACTGTTGGTCGAAATCGACGAGGGCTGTGAGATACTCGCGTAGGTGAAATACCAAAACGTCTTGTTACGGCCGTCATAGATGTGCGGCAGATAGACCGGCCCGCCGATATAGCCACCCTCTTCATTGAACCGCTCCTTCGGACGGAACGCTTTGGCCTGACCAGGAAGCCGGGCGCCCGGGTTTTGATTCACCGACCACGGCACGGCGTCAAAAATATCGCGCTTCCAGTTGAAGAATCCGCCGCCATGAATCTGGTTTGTCCCTGACTTCGTCACATATTCCTGAATGCCGCCGCCCACGCGGCCGTACTCGGCATTAAAGCCTGAAGTGACCAGCCTCATTTCGCTGAAGGCGTAAAAGCCCGGAAAGGTAAAGTTCACGCCTCCCGATTCCGGAATCACCATGCTCGCCCCATCCACCAGTATTTCCGAAGCGCGACCGACGGAGCCGTTGATGCTCGTCTCACCATTACTGTTAACGCCGGGCATCCAGCCTACAAAAGAATTGGCGGTTTCGAGACCTCCATTCCATAGAGGCAGCGTCGCCAGCGTTTGCGGGCTCAGGCCCGTCGATTCAGTAGCGTTGGCGGTGTCAAGCACCGGCGCCGCAGACGTCACTTCAACGGTTTGCTGGAGGGACCCCAGCGCCAGTTGGACGTTGACCCTCTCGTGCAGTCCAAGACGCAGGTCGATGCCAGTCTGAACGAAGGTCTTGAAACCCCTCTGCTTCACCCTTAGCTCGTAGGCGCCGGTCGGCAAATTAGGGAAGACGTAGAGACCCGCCGCAGTGGTATTGACGTGGTACTGCGTTCCTGTCTGCACTCGCGTCGCCTGAACCTGTGCTGCCGGAACGGCTGCCCCGTTTGGATCCGTCACAGTGCCGGAAAGCGAGCCAGTGTCGCCTTGGGCCCACAGCGCAACTGGAAGTACCAGGCAAATCAGCACTAATCGGACATAGTTCAGTGGCTTCATAGATGCCTCCTCTGGCTATTTTCAAAAGGATCAGGTAAGGAATGGGTGGCCATTGTACTATAGCGGCTCGCGGAACGCCAAGGTTTAATCGCTGGAAAGTTTTAGACACCATCCGGCCAATTGCCCCCGGGAAGCTTTTAATCTTGAAGGCGAATAAAAAGCGAATATAATGTCCTTATGGATTCTTCGGCGCTCCGGGCCCATGTTGAATCGAGTCTTGGAAATAGGTTCCCCTCACCCTTTACTTACGGCGAACCGGCTGCTCCTGAAATAATTTCAACTGGCAACCTGGAGTTGGATCAGGTGACGGGCGGGTTGCCGCGGGGCGGCTTGACGGGAATCTGCGGGCCGGAGTCCACAGGGCGCACCAGTTTATTACTCTCAGTTTTGGCTGAAGCCGCGGCCCACGGCGAACTCTGCGCCTTAATAGACAGCCGGGATGCCCTTGACCCTCATTCCGCCGCTGCTGCCGGTATGGATTTAACGCGCCTGCTTTGGGTCCGCTGCCGCCAGCTTGAGCAGGCGCTGCGCTCGGCGGAACTGCTTTTGGAAGGCGGCGGCTTCGGAGTTGTAGCTCTCGACTTGGCGGGCGTTCCTGCGCGGCTCAGGGGGCGCATCTCCTTAGCCGTGTGGTTCCGCCTGCGATGGGCGGTCAGGAATACGCGCACCGCGCTCATCGTCCTCGAACGCGAGCCGACTATGGGAACCTCGGCCTCGCTGGTGGTGCGCCTGGAGGCAGGAAGCGTTCACTGGTCCGCAATTTCAGGAACCTTCAGGGAAGCCGCCCTGCCGGGTGTTTCGGCAAAGCAGGGATTATGCCGTCCTTCCCATGCCTGGCTACTTTCCGGCTTCTCATCGTATGCCGAAGCTCTGCGGTCGAGGCGGATGTTTCAGCCGGGGATGCGTGCTCGGTTGAGCGCGCGCGCCGCTACAACGCAAATCGCCGGCTGGAAGCTGACCGCTGAAAGCTGATCGCTGACTGCTCACTATGCAATTTGCCTGCCTCCACATGCCGGATTTTCTTCTGCAAGCAAACTTGCGCGGCGAGCCTGCGCTGCTCGCGCAGCCGGTCACGCTTGTCGATGGCTCCTCCTCTTGCCCGCGCGTGATTGCGGCCACCCCCAAGGCCCGTGAGGCGGGGGTTGCAATCGGCATGACCAAGACCCAAGCGGCGCAACTGGCGGGCATCCGTCATCGGTCTATTGCGCAGGAACAATCCACTCATGCGGCTTTACTCGACTGCGCAAGGTCCTCTTCGCCGCGCGTCGAAGACACTGCGCAGAATACCGTGGTGATTGATCTCGAGGGGCTGGAGCATCTCCTGGGGCCACCTTCTCAGATCGCATCGCGCCTCCTCAAGCACGCGGAAGATCTGGGGTTAATAGTTCATCTGGCCTTCGCCTTGAATCCGGATATAGCCGTTCTGGCGGCGCGCGGATTCCCCGGCGTGACGATGATCGCCCCCGGAAAGGAGGCGCAAAAACTCGGGGATTTGCCGGTAACAGTTCTTCATCCTGAGCCTGAAATGCTTGCCGCGCTTGACCGGTGGGGCGTCCATCGGCTTAAAGAACTCGCAGAGTTGCCCACCTTGCCGCTTTCCGAGCGCCTGGGGCAGGAGGGTGTGCGCTTACAAAAATTGGCTTGTGGCCTGCATTTCCGCGCGCTGGTGATCGCCCGGGAAGAGGACCGGTTCGAAGAGGGGTGGGAGCTTGAAACGCCGGCCACAACTCTCGACGAATTGAATTTCATCTTTTCAAACCTGCTCACCCGGCTTTCGAAGCGCTTGGCCATAAGGTCGCTGGCCACGCAGGAGATGCGGTTGCGGCTGGATTTGGCCCAAGGCATGGAGCCCGAGCCCAGTCTGGCTCTTGAAGAACAGAGACGAGAAACAAAAGAGCAGAGACAAGAGATGAGAGACAAGAGACAAGCCACGAGGCCGGACTCGTCTCTCGTCTCTTGTCTCTCGTCTCTGAAGTACGAGCGTACCTTGCGCTTCCCATCGCCCATCAATAATGCTGGTCTTTTCCTGAAGTTATGGCGATTGCGGCTGGAATCGGACCTTCCTCAAGCGCCGGTCATGATGGTGCACATGGCCGCTCAGCCCGCCCGGCCCCGGGCGTTACAGGGCGGCCTGTTTGCGCCCCTTGCGCCCGACCCTGAAAAATTGGAATTGACACTGGCTCGCATCGCAGCCGTGGTGGGAAGAGAGAACGTGGGCTCGCCGGAGGTTGCCGATACTCACCGGCCTCACGCCTTCCGCATGGCAGCTTTTAACCCGGCAGGCCCGAAAGTTCCGTTCCAAGCCGTGCGCAATCGCGCCCGTACCTGCCAAAGAATCGGAAAATCACAGTGGAATAATTTTCAGCGCCCCGGAAGAGAGCAGGCGGATCGGAAATTAAAAATTCCAAATTCAAAATCCCAAATTCACACATCTGAAATTTTAAATTTGGGATTTGAAATTTTAGATCTGAAATATGAAATCAAGAATCTTCAAATCTTAAATCCAAAATCAGAAATCCAAAATCTAAAATCAGCCTGCACGATGGCTCTTCGTCTTTTCCGTCCGCCCCTGCTCGCCCGCGTGGAATTAAGCTCCGGACGTCTCCTACGGCTTTTTTCTTCGCTAGTCCGTGGAAGGATCACCTTCGCGGCCGGGCCGTGGGCGAAATCGGGCGGCTGGTGGGAAGAAGAAAAGTGGAATCGCGAAGAGTGGGATGTTGAAATCAGGAACGAAAAAGCATCGGCCCTGTATTCCATTTATTATGACCGAGCCCGGAACGAATGGTATGTCGATGGGGAGTACGACTGAAAATCATTGATCCATTGGCTCATTGCATAATTGAGCCATTAAATCCTTGAGGATGGTGGTATTCCCCACCCGCACTGAGTGCGACCATGGATTACTACCAAGGCTGCAAATAACTCAACCATTCCATTACTCCGTCACTCCATCGCCCCTCAAAAGTGGCTAAATCACTCAATCACCCGATCACTCAATCACCAATGTATTCTGAGTTTCATTCCCGCTCCGCCTTCAGCTTTCTCGAAGGCTCCTCTTTGCCGGAGGACTTGGCACAGCGCGCGGCGGACCTCGGGATGCCCGCTATTGCCCTGATGGACCGCGATGGCGTCTACGGCGCGCCGCGCTTTCACCTGGCTGCAAAGAAGCTTGGAATTCGCGCCCATATCGGCGCGGAAATTACTTCGACCGAAGGCTTCCGCTACCCGCTGCTGGCCCGGACACGTGCGGGTTACCAAAACCTTTGCCGATTGATCACGCGCATGAAGCTGCGCGCCAAGAAGGGCGAAGCCGCAGCGGCTTTGGAGGAATTGGCGGAATTTTCGAACGGACTCATTTGCCTGACGGGAGGCGACCAAGGGCCGCTCGCCCGAACGCTTGAAGAGAGAGGCCTTGAAAGCGCGCGAAAGCGCCTGGAAGGACTGGCACACGTTTTCGGAAGCGGGAATCTTTATGTCGAACTGCAGCGCCACTTGGACCGCGCCGAGGAAGCGGGCAACCATGCGACCACCGCGCTCGCCCGTAGTCTGCGCCTGCCTTTGATCGCCACGAATGGCGTCGACCATGCCACGCCCGCTGAGCGGCAGATTGCCGATGTCTTCACCTGCCTTCGCCACCATCGGACGCTTGAAACCGCCGGACGGCTGCTCTCGCGCAATGCGGAGCGCTATCTCAAGCCGCCGGTGGCAATGGCCCAACTTTTTGCCGATTTGCCCGAAGCCTGGGCTAACACGCAAGAGCTTTCGTCCCGCATCGAATTCTCACTCGAAGACCTGGGCTACGAATTTCCCCGTTATCCCGTGCCGCCCGGCGAGACGATGGCAAGCTTCTTGCGTCACCGGACAGCAGAAGGCATGATGCACCGTTACGGGCGGGAGAACCGGGCCGCCTGGCGGCAGGCGGAACGCGAGTTGGCGTTGATCGAGAAGCTGAAGCTCGAAGGGTATTTCCTGATCGTTTGGGACATGGTGCGCTTCTGCCGCGAGCACAACATCCTGGTGCAGGGGCGCGGCTCGGCGGCGAATAGCGCCGTCTGTTACGCGCTGGGCATCACCGCGGTTGATCCTGTAGGCATGGGGCTGCTTTTTGAGCGCTTCCTCTCGGAAGAACGCGGCGAATGGCCGGACATTGATCTCGACTTGCCCTCGGGCGACCAGCGCGAACGGGCGATTCAATACGTCTACGAGAAGTACGGTGCGCGGGGCGCGGCGATGACCGCGAACGTGATTACCTATCGCGGACGCTCCGCCGCGCGCGAGGTGGGCAAGGTGCTGGGGTTTGATGGCGAGACGCTTGACCGCCTTTCCAGCTTGGTGGGCGGCTGGGAATACCAGGATTCGCAGGACACCCTGGAAAATCATTTCCGGCACAGCGGCCTGGATTTATCGCATCCGCGCATTCGCAAATTCCTTGAGCTTTGCCTCAATCTCCAGGCGCTTCCCCGGCACCTGGGCCAGCATTCGGGCGGGATGATCGTTTGCCAGGGCCAGCTTGATTCCGTCGTGCCGCTTGAGCCAGCCACGATGCCGGGCCGCGTGGTGGCGCAGTGGGATAAAGACGATTGCGCAGACCTGGGGATCATCAAGATTGATCTTCTCGGGCTTGGAATGATGGCCGTGCTGGAAGATACGATCAGGCTCATCGAGAACCACTACGAGGAGCGCGTGGATTTGGCGCACTTGCCGCCCGATGATCCCGAGGTGTATAAAGCGTTGCAAAAGGCCGACACCGTGGGCCTGTTTCAGATTGAAAGCCGCGCGCAGATGTCATGCCTGCCGCGCCTCCGCCCCGAGCGGTTTTATGACCTGGTGGTGCAGGTGGCCATTATCCGGCCAGGGCCGATTGTGGGGGACATGGTCCATCCGTATCTGCGGCGGCGACAGGGCCGCGAGCCGGTAACGTATCCCCATCCTTCTCTCGCGTCCGTTCTCGGGCGTACCCTGGGCGTCCCCTTATTTCAGGAGCAGTTGCTCAAAATGGCCATGATCACGGCGGATTTCAGCGGCGGAGAGGCCGAAGAACTGCGGCGCGCCTTTGGCTTCAAGCGCGCTGAGGCGCGAATGCAGGACGTCGAAAAACGGCTGCGCGCGGGGATGAACCGCAAGGGCATCACCGGGAAAGCTCAGGACCAAATCGTGCAATCGATTACCTCCTTTGCCTTGTATGGCTTTCCGGAATCGCACGCCGCAAGCTTTGCGCTGCTCGCCTACGCCAGCGCTTACCTGAAGCGCCACTACTTAGCTGCCTATACCGCCGCGATGCTCAACAATCAGCCGATGGGTTTTTATTCACCCGCCACGCTGGTGAAAGACGCGCAGCGGCACGGCCTGAAGGTGAAATGTATTGATGTGGCGCGTTCGGACTGGTCTTGCACGCT
>DASUKV010000193.1:0-8646 GCA_036278555.1 Terriglobia bacterium
GGACCCGTGGTGCACTGACGTTTATACGCAGCGCGACCCTGCGGCGGCGCTCTATGTTGCCGTGAAATATAAGGAATGCAAGACGCGGCCGGTGCGCGTACAGCCAGCCGGCTGCGGCTGTGATGATACGCAATGCGATTACTCGCGCTGGCGCGACGGCTACGAGATCGGCATCCTCACCGAATGCCCCATCGCGGGCCAGAAGCCTGACCCCAAGCAGCCTACCACTGGTCCCACGCCCGACTGCCCGGATTGCCCGCAAAGTCCGTGGGCGCCCCTTGCCGAGGTCACATTGGGCGCGGACGGAACGATCACCAGCATTGACAATTGCAGTTGCCGCCGGATTGTCCTTTCCTTCGGCAGCTTCTGGTGGCAGTGCACGGCGGAGCAACCGGCCATCCAGGGGGTGTCTTCAGCCGCGGGTGCAACCGTCAATCTTCAGGCGCTGCCCCAAGGAAGCAAAGCGGTTGCCGTGAACGTGACCCTTGCGCCGCAAGCCTCGCTCGCGCCTAACGCCAAGGCTGACCTTGGCGCGGGCATTAGGGTCAATCAGTTCACGCCGGGCCAGCAAGCAGGCGCGCCTGCGGTCTTGAAATTTGATGTTCTTGCCACCGCGGCGCCAGGCCCGCGCACCTTGACGATCACGGTGCCGGATGGCTCCGAAGCGAGCCTGGAAAACGCTATCAGCATTGTGGGGGTAACGACCACTCCCGCGCCGCCGGCTCCAACTCCCGCTCCTGGGCCAACTCCGCAACCTGCTCCAACGCCGCCTGCGCCCCATGCCGCAGGCCCAGCCGAAGAGGGCGTGGTAACCCCAGAACAGCCCGCGGACGCGCCCGAAGAAAAGCCGAAGCCGCGAAGGCGCGGAAAGGGCTAATTCCGGAGAGGCCATCCGCAAAGGTGGCCCATAACTCATCCAGGTAACAGCCGTGGAGAAATCCGCCCTCAAACCGGCCGAACACCCCACTCACAGCTCCGGCTCCGGCGGAAGCAAGTCATCGGATTCCCCGCAGCAGATCTATGAACTGGCGCGCGTAAGATCCGAATCGCACGATACTCCCCGCCGGATGACGCCAACCGGCGGCGATTCTTCAGGCCAGGCTCAGCCCTCGCACCCGGTTCTGCAATTGCAGCGGCTGATTGGCAACCAAGCCGTCGGGCGTGTCCTTGGCGGCTTCCCCCTTCAGGCCAAGCTCAGCATCAACTCACCGGGCGACATCTACGAGCGCGAGGCCGACCGCGTGGCCGAGGCGGTAACCCGCGATCAAGCCGTCACCGCCACACTTCGCGCTGGACCGTTCATCCAGCGCGACGATACCCCTTCTCCCCCCAACGAGCAGCAGCAACTTGCCGAGCCTCCTAAAGAATCCGGGCGCCTGACTCCTGAAGAAATGGCGCGCATCGCATCGCAGCAGCCGCCTCCTTCGCAGTCCGGCGAGATGAAGAAAGCTGCGGAAAAGACGGCGGAGGCGCTCCGCAAGACAAAAGTCGGCAAGGAGCTTGAAGATAAGGCTACCGAACTTGGCAGGGACTTTGTCTCCACCGTCGAGGGCAAAGTCATCACCGGAGCGGCGGTGGCGGGCGCTTTGGCGGGCTTGATCGCTACAGATACGCCCTTGCCCATTCAGCCTCCGGAGATTCCGCTTGACTGGCTTGCAACCGGACTAAAAGGCAAGCTCTCCTGGGAAGGGCCTGTGCGGCATCCCACCAAAGTCTTCCTGACGCTCACTTTCACGCCCGGCGCGGAAAAGAAGAAGCCCCGTGAGACTGAGGCGGACAAGTACAAGGCGGAGACGGCGCGGATGGCCGCCGGCATGGAAAAATTCAAGCGCCGAATGACCTATACCCCCGGCTCGCGGGAAGACTTGGCGCAAAAGGCGGAAGACGCGGCTTTTGAGCGCTGGGCCACTTCGAGGCTCGGACTCCTTCCCGCGCCAGCCGGTGACGCTTTACAATCCGCCCCGCGCCTTGGCACGTTTGCCGAGGATGCCTGGAAGGAGACTTGGAATAATTACTTCCAGGAGAAGCGGCATCCCAGTTTGATGGGCGGCGAGCTTCACCTTGAGCCGCTTACTCCACCAGCATCCCTAACGCCCTCAACCGGTGGCTTGCCCCCTCAGCCCGTCCAGCGCAAGGAATCGGCTGCCTCGGCGCCATCCCATCCGGCGCCACCGGTTGTAGGCGCTGCGCTCCGTTCTCCCGGCCAGGCGCTCGACGCCGGAACACGCTGTTCCATGGAGACGCGCTTCGGCGAGGACTTCAGCCGGGTCAAGATTCACAGTGACGCTACCGCCGCAGAATCAGCGAATGCCATCCACGCTCGCGCCTATACAGCCGGCGCCGATATCGTTTTCGGCGCCGGGCAATACGCTCCCAGGACCGTCGACGGTGCGCGGCTCCTGGCGCACGAGTTGACCCACGTGGTGCAACAAGGCACCACAGGCCCGGCACTGGCCCGGCAGGCCCTCGAGGGATATGAAAGCAAAGGCATCGAGCTTGAGCTCACGGAGATGAACAAGTGGACGGGGATGAGCTATTGGGAACAGCGAGTCATGAAGGTATTCGATTTGGCTGAGGACCCGAGGATGAGCTCCAACCCCGAGGAGCGTGATGCTGTGCTTTCCGTACTTAGCAGCGTGCAACCCCATCTCCCTTTGAAAGGCGAAACAACGCGGCTCGTCACAATACCTAAGCGCGCGGCTGCCCCGACTTCCAAGGACTTGATCTACCGGCTTACGTTTAAGCCAAAAGCCAGGGGCAAGCCAACGGTCGAGGCCGTTTTTGTGGCCGAAGGCGGAGCGGCAACTGTCTCAGCCGCAACCGCCCCGCCCGCCGGTCTTACGCCGAACTGGCCCGCCCTCACTCACAGCGGTTTTCCGGGGAGAGATTTCGACAAGTACTGGAAGGCTCACCCGGATGAGGAGAGGCAGGTCTTCAACTGGATTGCGAACGTCGCGGGACAAACTTTCGATCAAGTGATCACAGCCAGCGTGACGGCCGGCGCCGGCAAAAAAACCGTGACGCGGGAAACTTCATTTCAGGCGCAAGGAACTAAAGATGCGAGCGGAACCATCACCAGCCTCACCGTTAACTTTCTCGGCGCCGTGCTGCCCACCAAGCAAACGCCTCCCGCCGATTACGCCAGCAAGGACTTTGCTGACCTTGAAATCGAAGAGGCCCAGACGAAGGACGATCCGAAAAAAGGCGACAAGTTGGGAACCGTCAATGGCTTGTCGAGCGTGCCTGCCGGTGAACAGCTTTCGGTGAAGTTTGCGATTTGGCAATATTTTCGCGGCGGCACCCGGAACTCTGAAGTGGACGCTATCGTACCCATTGCCAATACCACGAAGCGCGTCCTTTACACCCTTCGCTTTCGCCCCAGGACGAACAACGTGGATGTGGAGCGCATCGGCGAAGAGGGCACGACTGTGAGCCTGTCCTCTCCGCCGCTGAGCTTAAGCCACGTGAATGGCTTCGCGGCAAATTCGAAGGACGTTGGCACGCTGACGGCATGGCTCAAAAAGCGCTATCCAGGAGTGAAACCCTCCGGCGCAACCGTGGATGAGGCACGTAAGAGTGTGGATGCGCAGATTCAGGCGGGCGCGGAAACACCGGCGTGGTTCATGAGCAACTATGGGATTGAAATCCTGGACGATGCGGCCGGTGCTGCGCGCCTCCAGGCTAAACATAAATTCAAGGCCGCCCAAGTTGTGGACATGAAGACATTCACGCCGGGTGAGCTGAAGATCCTTGAATCGGTTCTCGAAACCATGAGCGACACGATCGTCGCCGGATTCAAGGATATCCGCATGGTGCGGCAGGCCGTATCCATCAAGAAGGCCGGCAGGCGCTTCAAGCGCGACCCCAAAGAGAGCGGTCTAACCAATCTCGACGGCACCGACCGGACGATCATCATCTTCGACAACGCCCACCTGAATGACGGCACGCTCTTCCTGGGCGGGGCTGGTTCCGGCGGGGTGGCAACCGTGGAACCTGCCGCCGCGATGACCTTCGCGCACGAGTTTGGCCACACGGTAAGCTGGGGGCCCAAAGTGCAACAGGCCTTTGACGCCTTCGTCGCGCAAAAACATATTAAGCCTCCCACCTGGTACGCGGCCAGCAACCCGCAATCTGAGATGCTTCCGGAGACCTTCGCGCTCTACCAACTTGATCCCGAATGGATGAGGACCAACCAGCCGGACCTTTCTGCCTGGTTTGACACGTTGACGAAAACCGGGGCGCCCCCTGCCGCTGCTAAACCGGCTGCTGCAGGCGCCGCTGGGACCAAGCCCATCCACCGCAAAGAGATGCCGGCTGCAAGCCCCGTCGATGGCGTGCCCTCAAGCATTCCTGCGGTGCTGCGCCTGCCGGGGGCCCCGCTGGATACCGGCGCCCGGCTCTTGATGGAGCGTCACTTCGAGCATGACTTCAGCCGGGTGCGGATTCACACCGACGCTCCAGCCGCTCAATCCGCCGTGTCCGCTCAAGCGCTCGCCTACACCGCCGGTCGAGACATTGTCTTCGGCGCCGGCCAGTATGCTCCGGGCACCACTCAAGGCCTTCGATTGCTCGCCCATGAGCTGACGCACGTCGTACAGCAGGAGCAAATGCCCGCCCCGCTCATCCAGCGGCAGAAGGCTGCGCCGGCGGCGACGCGCGAAGAGATCATCGCGGCGTTCCGGGCTGAGGTCAAAGCGAAGGACTGGAAAGCCGCCGCACGCCACCTTAACGGCTTGGGCGACGAAGATATCGCGTCGCGCCTGAACGAAGTGAACCACAACGCGCGAACCGAACTCTACGCCGGAGCGCTCGAAGGCATGCCGGGATATTCCATGCGCGTGACCGCCGCGATCGCTGGAATCGATAAGGAAGCGGTGCGCGTGGGCCGGCTGATCTTCGACTATGACACCGCTGTAGGAATGGGCAATTGGCCGGCGGCCGCCGAAAGATTAAACGCGTTCAATGACGTGGACATCCGTTCGCGCCTCGAACATCTCAGCGCTGCCGATCTTGAATCCATAAAAGGCGCCGCGCAGGGCCGCTTCGGCCGGGTTGCCGCGCCCGCCACAGCGGTGGGCCAGTCGCGGGCTCTCGCTGAAGGCCTGGACAGAATCCGGAGTTTCCGCGGCAGCACCAACGTGCAGGATACCGTGAAGAAAATCCAGGATGCGCTGAAGGGCGTGAACCTGCTTGACCGCAACAACCTGACCGCGGTCATCCAGGCCATCGCCGCTACCTTTGGGTCTGACAGCGGCCCCATTCTGGAGGCATTTCTCAGCAGCGTTGAGGCCTCGATACCGCCGCGCCAGCCGACCCCGGCCGAGATCGCGCGTGAACAGCGCGTTGAAAGCCTGATGCAGATTGGACCCCACGGGCCATACAAGCAGTACGCGCCCGGAGTTATCATCCCCGTGCTCACCCAACCGGCGCGTCACTTGCTGCCCGCGGTTGAGGCCGCCGGGCACGCGCTGGGAGGCGCCGCCGCGTTTGTCGAGGGATTGATCGCGGGGCTTGCGGGCGCGCTCGATGAAGAACATCGCCAGCGCCTTGCCGCGCGCCTCAAGCAGAGCGCCATCCTCACCACCGTCTTCCCGGTGATCTTCCTGGCCGGCACGGTCGTCGGCGTGGTTGAAGACGTGGTGGACGCGGTAAAGGGCATCTACCATCTCTTCACTAACTTCCGTGAGTTTGCGGACGCCATCGCTACCTTCACGCGCGCCATGCTCAGCCCCGACGCCGCTGAAATCGGCGGAGCGATGGGCAGGGAAATCGGCAAAGATTACGGCGCGAAGATCGCCGCCATGTCGGAAGAGAACGTCTTCCGCTTCACCTATGACCTGGGGCGGATGATCGGCCCGACCATTCTCTACATCGTGCTCGCTTTCCTGGGCGTGCCGGAGTTGATTGCCGCCGAAATTGTGGAACGCGTGCTGCCCATTCTGCGGCCTTTGCTCGAGAAATTCCCGCGCCTGCTGAAATTAATGGAAAGTCTGGCAGCCAAGCTGAAAGAGCGCAAGGCGGCGAGCATTATCGGCAAGGCGCTCGAAAAGCGAGCCGCCGAGAAGGCCGCGGCGTCAGCGCTCGAAGTGCTGCTCAAGCGTATTCCAGCAGAGCTCGCGAGCGGCAAATTCAAGTGGCTGTCGTTTGAGGCCGCGCTCGCGGAAAACATCGCAACCGAGGGTATGGGACTGGCGGACGTGATGGCGGCTCTCAGTAGCGGCGACGCGGAGGTTCGGCGCTTATTCCGCATCGCTTACAGCGGTCTCAATGACAAGAAGATTTGGGAATCCGTCCTGAAAGATATCGCGCGCGAAGCGGAGGGCGGCGCAGCGGCCGGCGGCTTCTCGCATCCGCAAATCACCTCAAAGTCTTCGCAGGCGATCTGGAATCTGTCCCGGAAAAAAGCAGCCACGCAGATGGTTGTGGTGACGCCGGAAACGCCGTTCTTCGGTTCCCAGGCCCCCTTCGGGAGCCGCTTTTTGGACCTTGGGGTGGGAGGCGAGCACGGCGCGATGGCCCACATGGCGCAGGATCTGGTGGTGGACCAGGCGCTGCGGCAAGCTGGAGAAAGCGTGGACGCGGAGGCGCTGCGCCGCATGATCGGCGGCGTTAAGGGAACACACCAAGGGGCGGAATTGCGCAAGATCCTGTGGAATGCGTTGTACGACGCCAATGAAAGCCAAGGCCGGATGAACGCCCCGGAAAAAGTGAGCGAGCTTCTGCGCGGCGTCTTCGGCAAGGTTGATTGATCACCGGAGGTTTTCGCCGCTATTGTAGCGCAGGGTTCGTTTTGTAACCCTGCGGCATTTCCATTTCATTGGCAAAAGAACTCGAATAGCCGCAACGTTAAAATGCGAACGTTGCGCTACAGCAATAGCGGCAGAGCCTGCCCTGAACGCAGTGATGGGACGCTAGCGCTCCGGGCTCTATCGCTTACTTTGCGCGGATTCAAGCGCTTCGTTAAGGCGGTGTTGCTGCATTTCGAGATTCACCGCGCGTAGCTTCTGGGATTCTGTGAGGGCCGTGCGAGCCAATTTCATATGGCCCTGTCTTTTGTATTCAACATAAAGAAGGTAGTGAAGGTCGCCCGCGCGGTCCATGGGCAAGGCGCGGTTGAGTTCTTCAATCGCCCGGTTCGCGCCGCCCAACGCCGCGTAGCATTTTCCGAGGTCCGCATGTGCCGCCAGCAACTCCGGTTCGCCCGCCACGGTTTTTTCTAAATAAGGAATCGCCTCACGAAAATGGCGCTGGCGGACCAGGATATCTCCGCTTTCGAAGCTCGCCTGAAGGTTTTGAGGATCGCGGGCTAGTGTTTCCTGCAGGGCGCTTTGCGCTTTCTCGAATTCCCCGTTTTGCCAGTCAACGGTGGCGATCCCGAGATACGGCGCGGGACTTGAAGGCTTCAACCGCGCCGCAGCCAGGTAATTTGACCGGGCAAGGTCCCATTGCTTTCGCTGACGGTAGATGTCACCCGCAAGCACGCGTCCCTGCCACGAGTTCGGGTCCAATCGCATGGCGCGCAGGAACGCCGCCTGCGCCAATTTTTTGCTGGCCTCCGAGCTCCAGTAGAGAGCCTCTGCGTTGTGAGGCCCCTGCCGAAGCGCCTCACGGGCAGCCTCTCGAGCGGCGAGGAACCGCCCGGCGCGGCAAGCGCAGCGCGCAAAAAGCAGGCGATCCGGCGCGCTTGTCAGGGACGCTGCTGCCAAAGCGGTCGCGCATTTTGTGTAGTGACCGGAGGCCGCTGCGGCGCGGTCCCGAGCCACGCTCGCGGAAACAGCAGCCGATGTGGATTTGGAAGATGATGGGGAGGTTTCAAAAGCCTGCTCGTCCCCTGTTTGGGCTCCAGGTGACGCGAGCTCGCTTTGCAGGGATTTCAAAACGCCGCCGCAACTTGAAGCGTCCGACGGCTCCGCGCGAGTAAGGTCGGCAGCCACCTTGGAATCCAAGCTGTCGGCCAGGAAGCCGAGATGCGTCATCCAGAAGCCGGGATCTGCATGGCGAACGGCGCACAACTGCTTGGAGGCTTTTGCGGCTTGCCCTTGATTCAGCTCCAGGGCGGCAAGTCCAAGCTGAGCTTCAAGGCTTCCTGGATGCTCCCGAAGCTCTACATTAAATTCATTTTGGGCTTGGGAGAATCGGCCCAGGCGCAATTGCACGAAACCTAAAGCGGCGTGTAATTCAAGGGCACCGCTCTTATGCGCCCCTGCCAGCGCTTGCCGGAAAGCTTGCTCGGCGTCGAGTTCCGCGCCCTGGCGCAGCAGAAATTCGCCCACCAGCCGCTGATAGTAAGGCGATTGCGCGTCCTCTTGTGACATTTGCCGCGCGGAATTTTCAGCAAGGCGCTCGAAGCAGACACCCATCCCGTACCACGCGGCTGTGTCCTTCGGGCGCACCGCCACATCTCGCAGGTAAGCGTGCGCGGCATCATCCATCCGGTTCAATGCAAAGTAGGCGCCCGCCAAGCCAAACAGCGCGTCATGATTCGAAGGCTCCTGCGCAAGAACCGCCTCAATCGGCTTTAACGCCTGGCCGGGTTCGCCCAACCTGACCAGATCAAGTCCTAGAATCAGGTTCGAAGGAAGCAGGCGCGGATTCCGCTCGAGCGCCTTTTCGAGCGTGGCCACGGCGTCGCGAAAGCGCCCTTCC
>DASUKV010000194.1:0-13327 GCA_036278555.1 Terriglobia bacterium
AGCAGGAATGCCGTGCCATCCACCCACGAGTTTGGATAACGTGTCCAATTCCGCGCGATGCGCCGCCAGCGCTCCCGCCTGGGCGCGGTATTCAGGAGAAATCAGGGAGCCGTAATGAAACAGAAAGACCTCGCGCGCCCCGGCCAGGACCGTGATATAAGCCTGATCGAGATATTCCGTGGGATTCGTGCCGAAGGGATCAAACCAGCCTCCGCCGGTCTTCGGGCCGGCGATATTCGAAAGCCAGCGGTAAATGAAAAAGCCTTCGTATTGCTGTTTGTGTCCCCACTTTTCCGAGCTGGGGCTGCGCAGCTCCGTCCCCACCCAGATGCGATTGTAAAGCGCGGATTCTTCCGCAGGCCAGTAGCCGCGATTTTGAAATGCGTCGTACCACTGAGGAAACTTGAGAATGATCTTCACGTGAGGATTCACCGCGCGCGCCGGGGCCAGGACGTATTCCTGGTCCATTTCAAGCTTCAGCCTTTTGCGATACTGTTGCCAGCTTTGATTGCCCTTCGCGGCGGTGCACTCTGAGCACGCGCAGTCGGTGGCGAAAAAATCATCGATGATGATTTCGTCAAAAATCGACGCCGTAAACCGGAAAACCTGCGCCAGCCGCTGCTGGGTGGCGCGGTCGGTAAAGCACATGAAATGGGAACCGCTGCTCGACCGCTTGCCCAGCCCCGTGGTGGTGACGCAGCCCGAAACCTTCAGTCCCGCGTGGCGAAAAAAGTCTCGTGCGGTCTTAAGCGTTGCAGCGTCAGCCTGGTAGCCGTCCCGAAACGATTCGATGTAGACCTTTGAGATTCCCATGCGGCGGCAAAAGTCGAGCGCCTGCTCACGCCCCTGCACTGTTGAAAGATGGTCGCGCACATCCTGGGCGGTGAACAGCGTTTCCCACTCCGTCGCCGCGAGCGGCCGGGGAATCGCTGCGGATACCAGCAGGAAGCAAGAAAATAGCCAAACGATCTTCCAACGCAAGAAAGTTTTCGAAGTCATACGATCAATGCCGTTTATAGTGATGAAAATCCAGAGCGAACAAGAAACACGGAACCGCAACAAAGCTGAGAGTATACCGCAGCGCGGCAGAGCCGCAACCAAAGGAAATGTCATTCTGAGGGAGGTCGCCGCGGCGGCCGGCCGAAGAATCCCTGCATTTGAACGAGCAAAATGCGGAGATTCTTCGCTGCGCTCAGAATGACACGGTTCCAAATGTTTGCTAAAAAATAAGTATTCAAATCTTTGCAACGCATTGGACTGATCATCCCGGCGGCTTGATGTGGAAGGCCAATTCCTACTGGACTTCCTGTTTGGCGCAGTAGTAAACTGCCGTGGCTGTTTTCGGCTCAAGCGGCCGGCACACTTTCTGCAATCCAGGAGCGAAGCGATGGGACATTTTAGGTTAAACAAAATCGGCTGTTTGCTGGCAATTCTGGCGCTGTTACCGGCGGCGATTGCACGCGGGCAGGGGTCCGGGTTGGCGCTGACTCCGCCCATGGGCTGGAATAGCTGGAATCATTTCCATTGCGGCGTCACCGAAGAGATTGTCCGCGCCCAAGCCAAAGCCATGGCGACGAACGGCATGAAGGATGCGGGTTACACCTATGTGAACATTGATGATTGCTGGCAGGGGCAGCGCGATGCGCAAGGTAACATTCAGCCGAATTCGAAATTTCCGGACATGAAGGGGCTCGGCGATTACGTTCACAGCCTGGGGCTGAAATTCGGGATCTACTCTTCGCCAGGACCACAAACCTGTGGGAAACACACGGGCAGCTACCAGCATGAACTGCAGGACGCGAAAAGCTACGCGGCGTGGGGCGTGGACTACCTGAAATACGACTGGTGCAGCGCGAGCCGGGTCTATAAGCCGAGCCAGATGCAAGCGGTTTACCGCAAAATGTACGACGCGCTCAAAAGCACGGGAAGACCAATTGTGTACAGCCTTTGCCAGTACGGGCTGCAGCAGGTATGGCGCTGGGGGCCGTCGGTGGGAGGCAACCTGTGGCGCACAACGGGCGACATCGATCCCACCTACACGCGGATGGCGTTTATCGGCTTCGAGCAGAATGGACTTCAGAAATTCGCCGGGCCGGGACATTGGAATGATCCCGATATGCTTGAAATCGGCAACGGCCGCCTGAATCTGAACGAGCAGCGTACGCAGATGAGCCTCTGGTGCATGTTGGCGGCGCCGCTGCTTTCCGGCAATGATCTTACGAACATGAGCAAAGAGACGCTCGCCATTCTGACCAATCGTGAAGTGATCGCTGTTGATCAGGACCCTAAGGGCATTCAGGGACAAAGGGTTAGCCAGGAAGGGCCGCTCGAGGTTTGGGAAAAAGAGATCTCCGATGGCAGCAAAATCATCGGGTTGTTTAATCGCTCGACGGGCGAAGCCATGATGAAAGTCAACTTTGCGGACGTTCAGCTTGCCGGGCCTATGAAAGTACGAGATCTTTGGCGGCATAAAGACCTGGGAACCTTTACCGGCAGCTTTTCCGCCGAAGTCCCCTCCCACGGAGTTGTATTACTGAAAGCCAAGACGCAGTAGCCGGTGAAGTAAAATCACCCCTCACCCGCCTCGCACCTCGGCTGCCCTCTCCCCAAGGAGAGGGCAGCAAAATCCACGAACCTGTCGTTTCCCTTACGGGGGGCGTGATTCCTTAGTTTCTCAGCCCTCTCCCTGCGGGAGAGGGTGGCCGAAGGCCGGGTGAGGGTCAATACAACTCCCTGCTTCGCCTCTCTTCATCTGCCTCCCGTGCTCTATCCCCGCCCTTGACTAGCCCCCAAACAGAAGACAAACTGCTACAATTCAAGGGACGAACATCAGGGAGCGCCGCATGGCTAGGGAACGATTAGTATCTCCGGAGCTGATCTCGGCTGAAGAGGAAAACTTTAACCGGACACTCCGGCCACCCACGCTGGACGAATATGTTGGCCAGACAGGGGTGGTCGAGAAGCTTTCGATTGCGCTCGAAGCGGCCCGGAAGCGCGGCGAGGCGCTAGAGCACGCTCTCTTGTTTGGCCCGCCCGGACTGGGCAAGACCACTCTCGCCTACATTGTGGCCAACTGGATGGGCTCGAAAATCATCACCACGTCGGGTCCGGCGCTCGAGCGCCCAGCGGACTTGATGGGAATTTTGGCAAACCTCGGCGAGAAGGATGTCCTTTTTATCGACGAGATTCACCGCCTGCCGGTGAACGTGGAAGAGTTCCTCTATCCGGCGATGGAAGACTTCAAGGTGGATATCATTCTGGACAAAGGCATGTATGCGCGGACGGTGAACTACGCGCTGAAAAAATTCACTTTGATCGGCGCCACCACCCGGGCCGGGAGCCTCTCGGCTCCCTTACGCAACCGGTTCGGGCTTTTCTATCACCTGGATTTTTACGCCGCCGGGGAGTTGGCGGAGATCGTCTTACGCTCATCGCGCATTCTGGAAATGAAAATCCGGCCGCAAGGCGCCGCGGAAATCGCCCGCCGGGCGCGCGGAACGCCGCGCATCGCCAATCGCCTGCTCCGCCGGGTGCGCGATTTTGCGGAAGTGAAGGCGCAAGGGGAAGTCACGGCGGACGTGGCTCTTGCGGCGCTGAAGCTTGAAGGAGTGGATGACCGGGGGCTCGATGACCTTGACCGGCGGCTTCTGAAAGCTATGATCGAGCTATACCACGGCGGGCCGGTAGGGGTCGAAGCGCTGTCGGCGACTTTGAATGAAGAAGTCGATACGCTGGTGGATATGGTTGAGCCGTTCCTCTTGCAGCAAGGGTTCATCAGCCGGACGAAGAGCGGGCGCCGCGCGAACGAACCCGCCTACCGGCACCTGCAATTGGTCCCGCCGCGCGCCGCCGAACTGCCGCTGGATTTCTCGAATGGCTGATCCGCCAACCCTTGTGATCCCATGAAGCGCGTTTACCTGTCGCTCGGTTCGAACCGCGGAAACCGTGTGGCTTATCTTGAAAAGGCTTTGGGAGGCCTCGAAGCCGCCGGAATCGTGATCCGGCACGTCTCCTCTTACTACAAAACCGAGCCGGTGGATTTTCAGCCCCAGGCCTGGTTCGTGAATTGCGCGGTGGAAGCCGAAACGGACCTGATGCCTTTGCAGCTTTTGCGCGCCTGCCAGGGCATTGAGCGCGCGCTGGGACGGCGGCGGGGAGTGGTCAAGGGACCACGTCCCATTGATATTGATATCCTGTTGTACGAAAATACTGTCGTTCATTCAACCGAGTTGATAATTCCGCACCCGCGCTTGGACGAGCGGCGTTTTGTCCTAGTCCCGTTGCGGGAAATAGCGCCCGGCCTGTGTCATCCGGTTTCGCAGCGCCGGGTCGAAGAGATGCTTCACGATACAGAGGATCGGAGCCAGGTCGTGCGTATGCACCAAGAATAAGCGCTTCGTGCTGCCGGTCGTGAAAATAGCTCCCCTCCTCGGCTGAGGAGGGGTTAAGGGGTGGTGGGTTTTCGAGGAATCACCACGCCACCACCCCTGCCCCTCCTTGTCAAGGAGGGGAATAACCCAGAACCGTTTTCATGCAATGTGGCGACTCGGAGGCTTATGGCATCTGCGCTCCTGAAACCAAGAGTTGGGTTGGCGCTGTGACTTCACGATACGAGCCGCCAAGACTGATCGCCATCGAGGGACCGCTGCGCGTGGGAAAAACGAGCCTGGCGGATATCCTTGCCGAACGCCTCAATGCCAGCCGGCTGCGCGATGTGGAGGATAATCCTTTCCTGGAGCGCTTTTATCAGAGCGCCCCGGGCGCGGCTTTCCAAACCCAGCTGTACTTTCTCTGGAAACGCTTTACGCAGTGGCGGGACCTGGACCTGAGCGGCACAGCGGGCCGTACGGTGCTGAGCGACTATCTCTTCGCCAAGGATAAAATTTTTGCTTATCTCAACCTGGAGGACGCGGAGCTCGAGCTTTACGAGCACTTTTACGAGATGCTCGCGGACCAGGCTCCCATTCCGGACCTGGTGATATACTTACAGGCGAAGCCAGAAGCGTTGAAAGATCGCATCGCACGGAAAAACATCGCGGCGGAGCAGAAAATCTCTGGCGAATATCTCAGAGCGCTCGTTGAAGCTTACGACCATTTCTTTTTTCACTACAAGGAGAGCAACTTGCTGGTGGTGGAGACTTCGGGCATTGACTTTATCGGGCGCGGCCGTGATCTGGAAGAATTACTCCACCGCATCAACCAGCCTGTGAAAGGGACGCAGTACTTTTTGCCGCTTGGATCCGCGATGGCGGACTGAGACGGAAAGGGTTGAATACCCTCACCCGCCCTCGTACCTCGGGCACCCTCTCCCCAGGGGAGAGGGTGGCGAGCGGAGGGAGCCGGGTGAGGGGGCGCCAATGAAATAAGACTATCAGGGAGGACTGCCATGGACCCGATTCAAGAGGCCGTGAGCAAAATCACCGTTCCGCAAATCCTGCAGCGGAAATTGCGGGGCGAGAAGATTGCCTGCCTCACCGCTTACGACTATCCCACCGCCCGGCTGGTTGATGATGCCGGGATTGATGTCATTCTGGCCGGCGATTCTCTCGGCCCGGTCGTCCTCGGCTACGAATCGACGCTTCCCGTAACAGTGGACGACCTGCTCCACCACCTGCGGGCTGTGCGTCGCGGCGTGCGTCGCGCGCTGCTGGTTGCAGACCTGCCTTTCGGCTCGTATCACCTGAGCGACGAGCAAGCTTTAGCCGCGAGCATCCGCTACATTAAAGAAGGCGGCGCGGAAGCGGTGAAAATGGAGGGCGGCCGCAAGCGCGCATCACTCATCCGCCGGCTGACCGATGCGGAAATCCCCGTGATGGGGCACGTCGGCCTCACACCTCAGTCAATCCACGCGTTCGGCGGACACCGCGTGCAGGGGAAGACGGCGGAGTCCGCTCAAGACCTTCTCGCCGACGCGCAGGCCGTCGAGGATGCTGGAGCCTTCGCGGTGGTGCTCGAAGGGATTCCGCGTGAGCTTGCGGCGATTATCACCCGGCGCCTGCGCATCCCGACGATCGGAATCGGCGCAGGCCCCGGCTGCGACGGCCAAATTCTGGTGGTCCATGACCTTCTCGGAATCAGCCCCGAGCCAAGGCCAAAGTTTGTGCGTGCTTACGCGGAAATCGGAGGAATGATGCGGGAGGCCTTTTGCTCCTTTCGGGAAGACGTCCGCGAGGGCCGTTTTCCTGACGATGCGGAATCTTACCATTGGCCTGTAACGCTCCGCGAGCAATTCGACCGGGATGACGAGCAGGCGTTTTCAAGGCTTAAGCGTTGACAGCGGCGGAGATCTCGTTGTAGCGGCGGCCTCTGGCCGCCGGCTTTTACTTCTTAAAAACCGGCGCTCAGAGAGCGCCTCTACAGCTTGGGGTTGGCCAGAGGCCAAGGCTGGCCGCCCCTAGAATGTTCGCCATTATAATCTGCAGCCTTCAATTGGAGAGGCTTTCCAAGGCCTAATGAACTGGTAGAACGTAATGAAGGTGATCACCTCCATCGACGGCATGAGGGCTTTCTCGATCCAAACTCACCGCGCGGGAAAGACGCTGGGGCTGGTCCCCACGATGGGAGCGCTCCATGAAGGACATTTCAGCCTCATTCACCGTGCGAAGGCGCAGTGCGACGAAACAATTGTTTCGATCTTCGTAAACCCCGCTCAGTTCGGTCCTTCGGAAGATTATGATCGCTACCCGCGCGATCTCAACGAGGACATCGAGCGCCTGCGCCCTTTCAACATCGCGGGCGTCTTTGCGCCTTCCGTGGAGGAGATGTACCCTGCCGGTTTTGAGACGTTCGTTGATCCCGGACCCCTTGCGGCGCGCCTTGAAGGCGCCTCGCGGCCCGGCCACTTTCGCGGAGTTGCAACGGTTGTTCTGAAGCTCTTTAGCATTGTGGGCCCGGACCTGGCTTATTTTGGCCAGAAGGATTTTCAGCAGACCGCTGTAATTCGGCGGATGGTTCACGATCTGAATTTAGGTGTTCGCCTCGTCGTCTGCCCCACGGTGCGCGACGAAGATGGCCTCGCCATCAGTTCGCGCAACGCTTACTTGAATTCTTCCGGCAGAGAATCCGCCCAGCGGCTGAGCCGTGGTCTGCGGCAGGCGCAAGAACTGGTTTGGAACGGCGAGACGCGGGCGGAGCGCGTGAAAGACGAAATCCGGCAGGCTTTGGGTGGCGACTCCGCCCTTCGCCTGGATTATGTCGAAATCGTCCAGCCAGGGTCCCTCGCGCCGGTGGAGCGCATTACGGCGGGAAACGTGGCGCTCGCCGCCGCGTGGATCGGACCAACGCGGCTCATCGACAACGTCATTTTTGGGCCGAAGGACGCGAGCGCCGAGGACCTTCTCCAGGCGGCTCAGGGCGCGGCGGCTCCGAAGGGCGCGCCCTTGCATGCGCCTGGTCTTGAAACAGAAAGCTTGCGGCTGCAGATTCAAAACTGCCGGGATTGCGCCGCCATCTCTTCCGTCCTGCTGCCGCCCCGGGAATTTCTGCTGAAATACCTTCGGAGCGATTATCCAGACTTATCCTCCGTGCGCGTGCTCGTGATCGGCCGCGACGCCCCCTGGATTGCCGAACATTATCTTTATCGCAGCCCGGAGTGGAAAGACCCCTTCGTGTCGCGGCTTTATGAACTGGTCGGGGTGAGCCACTTCGCGGAATTCAAATCGCGTTTCGCCTTGACGGACGCTCTGCGCTGCCACGCCAGCATCATCCCGGCTCCTGAGAAAGCGCTCGGCAACTGCGCCCGCCACGTGCGCGAGGAGATCAAGCTTTTTCCCAACCTCCGGACGATCGTCATCCTGGGTGAGGCGGCCTGTCTGCAATTCCAACGGTTTATATTGGGCCGGAGCGCAGGGGAGGTCATTCCCTTGAACCGCCTCCTGGCGGAAAAAGGGTGGGCTGAGGAGGAAGTCCGCTGCGAGGAAATCAAGGACCGCCCGCTGCGTCTGATCTATTGCCATCATCCGGTTGGCGACTATCAAAGCACGCCTTCAATTGCTCAAATGCTCGGCGAAGCGACCGGATGACGCCCCTTATGAAAAAGGCTTCCCATCGATCATGCGTGAGACTGGCCGTTCTGCTCGGGATTGCCCTCGCTTGCGCCGCGTGCTCATCCCAGACCTTCCGGCGAAGTCAAAGCGAGAGCGACGCCAAACTTCAGTCCCAGCTCACTCGCCTGATCAAACACGAAATGGCGATCCAGAAGCTTCCCGCCCTCTCCATCGCTCTCGTCAATGATCAGCAGACAATATGGGCCAAAGGCTTCGGTTATCAGGATCCGGATCACAAAACGCCTGCGACGGCCCGAACCGTTTACCGGGTAGGCTCGGTCTCCAAGCTTTTCACTGACGTCGCAATTATGCGGCTCGTCGAACGCGGCCAGCTTGACCTGGACGCGCCGGTCACCAAATATCTTCCCAATTTCCGGCCGCGGAACCCGTTTGGCAAACCCATTACACTGCGTGAGCTGATGTGCCACCGGTCGGGTCTGGTCCGGGAAGCGCCCGTCGGAAATTACTTTGATTCCTCCAGCCCTTCCATCGACGCGACGGTTCGCAGCCTGAACGAAACTGAACTTGTCTATCCGCCAGGAGAGCACACCAAGTATTCCAATGCAGGCGTCACAGTGGCGGGTTACGTCTTGCAAACTATTGAGAGAAAACCCTTTGCGGAATATCTCAAGGACGCCGTTCTTCGGCCGCTTGGCATGAATGACAGCGCCTTCCAGCCTGAGCCACGGACGGCTTCCCGGCTGGCCAAAGCCTATATGTGGACTTATGACGGCCGTGTTTTTGAGGCGCCCTCCTTTCAGCTTGGCACGCAGCCGGCCGGCAGCCTCTACACCACGGTGCTGGACTTAGCCCGGTTCGAAAGCGCCCTCTTCGCCGGCGGAAGGGGCGTGGGCGGGCATATCCTCAGACCGCAAACGCTTGAAAATATGTGGGTTCCACAATTTACGCTAGCGGACCAGAAATCCGGGTTCGGGTTAGGATTCTATATTTCCCAGTTGGACGGTCATCGTATGGCGGGGCATGGCGGAGCGATCTACGGCTTTGCCACGGAACTCGACATGCTCCCGGACGACAAACTTGGAGCCGTCGTAATCACCACCAAGGATTGCGCGAATGGAGTGGCCGGGCATATCGCCGAAGAAGCGCTCCGGCTGATGTTGGCCCGCCAGGCGCATCGCCCGCTGCCGCAGGTACCACTCTCGGAACCCGTTCCGCCCGAAGAGGCTCAGCGGCTGGCAGGAGTTTACGGCCAGGGCGAGGCGGGCGTCCGGCTATCCGACGAAGAAGGCCAGCTCAGCATGGTGCGCAACGAAGGTGGAAACCGGTTGGAGCTGCGCCAGACGGGAAAGGACTTCATCGCCGACGACAAGCTTTCCTACGGACCGCCAATCCAGATTCTTCCGGACGCAATGCGAGTGGACGGGCAGACCCTCAAGCGTCAGCCGGATGCGAAGCCCGCCCCGGCCGAAAAGTCCTGGCAGGGGTTGATCGGCGAATACGGCTGGGATTACGACACGCTTTACATCCTTGAGCGCGGCGGCCATCTTACCGCGCTGATCGAGTGGTTTTTTTACAATCCTCTTCAGCAGCTTTCCGGAAATGTTTTTAAGTTTCCAAGCCACGGGCTTTACGACGGTGAGCGGTTGACCTTCAAGCGGGATGCTCAAGGCCGCGCGACCGCAGCTCAGGTGGGATGGGTTGTTTTCAAACGCCGCCCGCTCGGCCCGGAAGAAGGAAAAGTCTTCAGAATTCATCCGGTGAAGCCGGTTGATGAACTGCGACGCGAAGCATTGGCGGCCGAGCCACCCAAGGGGGGCGGCCCGTTTTTAAAGCCGGATCTCGTGGATGTCACCCGGCTCGATCCGTCGATCAAACTCGACATTCGCTACGCCACGTCCAACAATTTCCTCGGCACCCCCGTCTATCAGAAGGCCAAAGCCTTCATGCAGCGCCCCGCCGCGGAGGCTCTGGCACGGGCCAGCCGCGCGCTACGGCGGCGCGGCTACGGCCTTCTGATTCACGACGCTTATCGCCCCTGGTATGTGACAAAAATTTTTTGGGACGCCACGCCCGCGGATAAAAAGATCTTTGTGGCTGACCCCTCGCACGGCTCGCGCCACAATCGCGGGTGCGCAGTAGACCTGACGCTTTACGACCGTAAGACCGGCCGCGAGGTCCCGATGGTGAGCGGCTACGATGAAATGACGGAGCGGGCTTTCCCGTTCTATCCCGGAGGGACATCCCTCGAACGCTGGGATCGCAGATTACTGCGCCAGGCGATGGAGTCGCAAGGCTTCACTGTCTACGAATACGAATGGTGGCACTTCGACTACCGGGACTGGCAGAAATATCCCGTCATGAATGTGCCGTTCGGCCAGCTTCAGACCCGCCGCGCCTCATCCCCGCACGCCCGGTAAAGCGCGAAGATCCTCACTGCGGTAGCGCCTGAATCTGCCAGGGGTCGTGAATAACAACTTCCGCTTTCCCCTGATAGGTGCTGATGAAGCCGCGAACGTCCACTTGCCGCCCCGACAGAGCGCCCAGATTGCCGAACTTGGCGCGGTCCGAAGAGAAAATGACGGATGAAAAAGGGCAGCTCCGGTAATCGGGGCAAAAATCCAGAAATGTATTTCCGGATTTGGAAGTGTACGCGCGGAGGATATACCCCGTGATACATCCGTTTTCACCCGCATGCGTCGCTGCTTGCTGAAAAGAGATACACGGGCCGCTGTTGCGAACTCCCGCCGGGGCCTTGTAAACTTCGGGCCGCATCACAGAGTGATGCCCTTTCCAAACAATGATGGCGGCGATCAGCAGAACCACAGCCGCGATCACAATTCTGGTTCTCAATGCCATTCAACGGTACCGGCGGCCCCTTCTCCAGTCCGTCCAGCCGGCTGGCCGCCGCCCTCTCTACGCGCGTCGCGCGCCGCTCGAGAATCTGCTGGGGTTTTCCAACCGTGCAGGTCCGGCTTCCCTGCCCTCTGCCAGGCAGTATACCAAAGCGATCCAGCGAAGCTCGCGGCATCCTCAATCCTGGCCTTGGCAAGCAGACCTGCCGAGGCGGCAAATGCCGGAAGGAACTGAGGATCACTAATGTTCCAACGGGAGCGCGCCTTGCGGTCCGCCGCGAAAATAGCAGAACTTGCCTGATAGCTTTTGAGAAACTCTGAAAAAATCGCGGCTCGCAGATCGTGAAGGTAAACGGCAGGCTCCGGTCTGAGTATCCAGCGATCCGCGAAGAAGTCCACCACTTCGGTTTCGAACATCCGGTGAATCTCGCTTTCGCCGGTGAGCTGCCCGTCATAGTTCACGACCGTATGAAGCGGCTCTGCCAGGTCTGCGGCGTAGTGGGCGGCGAAAATCACGTCATGACTCGCGTCGGTCCACCGGCGCGCGCGAAAGTCTGCGGCAAGCCGCAGCGTAAATCCCTCAATCTGCCACGGCGCGTCGCCGGCCTTGAGCTGCGCGGGCAATGGTCCCAGCCCTTTTAGGACAAATTGATTTCGGAACCGGCGAAAGGGATAGCGATCCCAGGCTTCGATATCCGCGAAATGATGCCGCCGCGCCGCCGGGTTCCCGCTGGCGGCTACATCCGGGTCGCTCGCATGCTCGACGAGATAAAACTGGTGGGGCCGGAAATAGGAACGTAATGGTTCCGGTAATGTCTGGATCGCCGCGGCATTAATCATCTCATGGCCTCGCCTTCCCCAGGCGAACGCCGGAGCGAGCCCCGCCAGCAGAGCGAGAGCCGCACACATAATCCGCCGGATCCATGATGAAACACTGCCTGCCACAGCAACTCCACTCCTGAGCGGTCACATTAAGCCCGCGACTCAGAGTCTACAAAGAGCGGTGCCTACGGTCAATTCGGCTCGTGAATTGAATCTCACAAGGCCCGCAAGCCGCCATTAAAGCCGCCTCCCGCGCGAGCCGATTTGAGGCTTTTGGAACAAGTTTTTATCGCTGCGATAAATAACATTTGGCCAGAGACTTTTTATGAATCTGAGAAAAAGTATTGGTTTGACCCCATTCTGCGCTTCCGTCTATCTTCAATTCGCAGCCTTCGAACAAATAAAATTCGTGAACGTACGGTGCACAAGTCCATCCAAGTTGAGGCCGATGATGAAAACGACTCAAGCATTTCGGGTTTCCGGTTTACTGCTCTTTTTGGCGCTCTCGTTGACTCCGGCTCTTCTCAGCCAAACTGCGGAGGGGACGCCGACAACAGGCCAGTTGGAGCGCCAAATCGAGCAACTCCAGAAACAACTGGGGGAACTGAAGGCCGAAATTGCCGCAATGAAGCAGCAGCAAATCGCGCCGCAATCCAGCCAGAACGGGCCAGCGCGTTCCGCAACCGCCGCCGATGCACAAACGCCGGCAGCATCCCCGGCATCGGCCGCACCCGCCGTCCCTGCCACCGCAGAGAATTCATCACCCACCGCCAAGCCTGCGGCCAGTTTGTTTAGCTCGACGGCGATCACAGGCTTTGTAGATACCTACTACGGGTATAACTTCAACCAGCCTGCCAACCGGACGTCCACGCTCCGCGCGTTTGACGGCCCTGCCAACCAGTTCAGCCTTAACATGACCGAACTCACGATTTCACGGGCGCCGGACGCCAACGTCAGCAGGCTCGGCTACGATCTGACATTCGGATACGGCAACGCGATGAACGTGGTCAATGCCAGCGATCCCGGCGGCTTGGGATTCGCGCAGTATCTCAAGGAAGCCTACGCCTCTTACCTTGTGCCCGTTGGAAAAGGCCTCCAGATCGATTTCGGGAAGTTCGTTACCCCCGCGGGCGCTGAGGTGATCGAAACGAAAGATGATTGGAATTATTCGCGAGGCTTTCTTTTCAGCTACGCTATTCCCTTCTATCACTTCGGTCTTCGCGCCAAATACGCGTTGAACGACAAGGTTTCTCTTACCGGTTATCTCGTCAACGGATGGAACGACGTCGTTGACAACAACACCGGCAAAACCTATGGCTTGAGCCTTGCCTGGAACCCCTCCAAGAAGTTCAGCTTGATCGAAAATTACCTGGCAGGACCTGAGATGGCGGATCGCAACTCCCCTTGGCGCCAGCTCACGGACACCGTCGCGCAGTACAACGTCACGTCAAAACTGAGCCTGCTTGGCAACTTCGATTGGGGCGGCGGCGACCTTGTGCCAGGGCGAACCGGCGCGGCGTTCTGGACAGGCGTTGCGGGCTACGTGCGTTACGCGTTTAATGACCGCTACACACTCGCCACGCGCTACGAATACTACGATGATCACGACGGCTTCACCACGGGCACCGCCCAGAACCTCAACGAATT
>DASUKV010000195.1:0-7250 GCA_036278555.1 Terriglobia bacterium
CAGACAAATCACGCGACCATTGGCCAGGTCGTTGGGCCCAAGGAAATGAGCCAGTTGCCCTTGAATGACAGAAATTACCTGAAGCTAGCCCTGCTGAGTCCGGGAACCTCAAGCTACGGGCAGCGTAGTTTTTATAACTCAGCCCTTACGGACAACACCGGTTCGATTAATTCGGGGAGCGGCGGTGAGGACCGCAACTCGTTTTCCCTCGACGGCGCGGACGTTAAATCGTACTTGATCAACGGGTCGTACGTCCCCTCCATTGATGCCATCAAGGAATTTAAGATTGAAACAACGCCTTACAATGCAGCCTTAGGGACCAGCCCGGGGGCGCAAATTCTCCTGGTCACCAAGAACGGGACCAACCAATTTCACGGAAGCGTCTACGATTTTCTTCGCAATAGCGCCCTGGACGCTTACAACTATTTTGACAACCGCAGCCTGCCGATTCCTGAGCTTCGGAAAAACCAGTTCGGAGGCACGCTGGGCGGCCCGATCATCAAAGATAAGCTTTTTTTCTTCGGTGATTACGAAGGATTTCGCGAGCGCAACGGCGTTACCTTTTTTGGCACCGTGCCCACCGTCGAGATGCGCAATGGCGACTTTTCGCAAATTCAGCAGCCCATCTATAATCCGCTCACGACGCGTCCATGCTCCAGTTGCCCCTCCGGCGTTGAGCGCGACCCTTTCACCGGCAACATCGTTCCCTCCGGCTTGATCAGCTCCGTCTCTTCCGCCTTTGCCGAGAGCCAGTTCCCGCTGCCAACGGGGCCCGGCATTGCGAACAACTTCGCCGCCAATTCGGTCTCCCGCACCACACGCAACCAATTTAACGTTCGTATCGACTATTCAAGACCGAAGGATGCGATTTTCGGACGCTTCAGTTTTAACAATTCGACGCTCTATGTAGCTGGGGCCACTTTCAATTCGGCCCAGTTACCCGGCTTCGGAGATAACGACGTCATCAACTCGCGCAGCGCCATTCTTGCCGACAACCATACCTTCAATTCCACGACGCTCCTGGAAGGTCAAGTCACCTATTTTCGCCACTTCTTCAACCTGCTTCCCGAACAGCTCGGCAATGATCTGAATTCCAAACTCGGCATTCAGGGCGTCGCGCCCAATGAGCCGTTCAATAGCGGTATTGCCGGGCTGTCAAACCCTGGCTCGAACCCTTATAACCCGGAGTTCCGCGCCGTCAATCAATACGGCTACAAGAGCCAGCTTACCAAGGTGGCGGACCGGCATACGTTCATGCTTGGCGGCGAATACGACCGCTGGCAGGTCATGATCAATGCGGCACCCAGTTTCCCCCAAGGCCAATTCGGTTTTGACGGCTCATTTACTAAGGATCCTAACGCGCCTCCAAACGCCGTGACCGGAATTCCGTTTGCCGACTTCCTGCTCGGCTATCCCGTTTCGGCGTTGAGCCAGTCGGGCGATAGCGGCGGGTACATGTTCCGCAACAATTGGCGATGGTGGTTTAATGACGAGTGGAGAGCCACACGCAACCTGACGTTAAACCTCGGAATACGCTGGGAGTATGACGGGCCGTTCTACGAGAAGTTCAACCGGTTTTCCAATTTCGATCCTGCCGCTGGAGCACTCATCATTGCTGGAAGAGACTTTGTGACTCGCTCGGCCAACGTTCGCCCCGATCGCAACAATTACGCGCCGCGCTTCGGATTCGCCTACGCGATTCCGGGCCACCGTGATACCGTCCTTCGCGGGGGATACGGCATTTTCTACGACATCATCCAGGAAAATAACACCGAGGAGACTCGGACGAATCCGCCATTTTCCAGCTTCCCGCAATTCTTTGCCACCAACCCGGTTGATTCGCGTCCCACAATCCCTCTACAGAACGTCTTCGCGCCGGCCGGCCAGTCAACGCCTCCGGCGCCGATCATCGAAGCGCTGGACGAACAGATGCAAAACGGCTATCAACAGCAGGCCTCGTTCGGAATTGAGCATCAGTTTGGATCGAGCATTGTGGCCGAAGTGAATTACAACTGGCAAAAGAATACTAAGTTTCCCGCAAGCCGGAATCTGGATGCTCCCACGCAGAACGGAACTTTCACCCTGCCTTACCCGGACTACAGCTCCATCGTCTACTTTACGAATCTCGAATACGGCAATTACAATGCGTTGCTGGCGAGAGTCACAAAGCGCTTTTCCCAAAATCTCAGTTTCACCACGGCGTTTACCTGGTCAAAATACCTGGACAATATCACCACGGGCGATGCGGCCGGGGCCCCGGGTGATCCGGGCTTCCAGAATCCGTACTGCTTTCGCTGCGACTATGGACCGTCCGCCTCGGATTTTGAGAAGCGCTTTGTTCAAAGCTGGGTATACGATTTCCCTTCGCTCGCGGGTAGCCGCCCCTTCGTGAGAGCCGTCGCGGGAGGGTGGGAGCTTTCCGGGATTTTTACCTACCAGTCAGGGTTTCCGGTCACTCCTCGCGTGAGCTTTGACAACAGCCAGAGCTTGACGTTCGCTGACCGCCCGGACCGCCTGCTGGGAATGCCGCTTTATCCCGCGGGAACTCGCGATCCCTCCCACTGGTTTAACGCCGGAGCATTCAGCGTGGCGCCGCAGGGTCAATTTGGCAACGCAGGAAAGGGAATTATTCTGGGACCAAATTTGATGGATCTTGATGCGGCCCTCATGAAGAACTTCAACGTATCCGAGAGGTTCACGCTCCAGTTTCGTGCGGAGGCGTTTAACATTACCAATCATCCCAATTTTGCTGATCCGTCGCCGTTCATTGATATTCCGTCGACCGTGGGGAGCATCACCTCTACAACGACACCGGCCCGGCAGATCCAACTGGCGTTGAAGTTAACATTTTAAGGGGCTGCATCTTTCACAATAAGGAACGTCCCGGAGGGAGATCTTCAAGATTCTTCCCGGCACCGGGATCAGGAGGAAAATGCATCGCAGAAATTTTCTGGAGGGGGTGCTGGCTGGCGCATTGGCGGTTCCAGTGGCCGAGGCGATGCAGCCTCCCTCGACCGGCCAGGCCGGCGCTGAGCTGGCCAGGCAGGTGACGATTTATCGCGATAATTTCGGCGTCCCCCACATCGTAGGGGAAACCGAAGAAGCTACATTTTTTGGCTACGGCTACGCCCAGGCGCAGGACCATCTCGAAAAAATGATGCTGCAGTATAGGGACGCGCAAGGGTGCCTCGCCGAAGTGCTCGGGTTTAACTCCCTGGGGCGGGGCTACCTTCATTTCATCCCTTACGAGTACCGCTGGGACGGCGATTACTTGCAGCGTCTTCTCCGCACCAAGAAAACGGTTGTTGAGAACAAGGGCGAAATTGACCCGCAAACCTATAAGATTCTCAGCGCCTTTGCGAGCGGCGTAAACACCTATATTCGAGAGAATTGCGCCCGAATTCCCGCGTGGATTGAGCCTGTTACGGCCGAGGATATCGAAGCCGAGGAGCGCAGCAATTACTTTCGCTTCTATAGCATCAATGAAGCCTTGGTGAAGCTGACGAACCTTCCGCAGGAATTTCCTAATTTCGGCTCCGACCAGTTTGCTCTTGCATTGCAGAAATCAGCCACCGGCAAGGTGATCCATTTTGAAGAGACCCACATGCCCTGGGCCAATCGCTTTCAGAACTACGAAGCGCACCTGATGACGCCCGGCAAGCTGAACGCCGGCGGCATCAGTTGGTTCGGGAGCCCCTTTTTCCTGGACGGCTTTAACGACAGGATCACCTGGTCCGCCACGTGGAATTTCCCGAACATCTCTGACGTCTACGAAGAGAAGATTAACCCGAAGAATTCACTTCAGTACCTTTATGAAGGCGAATGGAAAAGCGTCAAAGTCGAATACGAAACCTTTAAAATCAAAGGGCCGCGCGGAATGCAGCCGGTCACGCTTCCTTGCTATTACACGCACCACGGCCCGGTCGTAAAGTATGATCCGGAGGAACATCGCGCCTATGCGGTGAAGCTGCCCAACTTCGACGGGGTAAACTACTCGACCGGTATGTACCGGCTGATGAAGGCGCAGAATCTTGAGGATTTCAAAGCCGTCTTTGCGGCCCACCTGATCCCGCGCTGGAACTTTCTGTATACGGACAAAGACACTTTATATTGGGTGGACAACGCCAACGTGGCGCAGCGTGATCCCGGATACGACTGGCGCAAACCGGTACCCGGCTGGACGAAGAAAACTGAATGGGGACCCTATTTCCCACTGGAGTCTTTGCCGCAACTGCTGAACCCGGCGTCAGGCTTCATTCAGAACTGCAACAATCCGCCCTGGCTCTCGACCATCGACTCAGGAATTAACCCGCTCAAGCCGGCTGATTACTTTCAGATGGACAAGCCCGATCCCTTTGGCGGCAAGAAAGACCTTAACCCCAGGGGCGAGAGGCTTCTCAAGGTGTTAGGGGAGAAGAAGCAGTTCACGCTGGACGAGGTGAAAACGCTGACCTTCGACACCTATGTGGTTCCGGCGGATGTGATCGTCCCGCTTCTAGCTGGCGCCTATTCGGCCCTCGAAAACCAGGTGAATGATCCGCGGGTGGGGCGCGCGATTGAAAGCCTCAAAGCCTGGGACCGGCGCTCGGGCGAAGAGTCGACGGCCCAAACATATCTTTATTTCTGGGACCGAAGTTATCAGGACCTGTTTTCGCCGGAACGATTCGAGCGGTTCTTAAAGTATTCCAGATACGACCTTAATCTCGAATCGACGGAAGAGCAGGAAATGGCCCTCGCCGCCCTTAAGGAGGCCATTAGCCGCATCGAGTCTCATTTCGGCAAAGCGGACGTCGCTTGGGGCGAGGTAAACGTCGTGGTTCGCGGTGGAAAGTTCCCGATGGACGGGACGGGCCTGTTTGACGTGCTTCACCCGGACGCTGGGGTGGAGCAGGAGAGCGGCCAAATCTATGATAACGATGGCTGGGGACACATGATGGTGGTGGTTGAAAGCGACCCCAAGGAAGTTTGGAGCCTCCTGCCCTATGGTGAGTCTGAGGACCCCAAGTCCTCTCATTTCAATGACATGGCGAAGCTGCATAGCCAGCGTCAATTAAAACGATTCTGGCTTACGCCGCAGGATATTTTGAATCACACCGAATCCGTATGGGGAAACAAAGACAGAATCACAAAATTGCTGAAAAACTCCTAGCGGCCTTTCATCCCTCGGGGGCAACCGCAACGGGGTGGGCGTTTGCCGCCAGACGAAATTTGAAGGTCCTCGTCGGCCTCGTAATACTGCTTGGATTGACGGCCGCGGCGTCGGCCCAACAAAACGCAAACCTTCAAGTCCGGATGTCCTGGGGGTATGAGTCCGCCGGGCACACCTCTTTTTACGTGAAACTGCTGCCAACCAGCGGCGTCGAAATCTCTCAGGCAAGCGGAACATCCATCGAGCCCGGCGAAGGTGTTGAAAATGGCGCATGGCAAACCTCCGCAGGCGGAGGAGATACTGATGGCGTGGCCTTTACTGTGAGCTATCCGGAGAAGCCTCCCGCCCGGCGCCAGAACCTGGAGCATCTTTGGGATTACCTGATTGCCCAGAGCGCTGCTGGCACTGCTCGCCGCCTCAGTGAGGACGCGGCTTTCTGGATCAACCCTCCCCGCTTTACCGTGCAGATGAATGCGGACGCAACCAAAGGCTTTACCGTCGCGGTAGAACAGCTTCTTGAGCATCGGGCAATATGGATTCCTGCTTTGGATGTTTACCTGACAACTTCTCGCGATCCGATCTCATTCAGCGATGACCAGAAAGGGCTGAATTCCTGGAAGGGGCAACGAATCCTTGAGGAAATAACCTCCGCCCCGGACGCGACTTACGAAGAATTTGCCTCGCGCTGGGCGGATACCGGAAATCCGGAATACGAACATCCGCGCTTACCGAAGCCCGGTCATATTGTCGGCCTCACATGGGAAAGCGCCATTCCCAAGTTCGGCATTGACCGCCGGGCCGGCGTTTGGAACGACTACGGCAATCCCGATCATTTCCGGTTCTGGTTTAGTTTTGGCAGCATTGGGGAAGGGCTGCGGCAGCTTTGGAGGAATCAGAGCCTGGCGGACGGCCTTCCGGTCATCACCACCGATTTTGAAAAACAGGGAGTGCGCTACAAAGTTGAGCAGTTTGCCTATCCTCTGAACGGCCCTCCGCCGGAGAGACGGGGCGATATTCCGATGGTTCTCCTGCAGAAGATCACCGCAACCAATTTGGGCGACCAGGTAAAAACGATTTCCATCACGATGAACCACGAAAGGAAGCTTCCGGCCTATCTGGAGGACCGGATCGTTTCCGAGGTGAAACAGGGCGCGACAGTTTTCGAAGATGCGGGTTATCACCAGGTTCTTTTCACGCTTCAGGGGGTGAGCCAGCCGGTCGAATGGAGTGGCGTTGGAACGAACAAGCGGGATGAAGGACGGATTGAGGCGACCGTCTTCTTGAATTTGCCGGCTCGCGCCTCACGCTCTTTTGTTGTAAAGCTGCCGTCGCCGATGGTAGCGCCTGAGAGTCTCAGCACTCTTCTCAGCATCAATTACGATTCCGCCCGGAGCGCCACCCTGAACTTCTGGTCCAACATGATCGCGCGTGGAGCGCAGTTTCAGGTCCCTGAAAAAGCTGTGAACACACTCTTCAGAGCCTCCCTGTGGCACGCCCTGATGCTTCCACGAAGGCATGGCGGGAACGGCGAAAACGTCCAGATTGACCTTCCCTACTCGAACTTTGCTTACCAGCAGACGGGGACGCCGTGGCCCATCAATCAGGCTGTCTATGTGGATTACATGCTGTATGGCTTGCGCGGCTATCCTCAATTCGCCACTGAAGAGCTTCGCGCCATGTATCGCAACAACCAGGAAATCGACGGGCGCATCAATGGCAACGCGAATTGGGGCGTCTACACGCCCGGAATGCTTTTCGCGGTGGCGCAGAATTACCTGCTTTTCCGGAACCGCCAGAGGTTGGACGAAGTGCTGCCCACCTCGCTCAAAGCTCTCGACTGGTGCCTGAGTCAAATGCAGAAGGCGAATCAGGTGACAGGGCCTTACCGGGGTCTTTTTCCAGCTCCCTTGAACGATGGAACCGGAAATGGGGTTTGGGCGTTCAACCAGGCTTATATGTACGCCGGACTTGAGGCGTTCGGCCAAGTCCTCAAGTCCATTGGAAACCCGCGGGCCGATGCCGCCTTGGCGGCTGCCCAAAGCCTGCGCCAGTCGATCGCAAACGGATTCGGCCATGCTTCCATGCTGTCGCCGCTGGTTCA
>DASUKV010000196.1:0-4692 GCA_036278555.1 Terriglobia bacterium
AATTGGCTGAAGTCCGCGACGCGTATTCCTTCAAGTGGTCCACTCAATGTGTTCTCCTTTGTAGCGGCGTTTGATTCAAGACGCAGTCTCGCGGATCAAACTCTCTTCCGCGCGTAGGATGCTCTCGATCAGCGCTAAACGTTCTTTGCCGGGAACGAATTCCAACCGCCGGATGCCAAACGGGTCCACCTCATCGCGGATCAGCCGCACCTGCTCTTTGGAAGGCGGTCCAGTTACAGGGAGCGGGTCCGCGATCAGGAGGTCACCGCCCGTCTGCCGGCTGATCTCTTCCAAACTCACAGCGGGATGAATGCTTACCAGACGAAAACGCTGTTCAGTTGGGTCCAATTCAAAGATGCCCAGATCAGAAATAAGCCGGACCTTCCCCGGCTGCAGACCCGCGCGAAGGCGATCAGCATCTTTCAGCAAACCGCGCGCAGCCGTTGAAAACGCCACGCTTTCTACAACGCGTTCCGGCGAATGGCGAGTAAGGTAAAGCACAAAGTTCTTATGCAGGTTGGCCACATCCGCCATGCCTCCCTGCCCCGGAAGGCGCAGACGTTTGCCGTGGCCCTCAATCCAGGCATTGTTGGTACGGCCGGTGACATCAATCTGGGCGACGGTAATCACTTCATGAGTGATCCGGCCGGGCTGGTAATACCAATGGTAGGTTTCATCCCCGCCCCAGCAAACTTTAGCTGACTGGAATTCCAACGCCTCCGCCAAGGTCAACAGCATGGGATGCGCGTCAATCTCAATAAATCCGCCATTGAGCGCGATCAACGTAAGCCCCGGCGCATGCGCCCGCTTGGCCAGAAGGTAAGAAACCATCGCCAGCGGTGAAACCGATCCCACCGAGCAGATGCTGAAACTGTCATATTCGCGGGCCAGGCAAACCGCCAGCAGCTCATCGACGGTGTAGGGAACATTCTCGGGGATATTCAAACCGTGCCGCCCTAGTCGCTCCGGAGTCAATTCGGAAGCCGGGAATCGCGCGGCCTGAGCCAGAAATTTCTTTCTCGGCTCTTCACACATGAATAGCTTGTCTCTTCGCGGCGGAGCGGAGTCTTTAGCGGGCTTGTTCGTGCTTGCTTCGGCTTTCCTTCGCGCCTGCTCAGCGCGCATATATGCGAGTAATCGCCCGTAGTCCGTCGCGTAGTAGGGCAGGCACGAAGTGGGATAAGCGCCGAAAGGAACACATGCCACCGCCGTCACGAAAGTGCGGGGCAGGGCAAACGACCTTGGAGCGCGCCCAATTTCGCCGGTCTCGACAATCTCCTCGACAGTCACCAGCGTCTGCTTCGCCGCACCGATCATGCTCAAGTCCAGACCGCGCGCGCCCTGAATTTCCACGTTGCCGTCGCGGTCCGCGCGCTGCGCGTGAAGAAGGAGTACATCCACGTCGAGCCGCCGCGCCTGGCCTAGGGGTTCGCCGGTGAAGAGGGACTTCGACTCGCGCCAAAAATCCCCATGCTGCATCAGGTCTGAACCGCGCGGCAGTTGGAACGGCATCTCGGGAAGCTTAAATTGCGCCGCCTTGAGTCCCTCAATCATCGCCAAGGCGGACCATTCTTCCACCTCAATCGTTTCCTTCTCCAATGCCTCGCGAAACCGCGGCGCAAGCCCGAAAATGTCGAGGCTGGAGAAACAGAAGACCAGTTTCCTGACGGCTTCAGCTTCCAGGAAAAGTTCCAACGCCAGTCCGCCGCCCCAACTGATGAAGGTGAAATCCTTTCGTCCAAGGGCCAGCACTTTCTCAATCAAAGCGATGGGCAGCCGCGCAAAATGAACCCCGCCGATTCCAAGACGCACGCCGCTCGAAACCCGGCCGGCCAACTCATCGATTGTGACGATTTCTGCCATCGTCGAAATTCCGTCCCAATGCGGCTTACCGCCCTCTCCCCTGGGGAGACGGTACCCGAGGCACGAGCGCAGGTGAGGCGCGATGCGTATGCCTCGTGCGCTGCCGGTTCCGCGCCGCTCAACGGCTTTCTCACACGGGTCCGCTTGTCGAAAGCCCTCCATCAATCACCAGGCACTGGCCGGTGACCCAGGAGCTTTCATCGCAAGCGAGATACAGCGCGCCATAAGCAATATCGATCGGCTGCCCCAGGCGTCCAATCGGGTGCATCTTTTCCCACGCCGCTCGCAGCGCCTTGGGGTCAGCAGAGCGAGAAAGCACTTCGACGTTCAGCGGCGTCTCAACCGTGCCCGGTGCAATGCAGTTGACGCGGATTTTCCGGGTGGCGTATTCCCGCGCCATCTGGCGCGTCAAGCTGATGATTCCGCCCTTGCTGGCCGCGTAATGCGGATACCCACAGAAGCCCAGGAGCGCCTGCACGGAAGTGATATGCACGATCGAGCCGCGCCCAAGCGCGAGCATTCCCGGCAGAACATGCTTCGAAGTCAGAAACATGCTGGTCAGGTTCACGCGCAGGATGCGATCCCAATCGGCAAGCTCCATTTCGTGCGCGGGGGCTTCGGAGGCGATCCCGACCACGTTGATCAAAACATCGATTGGGCCGAACTCGTCGCGGGCGGCTTCAACAGCGGTCTGAACGTCCTTTTCCGAGCTAACATCCGCCACCCGGAAGGAACACCGCCCACCCTTTGCCCGGATTCGGTCTCGCGTTGCGGTACCGCCTTTCTCGTTCACATCGAGACCGACCACCGCAGCTCCCTCGGCGGCAAATAGCTCGGCGATGCCTTTACCAATGCCCATTGCCATTCCTGTGACCAGCGCGACACGATTTTCAAGACGCATATGAAGTCCTCAAAAGAAGCCGTTGGCGATCAGGTTTCAGCCCTCTGATGAAATATCTGCTCGCCTGTCCCTCACCCGGCCTTCGGCCACCCTCTCCCGGAGGGAGAGGGCCGAAAAAACAAAATAAATAACAGCCCTCTCCCCTTGGGAGAGGGGGGACCGCCCTTCGGCTCCGCTCAGGGTAAACTTTGCGGTGGGTGAGGGGCAGCGTCGATACAGAAGTCCCGTCACTATAATTGCAATCCGCTAAACGGCCACCTTCAAGGTCACAATCTCCCACGGCTTCACTGAAAACTGCAACGAGCCGTCGGCCAGTGTTTGCATGGGTTCGCCATCATCTTCGATCAAACTCGCCTTCCAGGCGTGCGTGATGGGCTTCGCAAATCTTATGCTTGCCGGCGTTTCAAAGCCTTCCGCCTCGTAGAAACGAATCACCAGGCGGTTATCATCCTCGCTCTTCTTGAGAGCCGTCAAAACCAGATTTGAGGGCTGCAACTGGAAGAAACTGCTCGCCGCACGATCACCGGCTGGGTGAGCAGGAGCGCCTTGATCGCCTACGACGGCAAACAGCGGATAGTTGAACGCGATTGCCTCCCGGTAGCGCAGCCGCCAGTCTCCTTTGTGCGGCAGCAGGGCCATACGATAGCGGTGAGTCCCTGCCTGAGTGAACCAGTAGTCCGGGTTCCACGCCAGGCTCTTACGCGTGGAAAGCAGGACGTGCTGCAGTATCGGATAAGAGACAGGATGATCCGTTTCGTCGCGGAACAGGTGCACCGTCATATCCGAGGCAGATAAGCACCCATGCCCCAGGTATCGCTGCGCTGACGCATCCACCCAGTTGATCGCCTCGCGGTAGGCGAGAGGGTGATCGCCGCCGTAGATATCCGGCCGGAAAGCAGTATCCGAATCGGGCGGGAGCAGCGTGAAATCGAGTTCATCCTTTCCCATCTCGACGGCGCCGAACGGGACTTCGTAGCTGGTGCGAGCATCATCGAGATTTACCGGAAAAACCACGCGCAGTTCCCGATCCTTTTGTCCATCCCAATTCACCAGAGCCAGATCAATCTCGACGCGATCCAGGGCGTGATACAGGTGGAAATTTTCCCGCAGCAAGAAATGCTTGAACGCAGCCTCGCGCAGCGCGGTGATTCGCGCCGGACCTTTTGTGAATGTCTTGAAAGGAAACGGGTGACGGCTGGTCTTATCAAAATTCTCCATCGTCACAATCTCCGGGTCCTCCCACGCCACGCCCGGCGCGGTGAACTGAACCACTTCGCCGCCGTCGAATTTCTCCGTGCGCAGCGCGTCCCATGTCAGCCGTTTGTCGTAGAGGCTTTTAATTCCTCCATCCCCGAAAACCACTTTGAAAAACTGATTTTCCACTCGCCGGCCCGACAGTGTCGTTACGGATGCGGCCGAAGAGGCGGGTTCCATCGCGTAAGAACGATACCCCAGAGAAGGTACGCGTTCCGCCACGAAGACAACTTCGGTTGCTGTGTCACCCTCCTGTTTCGCCGAAATTTCGCACGGCACTTCCCGGCCCGCTTCATCACGAAGGGTTACACCCTGCCATCCGGAAGGCATCTGCAACCGGGCATGAACAACATCCGTTCTCTCCCAGTTCAGTGGATTGAAAACCACCAGGGGAATTCCATTGCCCGGCTGCTTCTGAATCGTTTTGCCAAGCCGGGAGCCGGCGTTGTTGAGCAACTGATCGGCGAGCTTTTTTGATTTTTCGTAGGAAGCGTTGTAGACGCTATCCGTGATAATCCCCTGGTTTCCGCCCCATCCGTGGTCAGGCCAGCAGTTCGCCTTCCAAGCCTCGGTGAACGTCTGCTGCGGGTAATCCTCGAAGCCGGATTGCAGACTCAATCCGGCAAAAAGGCGCTCCGCCGCCAAAAGCCGATTGTGCGCTTCGCGGCCGGCCA
>DASUKV010000197.1:0-2431 GCA_036278555.1 Terriglobia bacterium
CATCGAAAAGCCGCAGGGTTACAAAACGAACCCTGCGCTACCGGCTACCCGGCCACAGCAGTACATCTCACCCTAAGCCCTCTCCCTCCGGGAGAGGGTGGCCGAAGGCCGGGTGAGGGCAGCGGTACAGAGGCAGAGGAAATATGAGGCTCATGTCATCGCTTCGCACGCTGCTGAGTTTCGTCTTCCGCCGGAAGCGTGTAGAACACGAGATGGAAGAAGAGCTCCGCTCGCACATCCAAGACCGGGCCGATGATCTGGAACGGCAGGGACTCGCGCGCGCGGAGGCCGAGCGGCAGGCGCGCATCGAATTTGGCGGCTTCGAGCGTTACAAGGAAGAATGCCGCGAAGCATTGGGAACGCGCTTGCTTCAAGAACTCATCGCCGATCTGCGCTACGGGCTGCGCCAGTTACGGCGGAATCCCGGATTCACTCTGGTAGTCGTGCTGACGCTCGCGTTAGGTATTGGCGCCACTATCGCTATTTTCAGCGTAGTGAATGCAGTGCTACTCAACCCGTTGCCGTATCCCCATCCCGATCGGCTTGTGGCACTCGCTGAAGAGTTGCCTCCATTCCGGGAATTCGCAATCTCCTACCCAGACTTTCTCGACTGGGCGCAAATGAATCACACTTTCGGAGCCCTCGCCGCGTACCGACACACGGACATGAATTTAACCGGCTCAAGCAAATCCGAGCGCGTTAAAGTCACGCAAGTTTCTGCCAGCTTCTTTCCGTTGCTCGGCGTGAAGCCAGTCATCGGCAGAAATTTTTCGTCAGAGGAAGATCAACGAGGCATCGCACCGGTGGTGATTCTGAGCGGGGGATTCTGGAAAAGCAGATTTGGCGGTTCGTCGGGAGTCCTGGGCAAAGTGCTGACGCTTGATGGAAAGGGCTATACGGTTATCGGTGTCATTCCACGGAACTTCTACTTTTGCTGTGAGACCGCGAATTTTGTCCTCGGGGACGTCTATGTTCCCATTGGCTCCTACGACAGTCAATGGATGTCGGACCGCGGCGCTCATCCAGGGATTTTTGCATTTGGCCGGTTGAAACCAGGAGTAACACTACAGCAGGCCCGCGCCGATATGGATGGCATTGCGCGAGACCTGGCCTCAGCATATCCCGATTCAGACAAGAACGAGGGTATCTCGCTTACCCCGCTCAAAGAACGCATGGTAGGCAATGTCGAACCTGTGCTCCTAGTGCTCTTAGCGGCTGTGGGATTTGTTCTCTTGATTGCCTGCGCGAATGTAGCGAATCTGCTTTTGGCGCGTGCGACGGGCCGCGCGCATGAATTTGCGATCCGTTCCGCACTGGGCGCAAGCCGGGGACGCGTGATTCGCCAACTTCTGGCTGAGAGCATTCTGCTGGCGCTGGCGGGCGGCGGGCTGGGATTGCTCCTTGCTTGGTGGGGAACCAAGGCAACACTTGCCATGCTTCCTGAAACCCTCCCGCGCGCGAATGACGTGCGGCTCGACCTGCATGTTCTTGCCTTTGCTCTGACTGCCTCGATTCTCATAGGCCTACTTTTCGGACTCGCACCGGCGTTGCAAAGCTCGCGTCCCAACCTACAGGAAGGCCTAAAGGAGGGTGCGCGGGGCTCAGGCGGCGCCGGTCCCCGCACGCAGCGCGTATTCGTCGTACTAGAGATGGCGCTGGCGGTGATACTGTTGATTGGCGCAGGTCTCACGATTCGAAGCCTCGCTCATCTATGGCGCGTCAATCCCGGCTTCGATCCTCAGAACGTGTTGACATTCAACGTGGCCTTGCCGCCTTCGACGGCGAAAGAAACTCCGGATCAGATTCGGGCGGGTTTGCATCACCTGACAGACACGATTGCCGCCGTTCCCGGCGTCAAGTCAGCATCGATTACCGACGGCGCCTTTCCGATGCAGGGTGGAAATATTGTGGGTTTCTGGGCTGAAGGCCAGCCCAAACCGGCAACCCAGAGTGAGATGCCTAACGCGACGAACTATATCGTGGGCGCCGATTATTCCAAAGTTATGGGAATTCCACTTCAACGCGGACGCTTTTTCACGCCGGCGGATGACGTGCGTTCACGTTTGGTTGCCGTGATCGACCAGGATTTTGCGCGAACCTATTTTCGACATCAAAATGCAATTGGCAAGCACATTCACCTCGCAGGCATGGATCAACCCTTCGAGATTGTGGGAGTCGTCGGCCACGTTGACCAGGAAGGACTCGATACAAATCGGCAATCGTCACTCGTCCAGATCTACCTTCCGGTATGGCAGATTCCCGACCAATTCATTTCGTTATTGGCGAAAACGGAGGGCTTCGTGGTTCGCACGGAATCGCCACGGTATGCGAGCGTAGAGACGATCCGCAGGGCTATCGAGGGGATGAATCGCGAGCAGGTTGCCTATGGTTTCGAGCCCCTGGGCGGAATTATCGCAACTTCTCTTGCATC
>DASUKV010000198.1:0-20431 GCA_036278555.1 Terriglobia bacterium
GAAGATTGAAATCCGGGGTTTTGGCAGCTTCCGCACCCGGGAGCGAAAATCCCGTGTGGGGAGAAATCCCAAAACCGGCGCTCGCGTGGAAGTACCCGCCAAAAAAATCCCGTATTTCAAGCCCAGCAAGGAGCTGAAGGACGTCGTGAACGTGGGCGCGAGCGAAGCGCCTGCAGCCCCTGTTGCACCACCCGAAAGTGCGCCTGCTTCCGGCGCGCCGGCCGGAACGGAAACGCCCTAGCGGCAGGGCGGCTCATCGGCGTGGAATGCGGCGTGCTTGCCACAACTGAAACTTGGTTTATGGACTACCTTTGGAGCCCCTGGCGCTTTCGCTACATCACCGAAGGCGCCCGCACAAACGGGTGCCCATTTTGCGAGATGGCGCGGCACGACGCCGCCCGCGATGCTGAGCAGTTCATCCTTTACCGGGCGCGCCTGAACTTTATCTTCCTGAATCTCTACCCCTACAGCACCGGCCACGTTCTAATCACCCCCTACGCGCACGCCGCCACCCTCAATGAGCTCGATGATGAGACTTTAGAAGAGATGATGCTGCTGGCGCGCCGTGTGGAGCGAACTCTGAAAACGGCTTATACGCCCGAGGGTTACAATCTCGGAATGAATCTCGGCAAGTGCGCGGGCGCGGGCGTGGCAGATCACCTTCACCTGCATTTTCTGCCGCGCTGGAGTGGAGATACGAATTTCATGTCGGTCGTGAGTGAAACGCGGGTGCTGCCCGAGGAATTGCGCACCACGTACGAAAAGCTAGCAGGTCATTTTCAAGAAGCAAAATCGCTCTAGCCAGACGGATGGCCCTGGCCTTCGACATCAGGAGTTGCGCCCTGGAGGTTTATTCATTCTGGCGCGAGCAAAGCCTGTAAGCCGAATCCAATGATGCAACATTGAAAACAAATAACTTATTTAGAATCAATGAGTGTGAGTTGTCAATGATGTCAATTTTGGCAGTGAAGAACGGCTTTATGTCACACCTGTGTCACAATTTTAGCCCCGATCTTCCAGCCCTAAAGTCTCTCTCTCGCGGATTCGATGGCCTAAATCCCTCGGTTTTCCGTCCCTTCGCTTCAGCCACTCCTCAAAATCCTTCGCCCTCACAGTATGCTCTATCGGAGTCTCGGTTATCTGAACTGTGACTGTGTTCAGACCCTTTGCAATTTCTCCTACCCGTTCGCCGCCACGAATCGCTGACAGTTCCAGCGCACAAGCTGGAAGCAGACGCCTGAATTGTATGAGTGATTCCGGCCATGTCCGATACGCTGGCGCGGCAAGTCCTTATGCCCCATAACCGGGAGTCTACCGTGCTCGCCTTTTCTTCGCTATAAGGGCGATGGGCGCAGCTCTTTTTTCTGTGGGCTTCGCGCCTGTTGGCTGACCAGGGATTGTAAAAAAACAGGCCGAAGCTGCCGTTAGTAATGGAGGGAGAAAAAATATATGGAAAACCCGCCCGTTCTTCACCGGTTGAGCAGCAGCACCGGGAGTCCAACCCGCTCAGCAGCACCGAGACCAAGTCAGGAAGTCGTTCACAAGAGGCCCGTCGTCTCGAAGCCTGTGAGATGGATAGCAATCAGCTTCTTAGCGCTTCTCGGCTTGCTCATCGTGATTGCGCCTAAGAATCAACCGGAATCTCGACCGTCTTCAGAGATTCATGCTTCAGAGATTCCTGTCACGAGGCAAGACTTCATCGCGAGGAAGCAAGCGCAGTTGGACAACGCGAAACTCGGGCTCGTCTTGAGCATCAAAGAGCCGGATGCGTTGATCTTCACAGGCATGGGCCAGAATAGCGGTGAAGAATTTCTACTAGGTCAAAGATTGATCGGAAATCTGGAAACGTGGCACGAGCGCTATCAGTTCAACTCCTTCGTGTTCGCAGCGTCCAACGGAGATGCCTGCATCGCTTGACATCGCAGACCGGGACCCTACGGACCACAGGTGGACACTCCACTGCTATACGGCAGATCAGATTCCCAGAGACGATGACTACTAGGCTACTCGCAGCAATGGTGGGGCAGTTTTCCCTGTGGCGTAAGAGGCACGACGCAATCTGCGCCATCATTTTGGGGACTGTTTACGAGCGGGCGGGTCATCAGCGGTGAATTTGATTGTAGACTTGAAGCCAATCGTCAGCGATTTCTCGCCGCGCTCACGTGATTAGGCTGTCATAGCTTTAAGCGGCTGCACTTCACGTCTTACTTTTGTCTCTTCTTCATCCCGCGCCGTTTCCAAGTCATACCGGGCTTGCAGGTTGAGCCAGAATTCAGCCGTTGTGCCAAAATAACGGGCAAGTCGAAGAGCCATATCAGGCGAAATCGACCGACGCTCACGCGCAATATCATAAACAGTAGGTGCGGGCACACGCAGAGCAATGGCTATCTTGTTTGCATTCAATCCGAGTGATTCCATAAACTCCTCGCGTAGAATCTCTCCAGGATGAATAGGTTTAAGCTTGTTAGCCATATTCAATTCTCCTAATGGTAATCCGTGATCTCAACGTTGAGGGCATCGCCCTCTTGCCAATTAAAACAGACGCGCCATTGCTTGCTAATACGAATGCTATACTGTCCTTTTCGATCCCCTTCCAATTTCTCAAGCTGATTACCTGGAACCGCTGACAAATCCCGCAATTCTTTTGCTGCGTTCAGCACTTCAAGTTTCTTCCGCGCCGCTCGCTCGAAAGCCTCGAACTGTTTAACTCGCTCACGATTGAAGAGCCGCTCCGTCTCCCTTGAGGCAAAGGATTTAATCACACGTTGATTTTATAATGTGCCACATTAAATGTCAAGCGTAAGAAGCGTTCCAATAACTTAATATATTCGGCAGGATTGGCAGGTCTGATTATAGAGTCGAAGGTGAGGTGCATCATGCCTGCGGGGACGATTGATGCAAGTTATTGAAAATGCGCGAGCAAAGCCTGTAAGCCGAATTCTGTTCCCGCCCGAGGACGGGTGGTGATCATTCCTCTAGGCCCGGCATTGCTGACGGGCTCAAGCGGCCTACCCGAGAGTCGCCGGCGCTGGTTCCGGAAATCCGGAAGCCGCACGCGTTGCGGAGCGAGCCGCTCCTCCTCTCCTATTTGGCCTTGCTCCGTGTGGGGTTTACCCTGCCGCAGGCATCGCTGCCCGCGCGGTGCGCCCTTACATTAAGCAATCCAGCCCCTTGTGAGAAGCCGGATCGCCGCACCCTTTCACCCTTACTCGCCGAGGCGAGCGGTATATTTTCTGTGGCACTTTCCGTACTGGAGGCGTACGTTCCGCGAAACGGAAATCCTCCTCCAGCCCTCGCCGTTAGCGAGCACACTGCCCTGCGGAGTTCGGACTTTCCTCTCCCCCGGTCCCGTCAAGCCACCGAAGCGGCTCGTGGACCGGGGCAGCGATCACCCGGCTTGCTCGCGCACAGTTATCATAGCCTTCTGTTATTCAGGGGGTCAAACTCTCCTCAGGTTGCCGCCTGCCGGTACACAAACTCAGGGTGACCCACCAGGCGGTCGCCATCCACGCGCTGGATTCGTACATCGACAATTTGGTTGGGTGATAAGCGCGTTCCGGGCAACTGAATATTCAGATAGTTGCTGCTGATCGCCCGGCAGTCATCCTCGTGCGATCCGCTCAGTGTCAGGGCTGAAAGGACGTGGCCGATCTGGCCGAGAAGAAACTCGCGCCGCTTGCGTACTATTCGTTGGCGGAGGTCTGCGGCGCGTTCGCGTGATACGGATCTCGCCACCTGGCCGTCGCGGGATGCGGCGGGCGTTGAAGGGCGCAGCGAGTACGGAAAAATGTGCAAGTAGGTGAAGGGGAGCGATTCGATGAAACTGGCGCTGATCGAGTGGTCTTCATCCGTCTCGCCGGGGAAGCCGGTCATGACGTCTGCGCCGATGCCGCAGTTTGGAATCGCCTGGCGGATTGCCATGATGCGATCAGCATAATGCGCCGTCCAATACCGGCGATTCATCTGCCGCAGAACCCGGTCCGAGCCGCTTTGCAGCGGCACGTGAAAGTGGCGGGCCATGCGAGGCTCGCGGGCGATCCGTGCGATCAATTCCGGCGTGACATCCATGGGTTCAATGGAGCTGATGCGCAAGCGAGGCAAACGAGTTTCGCTCAGGATTTTTTCGAGCAGCGCCAGGAACGTGACGCCGCCGCCCAGGTCCCGCCCATAGCTCCCCAGGTTGATACCCGAAAGGACGACTTCCCGGAATCCCTGCTCTTCAAGCCTTCGCACCTCCGCCACCGCCTGCTCCGCGGGCAAGCTCCGGCTGCGGCCCCGGATGCTGGGGATAACACAGAAGGCGCAGCGAGCGTTGCAGCCATCTTGGATTTTCAGCGTGGGCCGCGTGCGATCATCGGGAGAGGCGGGAAGAAAGTGAAATTCCGCACCGATTTCGCCCACCCAGACTTGCCGGGACGGTTCAACATTCTCGACAGTCCTCACCGAATCGTTGTACGCTGTGGGAGCGAACCAGGGTTCGGAGGCGGGCCCGCCCCCGAAGTGAGCCGTCAGGATTTCCGCAACCCGGTGCTTGTGCGAATTGCCAACCACCCAGGCAACGCCGCCGAGCGCGGCGATTTCCTGGGGCGCGCGCTGAGCATAGCAGCCCGTCACCAGGATGCGGCGGCTCGGGTTTTCCCGGTGAATGCGGCGAATGATCTGCCGCACTTCAGCATCTGCGGCGGCCGTCACGGTGCACGTATTCAGGATGGAAACGTCTTCCTGGCCCTCGGCGGTTTCCGAGAGCCCCGCACGCAGAAGCTGAAGCTTCAGCGCCGCGCCATCCGCCTGGCTGGCTCTGCAACCGAAATTGAGAATACGAAAAGTCGCTGGAGGCACACTGCTATTCTATCAGGTTGCGGGCTGCGGCCAGGGAGGGAAGACAATGCCGGAATCGGGAGGCGGCGAGAAATCCTGCGAATCCAGAAAAGCGCAAGGATCACAGGTTCATGCCGCCGCAAGCTTCACACGGCTGGGCCCGAGCGCGCCGCGAACCTCAGCGGCCGCTGATGGGACCTTAGGAAGCGCCTCAGGTCTCGCGGGTGGATGGGTTTCTCCACGTAGTCCACGGCCCCAAGCTGCATCGCCTCGAGATAACTCGGCATGTCGGCGGAAGAGGCCGCTACGAGGACGGGAATATCCCATGGCGTCGGGCCGCTGAGACGGCTCTCATTCCGCCGTTTTCGGAGGCGTTCGAGAACCACTTTGCCCTCGAATGCCGGACCTCCCTGGCTGGTGATGACGAAGTCGAAGTCGCCGCTTTCGGCGAGTTCCGCTCCCTTTTGATGCAAGTCGCACGACGTCACCTCGTGCCCCTGCGCCTCCAGCACCCCGGCGTAGTATTCGCGGTCCGCGTCGTCTTCATCCACTAACAAAACTCTGCTGCGCGGAGCCAGGAGGAACTCTTCATTCATTTGTTGCCGCAAAACTCTCTGCTGCATAACACACCTGCCTTTGCTCCAAGTTGCTGCCGTTCTGAGGCGGCTGACAGCGGCGATCGCGGAGACTCCGCAATCACCGTTCCAGTTCCAACCTACCAACGGGCGCCTGAATATAGAATTAGAAAGTTTGGCTTGCATCATGAGGTTTTATAGAAGCCTTGGGTTGTCCCCATTGTGCTTGACGTTGGCCGGTCACGGACGTTTGTTGCGTGGAGATCGCGTTCCTGGGGAGTTGAGGGAAGCGGTTCGAAAAGAGAAGGATTTCTGCTGGCTGGAAGGTTTTTTCTAAGTTATGATGAACCACGATGGAATGGCTGAATTATCATCATTTGCTCTATTTCTGGATGGTCGCGCGCCTCGGAAGCATCGCGCGAGCTTCGGAAGAGTTGCTGCTGGCTCCGCCCACGCTCAGCGCGCAAATCCGGAAGCTGGAAGAAAGTCTTGGCGAAAAGCTCTTCACGCGGTCCGGGCGGCGCCTCGTGCCGACCGAATCCGGGCGGGTGGTTTACCGCTATGCGGATGAAATTTTTTCCCTCGGCCGGGAGCTGACGGATACTCTCAAAGGCCGGCCCAGCGGCCGGCCGCTGCGTCTGCAGGTGGGCGTCGCGGATGTGCTTCCCAAAATTATCGTTTACCGGCTCATCCAGCCTGCGTTCCGGCTTCCCTCGCCGGTGCGGGTGATCTGCCGTGAGGACCCGCCGGACCGGCTTCTGGCGCTGCTTGCCGTTCAACAGCTTGATCTCGTGCTTTCGGACGCGCCGCTCGGACCCGGAGTCAGCGTGCGCGCGTTCAGCCATCCCCTGGGTGATTGCCCGGTGAGTTTTTACGCGCGAGGGAAGCTCGCAGAAGCTTGGAAGAAAGGCTTCCCGCGCTCGCTTGAAGGCGCGCCGTTCCTCTTGCCGACCGAGAGCGCCTCGCTGCGGGCAGGTCTCGACCAATGGTTTGAATCGCAGGACATCCGGCCACAGATTGTCGGCGAATTTGACGATTTCTCGCTGCTCCGAATGTTCGCGGGGGCCGAGCGAGGCATTGTCGCGGCTCCGAGCATTCTCGACAAAGAGATGAGGAAGCAATACGGGTTTGTCCGCCTTGGCGAGACGGAAGCCGTGCGCGCGCGCTTTTACGCAATCTCGATCGAGAAAAAAATCAAAAACCCGGCCGTGGTGGCGATTTGCGACATCGCCCGCGAAGAGGTGTTCCGGTAAGGGTGCAGGCGCCGGTGAGCCGTGCGCGGCGCGATTCATCGAAATTTTCACCAGGGAATATAATTGATCTTGCGATGAGAGTGGGGGCGGCGAGGCGCCGCTCCCCATCGCGGTGATTTGAGACATGGAACGTACGGATTTTCATACACTGAACGAGTTGTTCCTGAAAGCGGTCGAAAGGCACGCCAAGCCAGACGCCCTTCTCTCCAAGCGGGACGGCCGTTACCAGGGAATGTCTTCTCAGGAGGTCCTGCGGCAGGCCGCCGCCCTGGCAGGAGCGATGGAGCGGCTCGGCATCGGTCGCGGAGATCGCGTGGCGCTTCTTTCTGAAAACCGGCCCGAGTGGGCGCTCACGGACTACGCCGCGCTCGGACTGGGGGCCGTGGATGTGCCCATCTATCCGACACTCCCGGCTTCCGACATCGAATACATCTTGCGCGACTCGGGGTCGCGGGGAATTATCGTTTCGACGGCGGAGCAGCTCAAGAAGGTTTTGCAAATCCGGCCGCGCCTGCCGGAGTTGCTCTTTGTTCTGGTGATGGATTCGGTGAACGCCGGAGAGCAGTGCGTGGCTTTGTGGTCTGAAACCGTTCAGGAGCAGCTCCAGCAGGCGCCCGCTCCCGAAGAAGAATTTCGCAGCAAGGCGCTTCGGGCGAAGCCGGAGGAGACGGCGACGATCCTCTATACGTCCGGCACGATGGGCCGGCCGAAGGGCGTAATCCTGACGCACGCGAACGTGGTTTCGAACGTTCAGGCCTGTATGCCGCTCTTTCATTTTGATCGCTCCGATACGGCGCTTTCGTTTCTTCCTTTGTCCCACATTCTCGAGCGGATGCTTGAATATTTCGTGTTTTGGAACGGCGTCTCCATCGCCTACGCCGAGAGTTTTGAGGCGCTGCCCCAGAACATTCTTGAAGTGCGGCCCTCGATTATGGCCGTCGTTCCGCGCGTCCTCGAAAAAGTGCACGGAAAGATTTTCGAGACCGTCCATCAGGGGCCAAAGTCGCGGCAAAAGCTCTTTAACTGGGCTGTGCGGACGGGGTGGCAATACGCGCGTTGCGGACTCGAAAGCCGCGGGCCTTCCGCTGCCTTGCGGGTAAAGCGCGCCATCGCGGACAGCTTGGTCGCCAAGAGAATCCGGGCGCGGCTCGGCGGGCGCGTGCGTTACCTGATTTCGGGTTCGGCGCCGCTCGCGCCCGAGCTGGCGGAATTTTTCCACGCGGTGGGGTTGCCGGTCTATGAAGGTTACGGGTTGACCGAGACCTCGCCCGTGATTTCCGTGAACTATCCCGGCGCGACGAAATTGGGGACAGTGGGCCGCGTGATTTCAGGAGTCGAGGTTCGGCTGGGCGAGGAAGCCGCGGGAGTGGATGGCGGCGGAGGGTGTGAGATTCTGGTCCGTGGTCCGAATGTTTCCCCAGGCTATTACCATGAGCCGGAAGAGAAGACGCAGGCCTTCAGCAACGGGTGGTTTCATACGGGCGACTTGGGTTCGCTCGACGCAGACGGATATCTGAAAATCACGGGCCGGAAGAAAAACCTCTTTAAGACGTCCGGCGGCAAATACATCTCGCCTGAGAAGCTGGAAGGAATATTCCAGGGGCATCCCTACGTTGCACAGTTGGTGGCGCTTGGGAATTCCCGCCATTTTGTCGCGGCGCTCGTTGTTCCCCATTTCGATCGGCTTGAGTCATACGCCCGCGAGCGGGGCATCCAGTGTCCCACACGCGATGAACTCGTCGCGCGCGTTGAGATCCGGGATTTTATGCAGAAGCAGATTGATGAAACCTGCCAGCCGCTCGCTCCTTTCGAGCGAATCCGCCAGATTGCTTTGTTGCCGCGCGAGTTTACCATTGCCTCCGGCGAACTTTCCCCCTCACTCAAGGCGCGCCGATTTGTAATTGAAGAACGTTGCCGGGATTTGATTGAGGAAATCTACCGGCGCCCCGCCCCGCAAAGCCAAGCCGCCTCGCGTTCGAATTCTTAACGATTACAAATTTATGCTGCCAGAAGGTTGTAGCGGCGGCCACTGGCCGCCAGCACAACATCAGACCCGGTGGCATTGGATGTCGCGGTCAACGTAGGGCGTAAGCTGCGCGGGTCCGTGCCAGCCGTCGAGATCGATATTTTGAAGGATGGACCGGTATAATCCCACGGCCCTGGCATTCGCGCCCGTATTGGCGATCCGAACTTTCACGTGATTCGATCCCTCGCGCAAGTGTTCCGTCAGGTCGAAAGCGTAGGGGGCCCAGGCGCGCGATCCCGCAGACGCTCCGTTGATCCAGGCCTCCGCCACCACTCCGACTTCACCGCAGTCCAGAAGCAGGCGCTCCTTTAAGAGTTCTGCAGGCGCCGTCACATCCTTTTCGTAAGTCATTTGTCCGGAGAAATGCTCAAGTCCGGGAACGTTCCACGTTCCAAGGGGAAGGGAAGCCGGTATCGTGGAGAATGCGAACGGCGACGTCAGGATTTCCCCGGCAGCGACGCGCAGCGTGGCAACGCGAGTTCCCTTCGGCAGCGGGATTTCAGAGTTCGCGTTTGTCTCGGCTTTGCCGATAAATGCCTTCCAGGGGTATTGCAGCCTGGGCACGATCAAAGCCCCGGCAAGCGGCGGAACATGAAATCGCAGCCAGCGGTATCCCGGCCGCGCCTTCGGACGCAAGTTCTCTAAAGCCCGCGAAGAGGAGAAGAGGTTCGGGATGGGGTTGCCGCTGCGCTGTTCGATGCGGCAAGTAAACTCCGGTGCTTTGGGGTCTTCCGGATTGTGAAGAAATTTTAGCAATACGCTGTTCCAGCCGGAGCGCAGGCGCACGGGAATGCGCGCCGCGAACCCGTCGATCAGCCGGTTATAAAGCGGTCGAAGCCAGCGAGAGTAAACTTTGCTTCCGTTCACGAACACGGCGGAAGGATTGGCGCTGGCCAGGAGCATCATGGCGTCCGCTTCTTGCGGGCTATAGACATTCGTCTGGGCAAAGATCACGCCATCCGGACTCTCGAGCCGGAGAGCTTTTCCATAGTTGACGACAAAGCTTCCGGAGGCGTAGGGCCCGCCATCAATTTCCATCGTGCCGATACCGAATGCACCCGCTTCGGGCGCAACGCCATAGTCCGCGGCGTTCACGCCTTGCCATCGGAGCCGCCGGCCGTCCGCGCCGGTGTAAACCGCGTCATAGTCGATGGTCTGCTCGGGTGGATACGATTCCTTTAACCCGTGATCCTGCGGATTCGGGAACGGACCCATCACATTCCACTGACGGAGGGGCTGGTTCATCGGGGAAAGCCACAGCGGGTTCCATTCGCGGCCGCGCGCTGTTTCCGCGTACCAGCGCTCACGCAAGCCGCGATCGTCAAGATCATCAAGAGCCCAGGCGTAAGGTAGATGAATGGCCGGGGCTTCAACGGTTACGTTCCATTCGCCCGTGATCTCGACCGGTTGAGCTGCCTGTGACGAGTACTCGCCGCGAAACTCTGAGCCGTTCGCGCCCAGTATGACCGAGAGAGGCCCTTTGCTTGCGAGCGCGCGTCCATGAACGGTAACTTGATCCCTTGTCGCGTGGGCAATGTAAAACTCATCCAGATTCGTGGAATTCAAGGCCAGGCGCTGCGCGGGACCCGCCGCATCAAAGACTACGTAGGCGGCGTCCCACGGCCCCAGCGCCAGGCGAACCCGCGTGCGCTCATCGGCGGTTTGATAGAAGAGCGGAGACTTTTTCCCCGTGTTCGCGTCCCAACGCTCAGGCCGCCCTTTGGCGCGGAGGGATAGTATGTTGGTGCGCGGCTCGCCCGTATCGTTGACGATCCAATAAAAGTCAATGCCCTGCGTGGTTTTGTGCAGCACGTCGAGGTGATCTAAAGGTCCTTCCGTCACTTCGACGTCGGGATCGGCCAGGACCTCGTGGAGAACCGCGAGCACGTCCGTCACAGACTCCGGCACGAAGTAGGCGCGTCCCCCTTGAGAATTCCGCTTCAGGTTAAACGGCGTCAAAGCGGGATGATCGTCAAAAGTCTCATCCCAGACAGCCTTCAGCGCGGGGTCATTCCGTCCGGATTCGCTCGACGTTTCCGGCAAGCGCCGCAGCGCGATCACCGTGCCGCCCGCCCGGAAGAAATCGCGCACTCGCTCCGCCGTCGCGCGGCGGATGGTCGACATGGGCGGCAAAATCAGGACCCGGAAATCCGAATGGGCGAGGCGCAGCCGGCCGCCGATGCTGCGGCCTTGCGCCATGTAGTGATCATCCGCCACTTGGTAGTCGAGGCGCTCGGCGCTGAGCCGCAGCTTGAGTTCCGCGAACTGCTGGTTCGTATCCACCGCGTCATCGCTCCAGTTGGAATCATGGAGAAGCTCTCCCATGCGCTGGTCATGAAACGCCGGGGCCGACTGCCCCCAGATCGAAACCTGCGGATAAAACAGAAGGATATCCGCCACCAGCCGGCTATTGCGGTTCATGAAACTGATGCGCCGCATCAAATCCGCATAGGCGCGGAACCAGGCGAGATAAGGCTGGCTGCGGAACCAATCCGGCGGGAAATTGGTTCGTGTGAGGTCGTAATCAAACGCGTGAGGAATGAACTCGCCGATGTTCCATGCACCCAGGCAGTTTGAGACGCGCTTCATCCGCTCCGGGCTCAAATACGAATTCTCGCCTTGGACGCCCTGATTTTCACAGACGACGTGCCGTCCCTCGAAATCCGCGACGGAGGCGACTTCCTTCAGCCACACCGATTGCCGTCCCCATTCGAGCAGCGTGTCGCATCCAGGGTTGCTCATGGAGCGCAGAATGCGGAAAAAATCGCCCTGCTCGGCAGGCCCGAAAAATAGCGATTCCTCCCAGACGTGTCCGGAGTGCGCGATTTTGCGCTGGCGGCACCAGTCAGTGACTTGCTTGAAGAAATTTTCGGAATAAAGCTCGCTGACCGTGTCCAGCAGGTCGCAGCGCACTTTTTCAGTTTTGGGACCGATGTCATAAGTCAGGGCCGGCAAATAAGCTGGCAGGCTGTATCCCGCCTTGCGCTCGAAGGTTTCAAAGAGCTTCGGAGTCCAGGGGAGCTTCGCGCCGTAATCGCCTTCATGGTCGGCAAATGTGGCCGGCAGGGCGTTGCCGAAGTACTGCGGATACCGGCGGTAGAATTCGTCGTAGTAAATTTCGATGTACTTGGCAATTGCCTCGCGGCTCATCAGGTCCACAGTGCCGTGATCGGGCTGGCCCATGGTCCATTCGAGGGCATAGGTGAAGACGATCCACTCGCCGTCCGGCGCGTCCCATTCAAGCTCGTTAGCGCCGCTCTCGAAGGGCAGAGTTTTCAGGCTCGCGCCATCAAGCGCATTCGGAGCGATTCGCTTGGCCACGGTGACCACGGCGGTCTCGGATGAAAGAGGAATGCGAACACTGCGAGGCCCTTGAACCGGCGTTTCCGCAGGCCGCAGGCGTCGCATCTGGAAATCGGGGTTCGCCGCTACCACGCGGCTTTTGTTGACCCCAGGCAGCCAGTAATCGCGCGCTTCGCCGCTCGGCCATTCGAATTCATCCACCATGCAAAGTGAGAAGCCATAGTCTTTCGCGGCCCGCAGCGCTTCACCCACAACTTGCCACCACTCTTCTGAAAGGTAGGGTGTTTCGAGCCCATCCCGGTTGTGGACGTACGCTCCGTAGACGCCGTGATCGACCATTTGCTTAATCTGGCGGCGCAGTTCCACGCCTTCGAGCTTGCCATTCCAAAACCAGAAAGGGCGGATGCTGTAACGGCGGTCCGGGTCTCGGAATTTGTCATAAAACGCTTCGAGAGTGCTCTTCGGGCCAGCCGCTGCGTTGCCAAACGACCACGCGGGACCGGCGGCCAGTCCGCCAAGTCCTGTCGCTGTAATTCCCAGAAAGCTCCGCCGGGTGATTTTGTTCACGAGAATCTCCTTCGTCGTGGTACTGCTACTGCCACGCTGAAAATAGATGTGCGAATGACGTGGGCGCCTAAGGAGCCGTATTGAGGTGGATCAACATTCAACTCGCCATCCCCAGCTTGTCCTTGGTTTCTTCCTGAAGCTGATAAAGCGAGCGGAAATTCTCAGGCATGACGGGAATGAGCGGCGGAGGGCCGGCAAGCCGGGCAAAGCGCGAGGGAGCGCCCCGGACCTGAAACGTGTGCTTCTCGTCGTTTTCCACCCGAGGACCGTAGTAAATGGGGAAGGCGTCTGCCGCCCGGTACTCGAAAATCAGCGTTCGCCGGGCGCGAGAGGACTTATTCGGCAGAGAGCTGTGCGGAGTGAGGCAGTGCATAAAGATGGCGCTGCCCGCCGGAGCTTCCAGCGGAATCTGCGGACCATAGCTGCGGACGTCTTCGGTGAGCATGCCGGCGAAAACACCCTCCGGCGTGTGGCAGGGAAGATAGCGGTCGTGCATCCGTGCGATCACCTGAAGGCAGCCGTTCTGCTTTGAAGCATCGTCGAGGTAGACCAGAACCGTCACGAGATCGGCGTTGGTATGGGGGAAATAGCTCAGATCCTGATGCCACTCGACGGGCGAACCGACGCGCGCCGCCTTCATGTTCAGCTTGCTGTGTTGCAATTGAATGGACTCACCGACCAGACACTCCACGCGGTCCAGAAGCCGGTCGTCCGTGGCGAGAGAGCGGAAGGTTTCGTGCTGCTCGAAGGGGTTGTAAATCCGCCGGACCACCGGCTTTTCTCCGTCGGAATGTGGCTCGATTTCAAGAACGGTATCGTATTTTCCAGAACCGATCGCTTTAGTGCTGATTTCCTGGATCGTATGGTCAACCCGCTCAAGCCTTTCCGCATTGAAGATGGACGGCACAACCACGTAGCCTTCGCGCCGGTACTGCTCGATTTCTTGCTGTGTGAGTGGATACTTCATAAAGCCTCCAAAACAATTATAATTCCATTTTGCTGGCAGAAGGCTGTTGCAGGATGCTTTTCGAACACAGATGTGCAACTTACGGGTGCAAAAGACGGCTTTGCCGCGTGACTTGCGAAAAGCCTCAAGTGCGTTGTATCTGGTTGTAGGCTCCTGGAAGGGCAAAGCCCTTCCGCAAGGCTAGCGGCAAAGCCGCGGGTCGCGTCCATAAAATTAAAATCTGAACAAACGTGCCTTTCGAATGAGAGGTCAAGGCTTGTTTTTGGCCGCTGATCGTGACTCCGCCGAAGCGACCGAGGCTTCCACCGGATCGCCCTCGTTCTGCCGTTCCTGAGCCTTCGCCTTTTGAAACTCCTCGTAGGCTTTTCGGGATTTTTCTGTAAGGCCCAGATGATGGTACACGCTGCCCAGCGAGTAGTACGCTGCGGAAAGGTGCGGGTCAAGCCGGACGGCAGCTTCCAGTTGCTTTTGGGCCTCTCGGAAGCTACCCATCTGGGCATCAAGGTCTCCCAAATGGAAGTGGGTGCGCGCGTAAGAAGGGTCAAGCTTTTCCGCGATTTTCATTTCCCGGAGGGCGCCGGAGCGATCTCCTATGCGGCTGAGCAGAACGCCGTAGTGGAGATGATAGTAGGGATTTTTGGGGCTCAGCTTCAGGGCTCTTTCAAAGTCCTTTTGCGCTTCGCTCAGTTTGAACTCGACCACATTGACAACTCCCAGCATGAACTCCGCTTTGTCATCGCGAGGATTCAGGCTGAGCGCTGCCTTGAAGTGGCGGGCGGCCCGGTTGTAATAGGCGTTATCGTTATTATCGTTCCCCAGCAGAAAAAAACTCATCCCGAGATAGTACACGGGGTCCGCGAACCCGGGCCGCAGTTGCTCCGCCTGAAGAAATGAGCGGATGGCCCCAGGCTGATCGCCCGCTCGCTGTTGAATCTGCCCTTTCGTCAGGAAATAAGAGGCGGTCTTCGGATCGATCTTAATGGCGCTTTGAATTGCCTCCAGCGCGGCTTTTCTCTTGTGCAGCAAATTTAAAGCCCGGGCTTTCAAATCAAGAAAGCCTGGGTCTCTTTCAAGTTTTTCGTCATGGATCTGGCTCAGCGCCTCCGCCGCGCATTGCGCATCCGAACTTTTAACGCATTGACTCAGCCGCTGGACGGCCGGAGAACTTTGCGCGGGCGCGCCGTGAACCGCTCTGCTTGCGGCACTGCCAAGACCAGGATTATTTTGGCGGCTAAGGCGCTCTGCGAGTTGCGCCTCCTTCGCGGCCTCGGAAGCATCCCCTAACTTTTTCTGAAGTTGAGCAAGTTGGGCGGGAAACGCGGCCTCTTTGGGAAAGCGTTGCTCGCCTTCCTGCAGGGTTTCGACGGCTGCCTTCGTCTGGCCGGATTCGATTTGCGCAACCGCCAGTTCGCGATAGCCGAGCGCGTAATTAGGGTCGCGCTTAACGGCTTGTTGCAAGTAAGAGAGCGCTTTTGAGGTTTCTCCCATCCTGCGCAGGCACGTTCCGAGGTAAAGGTAAGCCTCGCCAAATGCGGGATTCACCGCGATTTCCTTTTGGAAATCTGTGAGCGCCTCGGGATAGTGGCTGCGGTCAAAGGCGATCCGCCCCAGCTTGAAGTGAACGATGGGCAGTTTAGGATCGAGGTCTGCCGCCTTCCGATATTCGGTTTCGGCATTGGATTCATCGTGCTGCGAGGCATAGGCATTGCCGAGCAAGAGATGCAGCCACGCAGAATTGGGAAATCGTTCGCTGAAAGTGCGAAAGTCCCGCAGGCCCGCCGCCTTATCGTGCAAAGCTTGATCCTGCTCGATCAAGGCGTACAGGACGTAAGGATCGTCATAGCCTGTTTTGAATGACTCCGAAAGCGCCTGTTGCGCCGCCTTGTGGTCGCGCAGCGCGCGATAGGCCATGCCGAGATAGAACTCACCCTTCGGGGTAGAGGGAAGACTCTTCAGCACTGGCAGCGCTTTTTCTGGTTTTCCGAGAGCCAGAAGCGCGACGCCCCAATCGAGGTTCAGGGCAGAATCTCGGGGAGCGATTTGGAGTCCGCGATGGATCACGCTGAGGGCGCCAGTAAGATCATGATTTTGAAGTAGTAGAACGGAAAGGTTATTGTAGGCGGCCAGCTCGTGCGGGCATTGCCGGATGGCATCCTCATAAGCTTGTTTCCGCAGCTCAGGAGAGAGTTGCGAATTGCCGCCTTTACGCAGCGCGTCCTCGACTTGCGTGTTTCCCCGGCAGGCGTTTTGCGAGTCGGCGCAAGCCGGAGCCGTTGGCAACGCCAGCAGGATCGCGGACATACTAAAGATTAATCCCCGTAAGCTGAAATATCGCACAAGACCAGATTTCGATTTCTGGACGGAGCGGGTATGCGGGGGAGTCCTGACTGGCATGAATAATGCTGACAGGTTGTTGCAAAACCGGACAAATTGTCATCCTGAGCGAAGCGAAGGATCCCTGTATTAGCGAAACTACTCAAATACGGAGATTCTTCCTTCGCGCTGCTCAGGACCGCCTGCGGCTCCTCAGAATGACAGCTTCCCGCGTTTTGCAACCGGCTTCAACCGGTTCTTAAACACGGACTTCATAAAAAGGTCTAACGGTTATCTCGCCCAGCTTTGACGTGAACGAGTAGCGCTCAACATGTTTTACCTCAAGTTCATTCACGCCAGGCTCGAGGGCAGAACTCAGATTAAAGTGAAAGGGATAGGTGAATCGCATCCCCAACTCTTTCCCATTGAGCTTTGCATGGATCACTTGCGTCATGTTTTCGATCTCGAGCCTCGCGGAGCGAGGGGCCGCTTGCGGCCAGCGAAATTGAGCTTTATAAACCGCGCCATTGGGCTTGACGGGTGTGCGGGACCACCCGTCGTGAACCTCAAGGGGTACCACTTCCTTCGACGACCTGTTCACCTGCTTGCGCTCTATTTTACCATCCGGCTGAGCCAGCGCGTAGCGCACCGTGCCCGCCTTATATTGCCTGAGAGCAATTTGCCCATCAGAATCACGCAGAACCTCGTCAGCGTTGGTGGAAACCACGTGCGGCAGGGGTTGCACCGAAGGGTTCAAAACGACAAAAACGGAGTCGTAACGGTCGAGATGAAGGCGCAGGGAGATTATTTCTCCTTTGGCCGAGTAGCACGGCGCTTGGCGGATACTCCCGGTGACGAGGTCCCATATTTCGGGCACGCCCTGCGCGTTGCGCAGACGCACGGTGGTTGTGACCTTCTCCCCTTCGTTGTTGAAGAAATAGAGGTCGCGCCCGGAAAGCCGCCGGTGGTAATACTGCAGCAGCGTGAGATTCGGATCGATCCACACATCGTGGGCGTCCAGCGAATAAAACAGATCGGCGATATCCTTGTAAGTCGTAACGTGCGCCTTGCCGCGGCCAGTGGCTTCTTCGCCCCAAATCTTTGCAACAATTTGTTTGACCTCGTCATCGTGGCGCCCGTCCGCCGAGCCGACGGGGACTTTCGGAATGAGGTCGGCGCCTTTCATTCCCGGCCGCATCTCAAATCTTAAGCTAGGCCCGAGTGAAATCACCGTTCCGCCCGCTTCATAAAACTCCAGCAAGCGGCGAGCCACTGCAAGCGGCAGCGCATCGACCCCGGGCAGAATGACAAAGTCGTATTCTTCGCGTCCCAGGTGAACTTGGCCGCCTCGAATCCTGCACTTCGACGGATTGCTGAACACTTCGTAGGAAACGTTATCGTAATCGAGATGAGCCTGGCTCAGGGCCTTGTCAGATTTCCACAATTCCTCGACAGGCCCCACCCAGGCTGACGCGGCGGTATCAAGAATGATCGCCTTCGCCACATGACGCCCTCCCCGAATCATCATGGTTCCGCGGTTGGCAACGGTTTGGTAAGTGTGGAAAAAGGGCGCCAGGGGATTATCGCCATAAAGCCAGAATTCAGGCTGATCTTCCCAGTCGGGCGGCTTCCGCGTATCCAAGCCGCAGGGGACGATTCGGCTGAGGCCGCGGCAGGTGGTCCAATCCATCATCACTTTCATTTCCGTCAGCCCGGTCCGCCAGCCGGTGGCCGCAAAGTGTTCGACCATGGCTTCATCGAGTGGCGTTTCCATGTAATGGCTGACGGAACTAGCCATTTTCGGCTGCCGCCAGTAGACATCATCTTCGGGCGTGTACCATTGGTCAAAAATATGATCGAAGCCGCCCATGCTGTAGTGTTCGAGCATCTTGAAGTCGCTGCCCGCGCCCCCGCCAAGCTGGAACGGCAAATCCTCCCGCACGTGGCCGTCAATCTGCATGCCGTGAGCTTCTGCGAAGCGCGTCTGCTTGCCTAAGAAGAGATCGTCATAGCCGTTGCTGACGAATTCCATGTAATCGTGGCGCACGCCCAGAGTCTTGGGGCCGCGTTCAACCCAAAGCAGGGGAAGCAGGGAACGGAGGGAGTAGCCGTACCGGCTTTCGAAACGCGATAGGAAATCCGGCGTGTAAGGGAAACCGCCCGGCTTGCCCAGCACGACGCCGCTCGAATAGTAGCCCGGCTCGTCGATGTAAAAGCCTTTCCAGGTATTTCCAACATGCTGGTAGCCAATCGCCTGGCATGTGCCTTCAAGGACGAGCTTCACAAAAAGATCGGTTGCTTCAGGGCTGAGATAATCAATGTAGCCTCTGACCTCACCGTGCACAAGGTCGGGATAGACTTTGGGATCATCGATTCCGGGCTGCCAGGCGCCGTGAATGAAGACTTCCCAATCGCCTTCGGGAACAGACCATTGGAGGCTCCCGTTTGAAACCGAGTCTGTCAAGTCCCGGAAATCATTCTTAGGACCTGCCGCCACGACGGCAACAAGCTGCTGCTGCGCCGGTAGCAGATCAGTGATCTTGAGCGAAAGCTGCTGAGGACCATGATACGTTTGCTGATGCGCCAGCGTGACTTCCCAGCGCGCGAGCTTGCGGTTCTGCGCCACGATTTTCCCGGCGGCGTAGCCGCAAGGGTAATCCTTGTCATCCTGCTCCCACACCGTCAGGCCCAGCTTGCGGGCTTCGTCTACAATGACGCGCCAGGCTTTCCAGTTATTTTCTTCGAGAAATCCTTGGTAGTCGTAGGGGTGCAGCGTGACACCCTCAAAGCCGAACCGGTAAATCACCTGCATGAATTCGCGGAGCTGCTTTTCTGTCTCATCCCCGTGGACCATCCAGAAGGGGCACGATGTGCGAGTTGGGTTGGAGCCTTGGAACGCCTCGGCGAGAGACCGCCAGTCCATTTCCGCGGTGGGCGTGGCGGCCAACTCGTTTGAAAACGGAGTGCTCCCGGCAGGTCCATCGGCGGCAACGCTAAACCGGTACGATGTTCCATTCTTGAGACCTTGCACGGCGTAGTCCGTCGCCAGAACGCCCTCAATAGTTTCCTTGCCGCCGGATGAATCACGATACTGAACGCGATAAGACGAGGCGCCGTGGACCGGAGTGAACGACAGAATCACGCGCTCGTGCTCCGCGCGCGCGGAGCGGAGCCGCGGCGGCCCCCAGGCCTGAGGCGCCGAAGTACTTCCTGCCTGATCCCAGAGCGGCATGCGCAAGAGCGGCGCCGCGCTAAGCAATGAGATAAAAGAACGGCGTTTCAAACATCCTCCTCAGTAGTGCGCTTCCACCGTGTAGTCTCCGGAAGTCTTTACCTGGAGCGGTCCGGAGATCGATTTCCCATTCAGCGTAACCGATGAGGGCTTCTTGCCGTTCCGCTCAGGAAGCGCAATATGGGCCGTCTCACCAGCCGGGTTATGTAGTGTCAGCACAAACGTGCCGGGGCCGCTAGAATTGGCGCTATTACCCGCGCCTCCCTGCCATTTCCAATCGACCCGTATCTTGCCGTGAACCGTGGGGACGGCGCCTTTTGCCCACTGAAGTCCAGCAGGGTGCGGGGCCACGGAATATTCGGAGTAGCCCGGCTTTGTGGGACGCACGCCAAGAATCAGCGTGGTGAGGAAATAAGTCGGGGCAGCGCTCCAGGCGTGGCAGGAGGTCCCAGACGCCTGGACGAAGTTCTCCCAGAAGGTGTCATTGCCGGCGGCCACCATCGGTCCCCAGAATTTTTCAAGGTACTGCCGCACGTGCGCCGCATCCCCATGCTCCGCCAGCGTTTCCAGCACGAAAAACATGCCGTAGGTCTGCGCCTGAATGATGGTGTTGCCTGAAGCTTTTGCCTGTTCATTGAACTCGAACTGCCCGGTGGCAGGATTGAAACCTCCAGGGTGAACACGGGCAGGGTCGGTGATTTTGGCGAGAATGCCAGAGGCGCGATCCGGCGGAGCCAGTCCAAATAGGATAGCGTCGGCGTTCGCCAGTTGGCCCACCCGCTCACTGCGTTGGCCGTGATCCCAGGCGTCCACATAGAGGCCGCGGCCAGCGTCCCAGAAACGCTGATCAAAAACCGCGCGCACTGCGGCCGCGGCATCCCGGAAAGCCTTCGCGTGATAAGCGTCATCCGCAAGACCCGCCATGTAAGCGGCGTTCTCCAAGGTGCGTACGTAAAGGGCGTTCAAAATCGCGCTCTCTCCCTTTTTATCAGGATTCGACCAATCGAGAAAAACCCAATAGGGCATGTTGGCCAGCAGGCCATCCGGCTGCCTGAAGTTCGTGAACCACTCCATGGCCCGGATCACGCTGGGGTAGAGCTGAAGGGTAAAGGCCTTATCGCCCGTTTCGAGGTAGTATTCCCGAAGCGCATTGATGTAGGAAAATATGTAGTCGTCGATCAGCATGCTGGTGTTTCCACCCATGTCGCTCACCATGGGGATGGCGCCATCGCGCCAGGCGTCGCGCGCCGCATCCTGCAGGAATTTGCGGCTCAGGTCCAGGTTCCCGTCCGCGACGCCGTTAACGCGCAGCTCGACCTCGCCATCTCCCAGCCACTGGTGCTGCTCGCGGGTGGGGCAGTCCATGGTTCCATCCAG
>DASUKV010000199.1:0-3113 GCA_036278555.1 Terriglobia bacterium
TGGCCGAGGCGATCGCCTGCGGTAAGCCGGCGATTACGACAGGCCTGGGACCGGCACGGGAGTTCTGCCCCCCGGAAGCCGCGCAATTTTGTTCCGCCAAAGAGATTGAAATTCCAAGTTCGCAGCTTCAACTCGGCCCCATGGCGGGCCCGTACACCTGGTTTGAGCCGGACGCGGCAGAACTGGCGCGTCTGATGCGCGAGGCGTACGAGCGCCGGAACGAGCCGCTGCCCCAGCTTGTTGCCGCCAGCGCGAAAGTCCGGCGTACCCTGAGTTGGAACGAGATTACGCGCCAGCAGCTTGAACGTGTTCGCATCCTGACGGGTCTGGTGGAAACACATCCTGACCCCGAACCCTCGCGTGCGGAAACAGCGCTTAAAGGCGCGCGATGAGGACCCGCCCGGCCCTTGCACTTTCCATGATCGTCAAAGATGGCGCGGCGACGCTTGCCCGCTGCCTTGACAGCGTGCGCGGCGTCGTGGACGAAATCGTGATTGCGGATACCGGATCGAGCGACCAGAGCCGCGAAATCGCCGCTCAGTTTGGAGCAAAGGTGTTCTCCATCGCATGGGAGGACGATTTCGCCAAGGCTCGCAACGAGTCGTTGGCGCGGGTCTCTTCCGGCTGGGTATTGATGCTGGACGCCGATGAGATCCTCGACCCCGAGGCCGGCAAGGTGCTGCGCGCGCTTTTGAAGCACACCACCATCGCGGGTTACATGACCTCGATTCGGAATTACGTGCGAAAACTGGATACCCGTCTGTGGGATCAGCAGGCCAAACCCAATCTTTCTCCCCAACCTTTTGCACGAGAGTATCCCGCTTACGTCGAGCACCAGAACGTGCGGCTGTTTCGCCGCCATCCGGACGTGCGGTTCACCGGGAGGGTGCACGAAACGGTGGGCTTCCGCATCGCGGAACTGGGGATGAAGATTGCGCCTGCCGGGTTCCTGATCCATCATCTGGGATTCGTCGCGGATAGCGAAACGCTGGCCAAAAAAACGCTGTTTTACCGCGAAATGGGCCGCAGGAAGGTGCGTGAAAGCCCGGACGATGTGATGTCCCACTTCGAGCTGGGTATTGAGGAATTCGAGCACTTCCGTGATTACGAAGAGGCCGTAATGCTTTTCCGGCGCGCGTGTGAAATCAATCCGCGCTTCGGCGTCGCGTGGCTTTTCCAGGGGAAGGCTCTCGCGCAAACTGGAAAACACCGCGAAGCTCTCGCCTGCTATCAAGAGGCGGAAGACTGCGATCCCTGCCCGGAGATGGTGAAGGAGGCACGGGGAGACGCCTACTACAGCCTGGGCGATTTCGACGCCGCGAGGCGCTGCTTCCGCAAAGCGATCGAGCGGCAAGGCGAATCGCCGCAACTTCAAAGCAAGCTGGGCTTTACGGAAATCCGGCTTGGAGACGTCGCCAACGGCGTCGAGCGCATCCGGCGCGCCCTCGAACGGGCGCCCGAATTTCTTGATATTCATGACCGCCTGATTGCGGCTTACACCTGGCTGGGGCAATTGCGCGAAGCGGCGCAGGCCGCGGAGCGAAAGCTTACGGCGGATCAGCAGCCCGGCTTTTTCCTGCGCGCGGCGAGCCTTTATGCACAACTCGAGGACTGGCCGCAAGCGGCGGCGCTGGCGCGCCAAGGGCTCACGCGGTTTCCCGGAGATGAAAAGCTCTCGGAAGCGGCGGAGGAGGCCGGCCGGCGAGTGGTGGCCGCCGGGACGGAAGCGAAGGGCGACGCCGCATACAACGCCGGTGATTTTGAATCCGCCTGCCAATACTATCAGCGGGCGATTGAACGCCTGGGCAGCCTGCCGCCCCTCGAAAGCAAGCTGGGCATCGCTCAAGTGCGTCTGGGGCGCGCTCAGGAAGGCATCGCTCGCCTGTGCCGCGCTCTCGAACAAAATCCGCAGGCCGTCGAGATTTATGACCGCCTCATCAGCGCCTGCATCTGGCTGGGGCGGCTCCAGGAGGCCGCCGCGATCGCCGAAAAGAAAATTGCGATTGCGCCCCTTGAGCCTGAGTCTTACCTGCGCGCTGCCAGCCTGCGCGCCCAATTGCAGGACTGGCCGCGCGTCGAGGCGCTGCTGCGCCAGGGCCTCGACCGCTTCCCGAAGGCGGAGAAGTTGCGGAAAGCGCTTGCGGAATTAGAAGCCCGCACGCCAGGCGCCCCGGGGGCCTGATCTTCCGCCGGCGTCCTCCTGATCTATCACCTCCCCCGCACGCGCATTGTCCAGCTCCCACGCATCCGATTTTCTCTTTGACTCGGGCGCAACTTTAGTGATGAAATAGAAGGCATTCGCAAGAGGTTTGGCCTCCTTGCAGACCGTGGTTCACCTCCGGGCGGGGAAAGCGCACCCCGGCGAATCATGGCGCTTCAGACGAGGGAGTTTATCGCATGAGACATTTCCTGACTTTTCTCATGGCTGGATTGATCGCGGCCGGGGCGTCGGTCTGCGCGCGCGCGCAAAGCGTCATCAGCCCGCAAGATGAACAAGCTCTGCAAAACGCTCTGAATGTGATCACCATTCCGGAGGGCACGGAGTTCAAGCTGCAGTTGCACACATCGATTAATTCCAAGATCTCGCGGGTGGGCGACCGCGTGATTACGACTCTGATCGAGCCCGTCCGGGTTGAGGACCTTACCGTCCTTCCCAAGAAAGTGCGGATTGACGGGCATATTTCCGAAGTCAAGTCAGCGGGCCGCCACGGCAAGGGAGGCTATCTCAGCGTCCAGTTTGATACGATCACCATGCCTAACGGCGAGAAGGTGGCCATCCTGGGTTCGCTCACGGAAGTTTTTTCGAGCGTCGATAACATGAGCGAATACATCGGCCCGGAAGGCGACCTCAAGGGCGGGGGCGCATCGCACAAGAAGCAGCTTGCCATTTTCGCCGCTCCGACCGCAGCCGCGGCGCTTGCCGGAGGAATCGGGCCGGGCGTCGCAGTCGGTGTTGCGAGCGGTCTCGCCGCCCTGTTGATCCCTAAGGGTAAGCAGGCCATGTTGCTCGCGGGCTCTCTGGTAGGCATGCGGCTGGACGAGGATGTCACCCTCAATCTGCCGCCCGGCACATACAATACCCCGGCCACTGCGCCCCATCAGCCAGGCGCTTC
>DASUKV010000200.1:0-5442 GCA_036278555.1 Terriglobia bacterium
GAGCAACAAGCTCAGGAAGCCGTTGTCGGCAACGATGGGCTGGTGAAAGAGGCGGGTGCGCGGCAGAGACTTGTAGCCAATGCCAAAAATGAAATCAATCGGGTGCTCCTGGAGGATGCCAGCGATGCGCCGCCAGACGTCAATCCGGCCGCTGGATACAAAATTGGGGTCGGAAAATATCCGGGAGAAATCACCGACGCGCGTGACCAGGAAATAGTTCCAGAGTTCGGGCGAGTAAAGCGGCAGGAAAAGCAGGGGCAGGCACAATATGAAAAGCAATAGCGCAACCCTGCCGGTGCGGACGCGGCCAAAGAAAACCCCAAACACGACAACCGCCGTCAGAATGCATCCCCACGCGCTGCGCGAAAACGATACAAGCACGGCGGGGGCGAGAACGGCGGCAAAAAACAACAGCCAAGCCTTCGAAATCCTGATCGCGCGCTCTCTGCCGGCGAGAAACGCCGCCGCAGCCGCAACAAGGAAAAACCCGCACATGTTGGCGAAGCTTGAAGACTCAAAGAACACTCCCTGCGCCCGCCGGATCATGCCGCTGCCCAGCCAGATAAACTGATCAGCGGCGGGGTGCGGAATGGGAACCGGCCAGATGAAGTCGATCACTCCATAGATTGCGGTGACGGCTGCCGCCGCAAAAAGCACCGGGATCAATCGCCTTTCGAGCCGGGTCTCCTCCGTTCTCATGCCTCCGCGAACAATGGGATAGATGAGAGCCGCCTGCGCCAGCATGAGCCAGCGCAACAAGCTGCCAAAACCGTCCTCGCTGCCCGAAAAGATCCAGACAAAGGGAAGCGAAGCGCCCGTGAACAATAGAAAGCAGCCGAAAGCGACGAAAATGCGATCCGGCCCCAGCCTGAAGTCAGGCCAACGAAACACAACGATTGCCGCGCCGATGGGGAGCAGGAGCGCCGTGGGATAAATGGGTATTGCGCCCAGGCTCGGCAGATAGACGGGCGGCAGGACGATTAAGCCTGCCAGGAAGACAGTGATGTAAACGAGAGGCTCTTCAAGCGAAGCCCAGGCCAGCCAGAGATACGCCGTTGCGCCGAGGACGGCCACCCCAGCGGATAAAGGCGCGAGGGCGATCACAACGCCCGTTAGCAGCAGCGTGACGGCTGCGAGCCCCGTCCAGCGCCAAACGCTTAGCCCCGCGAAAGTCCGTGTGGCGCGGCTCAGACCCGCCCTCCCGCCGCAAGCAGCACGATTTGCCGCCATCGGGGCGGGCCGGCGAAGACGAGCAGTCCGGCGGCCGTCGTAAAGCTCCAGATCGCGGCGCAGACCTCGCCGTTGTGAACCCATCCGGCAGCAAACGCTATTGCCGTGAAAGACGCGCCCCAGACCGCCGCTTTGAACAATGCCGGGCCGAGGTTGGGAATTAAGCACGCGCGATCCAAGCAGAAAAGCAGGAGAACGCATTCCACGAACTCACGCTCGAAATCAGCCCATACCACTCCCGTTGCGCCCCAATGGGCGGCCAAAACGTACGCTGCAACCAGGCCGCAAACCAGGCTGAAGGAAAGCGCGACGAGATAAGTCTTGCGACGGTCAGCAGCGACAAAAACGTAAAACAGCACGGTATTAATGAACACGAAGGGTATGGCCGGAGCCAGGATGTGTAACAAGCTTATGGCTGAACCAAACTGTTTCCCAAAGAAGGCTTCGATCAGATAGGGCGCTGCCAACCACGCGATCGCCGCCAGGGCAGCGGCGAAAAGCGTTCCATGCTGGAGCAAGGTCTCCACGTAGCGAATTCGTTCGATGCCGGGAAAGCGCCCAAGCCGCGCGAGCTTGGGAAACAGGACAGTCATGAGGAGAGTAGCGAGCAGGAAACTGAGGGTGATAAACCACGCCGCGGCCTGCAGGCGGCCCAACTCGCGATTAGGAGCGAAAATGCCGAGGATCAGAATGTCGAGCCGTAGCCCGATCGTCTGCAGAAGAATCACGATGCCAACCGGCGCCGCCATTGAGAAGAGCCCGGCCAAGGGCTTCCAATTCCATTTGGGAGCCGGGCCGGGGTTGAAGCGCCGAAACAGAATCCTCCAGGCGAGCCATGTTTCGAATGCCTGGCCAACCACCAGAACACCGACCACAGCGATGAGGCTTGTTCTGAGCAGTAAACAAACCCCGAGGGCCCCAAAGCAGGCAAAGCCATTCACCATCTGCGTGACCGCGATGTAGTGCATCCGCTCGAAGGCTTTGAAAACGGCCGCACAGCCCAGAGAAACGGAATGCAAGATCATGCGCGCGGCGAGAATCAGAAAGAGCAGCCGCCGGCCCTCATCGTGGATCGCGAACTCCGCGAGAAGCGCCGTCATGACGACGACCCCTGCCAGAAGTCCGGCCTTCAGGAACATCAATCTCCACAGCGCAACGGAAAGCCGCTCGGGCCGCGCTGCGAGTTCTCGAGTGGTCAGCAGGTGCGATCCCATATCCGGCAGCACCAGCAAGATGCCCACCCAGGCGAGCGCATAGGCGTATTCGCCAAGCGCCTGCGGACCGAAGCGCCGGGCAATCACCATCGCCATGACGAAGGTTGTGAGCCGGCTGACGGCTTCGGCGCCGAAAATCGAAGCGGCATTGGCGGCGGTTCGGCGCTCTTCGGTTTGTAGGAATACCGCCATCGGGAGTTACCGGTGGGCCATCGCTTCCGCCGGTTCATCAACAGAATCGCGCCGAACGGCTGCGGCCTCGCGAAACCCGTCCATGATCGCTGCAGCGGCCGCAAGCACGAGCAAGGCGAGGATTCCGGCCAGGAAGGTGTTCAGCAAAATCTTTGGCCGCACGGGCTGCTCCGGTACGGTGGCGGGAGCCAATTGCTTAAGGTCCTGGGACTTTGAAGAAACGGAAATCGAGGCGTTGAGGTAGTCCTGGCTGGCGGTTACGAAGGCCTTCTGGGCCATCGCGAATTTACGATCAGCGATCTCAATATCATTCCGGCTTTTCGCGACACCACCCAGAAGGTGATTGAGAGCCCGGTTAATCCCGCCCAATCTTGCGCGGCCGGCTTCGATACCGGCGCGCTCCGCCTGAACGTCAGCCAACGCGCTCACGTATTCCTTCTGGAACTCCACGTGATTTTGGCTTAACGTCTGCTCGGTTACGGAGAGACGAGGGTCGTGCCCCTTGCCGCTCTGATCCACTGCGCGTTCGAGAAATGGATCCGAAATGACGCTCTTCTGCAGGTTTACGATTCTTGGCTCCTTCCGAAGCTGTTCGGATAACGCCTTCGCCCGCGCCTGGTTTTGGCTGAGAGCCATTGAAAGTTTTTGAAGCTGTGTTGAGACACCCGCTTTTCCGTCAAGAAGAATGCTTAATTCCTTCTCTTGACCCTCAATCTTGGCCTTTTCCCTCACTTGGAGCCGGCCGGCTTGCGCCTGCTTCAACGCATCCCGAGCCTGGTCAAGGCTCTGTTTGAGAAAACGCTGCGTGCTAACCGTATCCGAGGCCATTAAACGGTCATTGAACGCTGCCGCCTGCTGCGCGAGATCGTTGGCAAGCGCAGCGGCAATTTTGGCGTTGGGAAATTCCACATTGATTTCAAGCAGCCGGGAGTGTTTGGGAATGCTGACATCCAGATAGCCCTTCTTCCGGAAGCGGTACACCGTCAGGCTGTAGGGGGGCTGGTCGAGATGTAGATCGTGCAGCGCATTCTGGATGAGTGAATCGCTGTTCACAAAGGGAACGTAGGTCTGGATCAGCGCATACTGCCACAGCGTATTCTCGGTGGCCGTTCCGATCTTCGATTCCGAGACCAGGACGTGAGTCGTGGCACGGTATATCTTGGGCAGCGTCAGACTCACAATGAAAACCGCGAGCGAGCACAGCGCGCTTCCCGCAAGGATCCAACGCCAATGGCGGCGCAATCGGACCATACGCCTTGTCAGGTTTCGATCAGCTTCGTAATCCATCATCGTTTTCTCCGAACTTGAGCACGGCCTTCCGCGATCCCGCCAGCCCTCGAAGCGCTCCAGCATCCGCTTCACCGCGAGTCGAGCGATTCGCTCTCCCCACGGCATAGGTCCACGCTGGCAGGCCCCACCAATAGCGAAGGGCGGAACTCGAGTGAAAATACGCCCGCCGGGCGATGTGAATTGCCTGGCGGTAGCGCGCACGCAGTCCTCCCGCGCCCGCGCCGTGCGGCATGGCGGGGAGTTGCGCGGGATAGAGCCTGCGCCGCTTCAATGTGGGCCACACCTGAGCGTTTTCGATAAACAGCCGATGGAGGTGCAGGCTCTCTTTGCTGGAGGAAAAGTTCTCAAAGGCCAGACGAAGACCATACCGGCTGACCCATAAAGCCATCGCCGGGCGTAAGAACCTCGCGAGCAGCGCGTCGAGCTCCGGGGGCCTTTCTGGTTCGAAGAGGCTCAGCGCCATGCAAAATACGACGGCGGCCGCTTCACTCAGTCTCATGCGCCCGGCAAGGAGTCTTGTGAAGTTTCGCCAGAACGTTTTGTCGGCCGAATGCGAATCAATAAACCGCGCGATTTCCAGGAAAATCGAAAGGCGGCACTTGTTGTTTAAAACATGGCGAAACGCGTGCAGCACCTGGAAAACCAGCGCGTCTTCGGGCGATAGCGAATAAAATTGGATTCCATTCCAATTTCGCTCCCCGGCGCGCGCCAGCGGATTCGCCGGCAGCTCAAACGCAATCTTCTCCGCGTCCGCTTCCCAGAGGCGCGTATGAATCTCAACCGAGCGATGCGTCAGCGGAGAATACGCGCTGTCGATATCTGAAGGCGGCTGAGTTCGGCCGCTTTGGTCGAGGTAAACCACCGGATGCGTGCACCGGCTTCCCTCCTTCGGAATGAATCCGGCGCTTCGCAGCCGCCGGTCCGCCAACTCCATCGACTCCGCAGAAATCAAAAAATCGAAGTCATACTGATTGCGCAGCGCCGGATTGGGACAGTAATCTGGAATCAGCGCGAAGCCCTTTAACACAGCGTGCCGGACCCCGGATTCTCTGAACACACCGTTAATCGCACGGAATTCCCCGGTCATCTGTTCCAGGCGCTTGCGGTTCATCGCCAGCCGGTCTTCAAGAACTGCCTGGACGTCAGGGGGCACGGCGCCCCTGGCGTTGTGGGATTTGGCCCAATCCCAGAAATAAAGAGCGATGCCGCTCGAATGAAACCAACCGAGCGACCGGCGCCATTGGGCGGCCGGAACGCAGCGAAGACATTCCCAGCTATCTTCCGGCGCGCGATTCATTGACAGCGCTCTGACAATCCCGGAGGCGAGGGCGCGATTCATCGCAGGCCCTCCAGGCGATGATGCGTGGTGAAAAGACTGCGGCAAAAGATTGCCGCTTCGGCCGGGTCCTCTCCAAAAATGAGTTTGTAGGCGGGCAGACTCAGAAGCTCGGAAAGCACAGCTCCGCGGTGGGCCTGAATCTCCGGCTCCTCGGCGTACGGGCAGCTCGCTTTCAGG
>DASUKV010000201.1:0-6236 GCA_036278555.1 Terriglobia bacterium
CTGCCATAAAGGGATATTTCCCCAAAGCGCCCGGCGCCGTCGAATTGCATATAATTAAAAGGGTTGCCGTTCTCTTCCACTTATGATTCCGAGACAAGCTCAGCCGCCTTCCGGCACACTATCAGAAATGTCCGGATCTCCTGCACGGATTTCGTGGCGTTACGCCCTTATCATTCCGGCTTTGAACGAGGCGGAATCTATCAAGCAAGCGCTTATGCAAATCCCCCGCCTGCGGTTCGAGGATGTCCTTGTGGTCGACAACGGCAGCCAGGATTCGACCGCGCAACGCGCGGAGGACGCGGGCGCCCGCGTGATTCACGAGCCAAGGCGCGGCTACGGGCGGGCATGCCAGGCAGGTATTCGCGCGCTCTCTCCTGGCCCTAATGCGATAGTCTTTATGGATGCCGATCTTTCTGATGACCCCGCGGACTTGAGCCGCTTGCTGGACTTCTTCGAGGCCGGCGCCTGGGACCTGGTCATCGGCTCGCGTGTTTTAGGCTGCGCGGAGCCAGGCTCGCTCACGCCCTTGCAGCGCTTCGGGAATTGGCTCACAACAAAACTGATCCAGCATCTCTGGGGCGTGCGCTTCACGGACCTTGGCCCGCTGCGGGCAGCACGCCGCGAGGCGCTCGGCCGCATGGCTTTGCGCGATCCGGATTTTGGCTGGAACGTGGAAATGCAGGCCAAGGCGGCGATGCTCGGCATGCGCGTGGCGGAAATCCCTGTGAATTATCGCCCGCGGCGGTTTGGAAAGTCCAAAATTTCAGGAACTTTGAAAGGCAGTTTGAGGGCGGGGATCAAAATTATCTATACCATCGGGCGCTGCTGGGCGAGCGGACAGTAGGGGCGCTGCTTGCTGCGCCCCCGCAGAAAGCGGAAAGCAGAAAATGCCTTCTCCCTACTCCTTCCTATCCAGCCCTTCCCCCTGGGAAGGAGATCTGATAGCCGGCCCTCTCCCGCCGGGAGAGGGTGGCCAAAGGCCGGGTGAGGGGCAGCGCTACCCGAAACTATCCTTGGCCTTTCCTGAAACCCGCCGCTTCACCGGGTTGTTCTCGACGCGCAAGGACGGGCCCAAAGACTCGATCATCCGGCGCTGATCGCGATTCAGGTGAGTGGGAATCATTACCTGGACTTTTACATAAAGATCGCCGTGGCCGCGCTTCTCAACGCTCGGCAGGCCCATACCGCGCAGGCGAAAGAGCGTGTTCGGCTGCGTACCTTCCGGGATATGCAGCTTTTCGTGACCCTTTAGCGTTGGCACCTTCAGGTCAGCGCCCAGGGCGGCTTGCGCCAGCGAGATGGGAATGGTGCAATGGAGGTCGCTGCCCTCGCGCTCGAAATAAGGGTGCTCGCGGACGCGAAGGATGACGTAAAGGTCCCCAGCGGGTCCGCCTTGTGCGCCCGATTCACCCTCGCCGGTCACACGCAGCCGCATGCCGTCTTCGACACCGGCGGGAATCTTGATCCCCAGCACGCGCTCCTCGCGTTTGCGGCCCTCGCCGTGGCAAACCGGACAAGCTTCGCGGATAATCTGCCCCGCGCCGCGGCACTGCGGACATGTCTGCGACAGCGTGAAGAAGCCCTGCTGCGAGCGTACCTGCCCCCGGCCGCCGCACGCCGGGCACATCACCGGCTGCGTGCCGCGCTTGGCGCCTCGCCCGCCGCATTCCGGGCAGGACTCCATGCGCGGAATTTTGATTTTCGTTTCCAGGCCCGCCGCCGCTTCCTCAAAGGCGATTTCAAGGTCATACCGCAGGTCGGCCCCCCGCTGCACGCCCCGGCGCCGCCCGCGCGTCTGCCCGAAGACATCGCCGAACCCGAACAGGTCTCCAAAACTGCCGAAGATGTCCCCGAAATCCGCAAAGATCGTGGAAGAGAAATCCGGCTGCGGACCCGCCGCGCCGCCCACGCCCGCGTGCCCAAAACGGTCATACATGGCGCGCTTTTGCGTATCGGCGAGAACGCTGTAAGCCTCGGTGATTTCCTTGAATCTTTCGGTGGATTCTTCGGCGTTGGCGGGGTTGCGATCAGGATGATATTGCATCGCCAGCTTGCGATAAGCGCTCTTGATCTCCTGATCTGAGGCTTCACGCCCTAAGCCCAACACTTCGTAGTAATCGCGTTTTTGATTCAAAACCTACCCCTCATCAAAGTGCTTCTCCCTGCGCCGCTTCTCCAGAACCGTGTCGTTCGAAAGCGCAGCGAAGAATCCCACGGTGGAAGTAAAAGTCGCGGTCACTCTGAGCGCAGCGAAGAATCCCGGTATTTGAATTACGAAGCCAATGCCGGGATTCTTCCTTCGCTACGCTCAAGGACCGCCTTTGGCTCCTCAGAATGACAGGTTGGACGAGTTTTTCAACGAACTGCTAAGACTTCTCGCTGTGCGATGGGTCCGCTTTGCCGCTCAACCTTGAACTCCGTTCTTGCCGCCTCGGGGCTGCGGCCCGGGCACCGCCACTTTGACAACGGCCGGACGCAATAAGCGATGCTTCAGCTTATAGCCGCGCTGCAGCTCTTCCACAACCTCGTGCTCCCGATGCTCAGGCGACTCCACGGTTTCGACCGCCTGATGCAGTTCGGGATCAAAAGTCTTCCCCTGCGCCTCGAAAGCCGCGAGACCCGCCCTGCCGAGAATTTCCAGGAGCTGACGATGGATCAACTCCAGGCCCTCGTAGAATTGCGCCGGAGCCTTGGGGTCGCGTTGTTTCAGAGCGCGGTCAAATCCGTCCAGCACGGGCAGGAGAGAGCGCAGCAGATCGAAATTCGCGTGCTGCAGAAATTCTTCCTTTTCCCGTTGTGTGCGCTTGCGGAAATTTTCGAATTCAGCCTGTTTGCGCAACAGCCGGTCGTAGAGCTCCTGCTTTTCGGCCGCAAGCTTCTGATACGCCGTCTGCAGATCTCCGGACGGCTCCTGTTCATGGCCTTCCGCGCCCGCCAAGCCGGACTCCGGCTCTTCCGGTGGCACTTGTGTTTTGCGTTTTTCGAAGTCCTTTTCTGCTTCCATATATCCTTGCTGGGGCCGCTCCCGGCGGCAGAAATACTCCCCGTTCTATGATCGCATAAGGAAGTAAAACCGTGAAAATGTTAATTCGTGCTGAGGAGACGGCTTGTAACCTGGGCGATGTACTCGACGGTCCTGATGGCGCGGCCATATTCCATCCGCGTCGGCCCAATCACGCCGAGGGCGCCCACCGGCCGGCGCCGGTAGTGATAAGGGGCGACGATGAACGTGCAGTCCCGCATCTCAAAGTTGGGATTCTCGCCGCCGATCAGAGCCTGCACTCCGCGGTGCGGGGCTTCGAGGCAAGCGCTGAGAATCCGCACAACTTTTGCTTTTTCCTCAATCGCTGCCAATAATTCCCGAACTTTGCCCGCATCCAGAAAGTCCGGCTGGTCCAGGATTCTGGCGGCCCCACCCACAAAGAGCTCGCCGGGCGCCTCCTCGGCCAGGGCCCCCCACATCAGCAGCCTCGCGACGAGCGTCAGCAGGCGGTCGGAAATCGCCTTCATCTCCTCGACCCGCTTCACCATCTCCATCCGGATTGTCCGCAGCGACCAGCCCCGAAATTCATGGTTCAGGAAGTCCGCGCATCCGTCAAGCTCCGCCTGAGTAAAATCCTCATCCAGGCGGAACACCTTGTTCTCGATCAGGTCCGGGCGGGATACCACCACGGCCAGCACGCGCTGTTCCGGCAATCGCACGAACTTAATGTGCTCCAAAAGCTTCTCTTCGAGCGACGGGCCCAGCACCAAGCCTAGGTTGCTTGAAACCTCGGAAAGAATCAGCGAAATCTTCTCCATCAGCTCATCGCCCGCGACCCCCCGGGAGCCCAAGCTTTGCTCGATGTACTCCTCCATCGCCGGAGCCAGACGGGTGAGCTTCGCCAGCCGGTCCACGTAAAGGCGGTATGCCTTGTCGGTCGGGATTCGCCCGGCAGAAGTGTGAGGATGCGTCAAGTAGCCGGCGGCTTCCAACTCCGCCATGATGTTCCGGATGGTTGCCGGGCTGAGGGGCTCGGAAAAATGCGCGCTGACGGCCTTTGATCCTACAGGGAGCCCCGTGGCAACATATTGCCGGATCACCGTCGCCAGGATCTCCTGCTGCCGCTCGTCGAGTTCACTATGGTCCCCCATCCTGCAATTAACTCGCTATCTTTCAATGGATTAGAGACAAACCCCTGCTCTAATTCTATAGTCATTGCGTCCTAACTGTCAAGAATGTGCGCAGCTTGCCGGTCAGCGATGTTAACAGGGTAGAGAGCAGCCCGAGACGCTTTATAATCAGCCGATGGCGCGTGTTCTCCTGGCCGGAAAAGACTGGCGCTCGCGGGCCTTGCTACGCGCCCAGCTTATTGAAGAAGGGATCGAGGTCGAGGCCTGTGAGACCGTCCGCGAAGCCTTGAACAGCCTCACGAACCTGAGTTCGCTGCCCGGCCTGGTTATTGCCGATCTATTCGGGAGCGAGCATCCTTCATCCGACCTTGAACTGCTTGCCAATTGGGCGCCCGTCGTTCCCGTCTGGCTCCTGCTCGGCCGTGAAATCAAGCCGGACCGCGATCCTGAAAAACTGGGCGTTGAGCGCTATTTTTATCGTCCCATCGATATGGAAAAATGGATTGAACAGATCAAAAAACGTGTAGGCTGAGAAAATTGATTCATTGGTTCATTGACTCATTGAATCGATGGCTTCATCGAGAGGCGCAATTCACGGAGGCTGGTCCCATGCGAGCTTATACGACTTATCTCTGGTTCAATACCAAAAAAAAGCACGAATTCATCAACATCACGGACGAGCTTGAGAAAGCGCTGGAGAAGGCGAAAATTCGGGAAGGCATGGTGCTGGCTTCGGCGATGCACATCACCGCCGGAGTGTGCGTCAACGATGCCGAAGAGGGTCTAATTGCCGATATCGAAGAATGGCTCGAAAAGCTGGCACCGTTCCGCCAGGACTATCGCCATCACCGGACGGGAGAGACCAACGGCGACGCGCACTTGAAGAATCTGCTGATCGGGCACGAGGTCATCGTCCCGGTCACTGAAGGCAAACTTGACTTAGGACCTTGGCAGCAGATTTATTATGCTGAATTTGACGGGCAGAGGCGAAAGCGGGTGATCATCAAAGTTCTCGGAGAATAAATGAAATTGATTCATTGAATCATTGTTTCAATGAATCATTGGACGTTTGGAACAATAGGGCCCTCCCCGATCTCTGCGCCAATCTTGGATCAGCAGAGACAAGCGAAGGGCCCTTTTCCTCGTTACTGAGCACGCTCCAGCACGAAGCCTCCTCCATCGTCGCGGTAATCAAGGTAGGCTTCCCCGAGCGCATCTTCCAGGCCCTTGTCGATCACCAACCGGGCCCCTTCGGTGGTTTCGATGGCGTCCTCGGCGCCAGGTCCCCGGCTGTCGAGCCGCAGCGACAACGTCAATTTTTTCTCTCCTTCATTCCGCTCGCTATCGATCCGCAGCATCGTGTCTTCGACGGGCAGGGATTTAGTGCCGCACACGTTTTTGAATTCCTGCGCGGCGCGTTCGGTCATTTTTACGGACATCGTGACTCTCCTTTGGAAGCGGCCCCCAGAAGACTTCCCTGGCCGGCGCATCGGGACGCAGACGAGAGGCCCTGAGTGGCCAGTCCCGTTTTGGTGTATAAGTTCAGGCTAAGGCATTGGTGAGCCCGGCGCAACCCTGGAATCAAAAAGCCCGTGAAGCGCAGACTTGTCCAAACTTACGGGTGCGTCTCGCGGCTTTGCCGCTCGACTTGCGGAAGGGCTCTGCCCTTCCGGGAGACTGCAACGGGATATAATCCTGTTCCCGCTGGGCGCGAAGGCTCAGCCTTCGCGCCCAGCGGGAACATTAAAAGGGCATGTTTGGCCGGAAAGCCAGAGGCTTTCCGCAAGTCAAGCGGCAAAGCCGCTTCTGCGCCGATAATTCGGACAGAGTTGCGCGAAGTGAAACCTCGCCCCCCTCTGCTGAAATCTCGACAGGATGGCAGTCTCACTTCGCCGCGGAGGCGACCATTACTTTGGAGGATGGGGCCTGGAATGCGGTGCAAGTAAACTCTTTCCGGCTGAGCGCATGGCACGCTCCGAGCGCGGTACGTTCGGTCAAGTGAGAGAATCGCGCACGGTAATGCGCACCGCGTAGTTTCACCACCAAGCCCCTTGCATGGCTCAGCCGTGAAGGCGCCGTGCGGCGCGCGCTCTTGAGGGCGCGCCGTACACTGCGCTTGCTCC
>DASUKV010000202.1:0-4622 GCA_036278555.1 Terriglobia bacterium
GGCCATACGGCGCAATTGCACCTGGACCTTGCCAGCTACAATTTTGGCATCCAGGAGGGCGGCATCATCCAGGGTCTCGAAGCTGAGATTTTCACCGGTTGCGCGACTTATAAGGACGGTTACTTGTGGGCCAGCGACTTACCCGGCTGGGGCATCGAGGTCAATGAGCAACTCGCCGCGAAGCATCCCTTCCGGCCCAGCCGTCTCGACGGTGGATGGGGAGAAGTCCGGCGGTACGATGGCGCCATCATCCGGCAATGAGAAAGATGTAGCGCCAGCATCCCTTCACTGCCGTAAAAATAGGCTGTAGCGCCGGTGTCCCTTCACTTCGTTCAGGGCGGGCTCTCACCGGCGATTTCGGCGCTGAGGACAGCGCCGCTACAGCGCGTCCTACTGGCTTTTATGCAGAAAGCAATGAGATACACTCACAAGACAACAACGATGCGATCGGCGCTTCGGGCCGCCGCCCTCATGGCGGTGTGCTTCTCGGTATGCTGGGCCGCCCAGAACCCAAGGTCCGAGCGGGCGATAGGCCGGGATACGTTCATAAACCATTGCGCGGTCTGCCATCGGGAGAACAGCGGGACGCGCGCCCCGTTGCCCCGCATCCTTCGCCAGATGTCCAGCCAGGAAATCCTCGAAGCCCTTGAAACAGGCGTCATGAAGGCGCAAGGCTCCGGGCTGACCGCGCAAGAGCGGAAAGCTGTAGCGCGGTTTCTCGGGCGCCGCCAGAGAGTGCTGCGCCGCATCACCACTGGCTTTTGCGGTGTTTCGTCACTCCGCGCCGGAGACGCCGCTTGGAACGGCTGGGGCAATAGCTCGACGAATGCCCGCTTCCAGCCAGCCAGCGCTGCGGACCTCGATCTCAATCAAGTAAGAAAATTGAAGCTGAAGTGGGTTTTCGGCTTTCCTGGGGCTTCAACCGTCCAACCCACGGTCTCTGAAGGCCGAGTCTTGGTGGCCGCTTCAGACGGCAGCGTTTATTCGCTGGGCGCCGAGACGGGTTGCATTGACTGGATTTTCAAGGCCGCGTCGGGCGTCCGCGCGGCCATCTCTGTATCTGCGGACGGGCAGGAAGCTTACGTTGCGGACAGCGGCGCGAACGTCTATGCCGTCACGATGGCTTCGGGAACGTTGATCTGGAAAACGCATATTGACCCGCACCCGCTCGCCAGAATTACCGGGGCGCCCTTGCTGCTGAAGGGGCGGCTCTATGTGCCGGTCACTTCCGGTGAAGAAGGCGCGGCGGTGAACCCCTACTACCCCTGCTGTACGTTTCGCGGGGGTGTGGTGGCGCTGGACGCTCGAAGCGGGAAACAAATCTGGAAGGCTTATGCCATCCCCACCAAGCCAAAGGTCACGGGCAAGAACGCCGTGGGAGTTCCAACATGGGGGCCCTCGGGCGCGGCGGTCTGGTCCGCGCCGACTGCGGATCTCCGCCGGCGGGCAATTTATGTGGGGACAGGGAACAACTACTCCGATCCCGCCGGTAAGCATTCGGACGCCATCGTGGCTTTCGACATGGATACCGGCAAAATGTTGTGGTCACGCCAGGTAACTCCGGACGACCGCTGGACCATCGCCTGCCTCAGGTCCAATAAGACAAACTGCCCGCCCAACCCCGGTGATGACTATGACTTTGGGACTTCGCCCATTTTGACGCAGCTTCCCGGCGGCCGCAGCCTGGTTCTTGCCGCTCAGAAGTCAGGGATGGTGTACGCATTAGATCCGGACCAGGCGGGGAAAGTCATCTGGAAGGCTCGCGTCGCAAAAGGAGGTCCGGAAGGCGGCGTCGAATGGGGCGGCGCTGCGGGGCTGGGAAACGCTTATTTTCCGGTCTCAGACTGGAAACAGTCCGCGCCGGATGCTGGCGGTGGTTTGGTGGCATTGCGGATCGCCACGGGCGCTCAGATTTGGCATGCTCCTCCTGTCTCACCTGGGTGCGAAAAGAAGCCGGGATGTAGCGCGGCTCAGGTTGCTCCCGTTACGCTGATTCCGGGAGTCGTCTTTTCGGGATCACTGGACGGGCATCTGCGTGCTTACGATGCGCGGAACGGACAGATCATCTGGGATTTCAATACAGCGCAAGAGTTGAAGACAACAGACGGTATCGAAGCGCATGGAGGCTCATTAAACAAGGACGGCCCCGTCGTGGCGGACGGAATGCTTTATGTCGAAAGCGGAAATTTTGTGGGGATGCCAGGAAATGCGCTCCTGGCGTTTTCGATTGACGGGAAATAACGGCCAAGGCATCACCAGACTTGACATCGGGAAGGCTCTTTGCAATAGTAAAGCCCGCCGAATTCAGGAATTCTGGTGAGGACGCCGCGCATGGGCAGTTCCCTGGGTGAGGAAACCCGGCTCCGCAATCCCTCGGTCCCTTCCGTGGACCGGGCGTTGAATCTTCTGGAGCTCTTGGCCTCAACAACAACCGGCTTGAACCTTTCGATGATCAGTCGAAAGCTCAAGATTCCTAAAAGCAGCGCCTATTACTTGGTCACAACCCTTGCCAAACATAACTTCGTGCGGCGCAGCCCCGGCCAGCGGGTCTATTCGTTAGGAACCGATGCGCCATCTTTCGCCAGGATCAGCCGCGCCGAGTATGATCTTCAGGCGCTCTGCTCACCCTACATCCAGTCTCTATCAAAACGCATTGGAATGACGGCCCAGTTGGGGATTCGCGAAGGCGCTGAAGCGCGCATCATCGACCGCTCCGAATTGCCCGGAGTGAGGCTGGACTCATGGGTGGGCCGTCATTTTGATCTACATTGCACGGCGATTGGTAAAGCGTTGATCAGTAACCTCAGCGACGTGGAAGTTGAGAATCTTTTCAAAACCCGTGGCTTGCCAAAGCACAACGAAAACACCATTTGTTCGCTGGACGGCTTGAAATCCCATCTTGCTGAGGTCAGAAGAAAGTGGTTTGCGACCGATGACGAAGAGCATGAACTTGGAGTGCGTTGCATCGCGTCGCCGATCGTCAATCATTTGGGTGGAGTCGTTGGTGCGATCTGCATCTTCGCGCCGGCCAGCCGCCTCCCACCGCCGGAAATGCCGGCTTTAGGGCTTGAAGTCGGAAAGCTGGCAAAAGAGATCACCCGAAACCTCAACGACTCCGCGCGGGACGTTCAGCGCATCTTTGATCGCGCGCAGGCGGGCGGCCAGCCAGACCTGGAAACTTAACGCTGCGGGTGGCGCACACATGACGCGGGGCTGCTTGTCCCATGATCCTGGCAGTAATGCCGCGGAGCGAGGTAGCGCAGAGGTACGCGTATTGTGCGTTCCTCTGCGGTTGGTCCGTTTGGATCGCGGCCGCCGACGTCGCGACGTGCGCCCAATTGTAGAAAGAGCCGCAGAGGAGGGCAACCCGCGCCCACCTCTGCGCTACCATGCTCCGCATTCCCACGCTACGAACTAGCAATACAGAGTTTGTCATTTAACGCTGCGGCTTCCGAGCCACGCAATTTACGTAGGGAGACGTCCACCGGTTCGGCTTGATCAAAGGAAGATGTTCGTCCATCAGCCATAAGGCCCGCGAGATTACGCCGTGCGTCCGCACCGTAATCCAGTAAGGCAAGCGCCTGGGCCAGCTTTCAACGTTCAGAACTTCAAGGCTGATGGGCAAAAAGTACTCGCAGCTTTCCACTTCCAGCCCCGCTTCCTGGTGAGCGCGAGCCAGGCCGTCCCGGTCAACGGGAACCTGAACGTCGTAGATAGCCTTGTCGAGAACTTTCTGATAGGCGCGCAGGACACCGGTAAAGTTGGGAATATTGGTCACCATCCTTCCGCCCGGCCTCAAGAGCAATGCCATTGCTTTCACGGCCTCTGCCGTGTTTTCGAAGTGCTCGACAACGCCCATAGAAAACAGCACGTCGAATTGATGATGCAGGTTGTCCGGCGCTGAAAAGAAATCGCTGCAATAGATTTCACCGTTTACGTTTTCTCGTTCCAGGATCCTCCGCGCCCGCCGGCAGCCCAGCTCGGAGCGGTCCAGACCATAAACCTCAAAGCCAAAATATTTTGCGAAGTACGGAAGCAGAACGGACTGAGCGCAACCAATTTCTATCAACTTCTTTCCCTGCCCCGCCCGGCCTTGGAAAACTTCGCTGAAGTAGTCGTGAAATCTGCGGAACGGATAATTCTTCAGGCCAGAACGGTAAGGATCGATGGCAGGAGGAAGTGGATACCTCTTCCACCACTCGTCCCAGAAACCGCTGCCAGCTCGATCGCCGCCCGATGGCGGCGCGCCCGTAGGTAGCGAAGATCCTGGTAGCATAATTTCTCCGGTGGAGCGGGTAGCCACGGTCAGCGCTTTCCTGACCGTGGGGTTTTGTTACTTCATGCACGGGATTGTAACTCAAGTGTTCGCAGACATGGCAAATTGCGCCACCCGCCGAGTTTCTCCATGATTCACTGGAACTATGAAGCTATGAGCGAGGTAGCGCGGACCTGCTGTTCAAGGTCCGCGGCATTTCATCGGCGAACAACACAAAAGCCGCAGAATTTGGAAAGCAGGTCTGCGCTACTCGCTTTGTTGAACGAGAAGGGTGGGTGGCGTTCTGCTTCAGCCGAATTCCGGGCCCAGGATGGCGTAGAGGCTCTCCGAGTGGCCGGCGCCGAAG
>DASUKV010000203.1:0-10363 GCA_036278555.1 Terriglobia bacterium
GCCAGAGAATAGACGCGGGCCGCAATCGTATTCTGTCCCTTGCGAAGGTAGGGTTGGATGTTGCGGAGGTCAAAATAACGGCGGCGCGGGTCGGAAATGGGCGGGCCAAAGCCCACCTTCTGGCCATTAAGATACAGCACATATTCCGTGCAGGCCGAGACCCGAACCGAAGCTTCCAGTTTGGGGATTTCTCCCAGACTGAACGTCCGGCGAAAATAGACATAATTATCGGGCTCAAGGCCGCCCGGCGTCGCCCAGATGCGTTTCGCGCTCGACGCAAGCCGGTCCGCCATGCCGAGGGTAGCGACCAAGCTTTGACCCGCGCGAGCGGCCTCCGTGGCTACGAAGGCTGCCGCTCCGACCTTTACAAACTCACGTCGCGTCACTTTGAATCACATCAAGCGAGGGGTTGAACTTTCAAAAAAGCGGCTCTCGCGGCTTCGGGAGGGGGAGAAGCCGTGAGAGCCGCATCCACCACAGGGCGGGACGTCAGAAAAGGAACTTGCCTTCAATCTGGAACTGCCGGGGCTGATTGGCTTGTCCGCCAATCTGTCCGAAGCCTGCCGAGTTGATGGCAATGGAAGGCGCGGTAAATTGAACGCGATTAAAGGCGTTGAATGCGTCGGCTTGAATCTGAAAACTCATGTTTTCCCTGATCTTAATATCCCGCATCAACGAGAAGCTTTCGTTAAATCCCCAGGTGTTGCGCAGGCTGGGATACGCGAGCGTGCGCGGCGTCGTACCAAACGTAAACGAAGCCGGTTCCGCAAAGGCATTGATATCAAGGTATTTAGGAGGAGTTGCGCCCAGAAGATCACCGCTTCCGTAGCTGCCGTTGATCCTGATAGGCCCGGAGAAGCCCGGCGCATAATCGGCGTAGCAGCCGCCCGTATAGGGCACGTCGCAGTTGGCCCCCACAGGACCCTGAGGCACTCCCTGCGTGTAGCTCTGAATTCCCGAAAACTGCCATCCGCTCACGAGCGCGCTGACAACTTTGTTGCTGCTTCCCAGCTTGTGGCCCGCGCCAAATGGAAGTTGGTAAACGTAGCTGATCACCAGTTGGTTTGGGATGTCCTGCAATCCCACCGCTTTTTCCAACCTGTTGTTGTATGCCGTGCGGCCTCCGGAGCCAAAGAAGCCGCCTAAGTTCGAGCCCGCGTCGTCAATCTCTTTGCTGAGGGTATAAGAGATCAGGAATGAGAGGCCGTTCGAAAACCTTCTCTGGAGGGAGGCTTGGAGCGAATTATAGTTGCCGTTTCCAATGTTTCCCCACGGATCGCCGACACCGTCATACTGCGGGAAAGGCCGCAGCATCTGTCCAATCGACCCCTTGAAGTTAGAAAATGGCAAACCGACGCCGGGAAAGATGGCCTGGGCTGCGGCGATATTGGCAGCGGTCGCATCGGCGCGAAGCAGGTTGCCCAGCGCCAGGTACTTCGGAAGGATCTGATCCGAATAAATTCCCCGGCCAATTCCGCTGGGAAGGAAGTGGCTGTTGCTGGCCGAATAGGCCACGGTCAGCACCGTCGAGGGCGAAAGCTGGCGCCCCACCGTGAAGTTCCAGTTCTGCATCATCGGCCCCCGGCCTGCGATATCAGGCGCATCATACGTCAAACCGGCGCCGGAGGGCGTGGTCGTCGTGAAACCGGTGTTCAGAGTCGGATCAAAAAATGGAGCGGGTGTGAAGGGAGGAAAGCCATCATTCCAGTTGAACGCCGGTGAGATGCCTCCGTTCAAGCTGCTGAAAGAAGGAGTTGCTTCGTATCCTGTAATTCCGGCTCCCTGGCTGGTAGCATTGCCGCCCAACGCACCTGCCTTCGTGTAAAAGATCCCATAAGCTCCCCGCAGCACCGTTTTGTCATTCAGCTCATAGGCAAACCCGATGCGCGGCCCGAAATCCCTGTAATGCGTATGTACCCGGGTTCGGCACTCGCAGCTATCAGGACCGTTGCCCGCGAATTGCAGCGCGCCCTGATACCCGCCAACTGCCGGGTTCCCCTGCGTCACGCTCAGCCAGGACTCACGATTGTACACTTCGACCATGGGCGTTGGGACTTCATAACGGAGCCCCAGATTCAAGGTCAAATGGGGCGTGACCTTCCAATCGTCCTGGACGTAGAAGGCGTAATCCCGGTAGCGCGCGCCCGTCTCTCCGGCTGCATTCTGTAAAAGGCTGCCATTATCAACCAGCCCCAACAGGTAACTGGCGTAGGCGCTCCCGGTTGATGGGATCAGGGCGCCCGCGGCATCAAATCCCGCAGTCTGCGTATTGCTGAAGTTAAGCCCCGTAATGGCGCTTTCGCCGGTCGGCTGCTCGGTGTTCTCCTGTTGAAAAAGAACCTGGCCGCCGAACGTCACGCTATGCTTCCCGTGCACCCATTGCACGCTGTCTTGGAAAATAAAGCTATTGGCGACATCAAAGAAAGACCTCGAAAAACCATCCTGCGCCCATGCCGTGGGAGAGTTGGGCCCGCCAAAGGCGATGGAGGGAAACTCTTGGGAGGCCTGGCCGGGAGGAAGACCCTTGATGCCCGCCTTGGTTGCGTAATTTCCCTGGATGGTTGGGTTGGTGAAGGGCGTATAAAAGCGGTTCGCGCTGAAACCAAAAACGTTCAGGACGCTGGGGCTGAACGCATAAGTATCACCAAATTGGCCAAACTTGGTGACCAGCGAGCTATACCGCGAGCTCGCATAGGGCAAGGGCAACTGCGGGCCTCCGTTGGGAGGAAGCCCTACCGGGAAATTCTTTCCCCACTGAAGAATCCCATAGAGATGGCTCTTGCCTGAAATATTTGCGTCAATCTTGGCGGTGAAGTCATTCTGATCGATCCCGGAGGTGAAAGCGTTCAGAAAGTTGTTCTGGAGGTTGGGATTGATCGTTGCCGGCAGGAATGATTGGAGATATTTCGACACGGATGAGATATCGCTCTGCGGAATAATATTCCCTGGAAACGCCTGCCGCGTACAAGATTTCCCGGCGCTGTTGCAAACGGTGGTGGTAGGATCGTAAATCTGCGTGGGCAGAGCGCTGAAATCGCCATTTCTTTCGGCCTCGGTCGGCAAGCTGTAGAACGAGGGCACGGCCCCGCTGCGAAGCCGGTAGCCATCATAGTTCGCAAAAAAGAAAAGGCGGTTCTTCAGGATAGGACCTCCCAGCGCGCCGCCAAACTCGTTCTGGATTTCCAGCGGCGTCTTGGCGGCAAAAAAGCCGCGCGAGTCGAGGGCGGTATTGCGGACGATCTCGTAAGCATCGCCATGGAAAGCGTTGGTCCCTGACTTGAAAACGTAGTTCTCAACTCCCTGCCCTTGATAATAGGCAGGAATTCCGTTGGTAAGCACCTGGAATTGGTCTACCACGTCCACCGACGTTCCATTCACCAGATTGCGGAAATCACCCTGCAGCTCGGAAGTCGTAAGAGGCAGGCCTTGAATGTAAATCTCTTTAGAAAACGCTTCTCCGCCATTGATATTTCCTACGAACCCGCTCCCTGACTGGACGCCGGGAAGCAGATAGATAAATCCTTCGGGGTTCTTAGGCCCGCCATTCATCGCCAGCGGGAGCGAAGTATAGGATTTGTTGGAAATGGTGACACCCAACGTCCCATTGGTGGTGTTTAACTGCGGAGGAGCAGCCGAAACGGTGACCTGCTGCGTTGTCTGCCCCAAGCTAAGTGCGATATTGAGGCCCACCACCGACAACGCGTTCACTGTGACGTTTTCCTGCACTTTTGTCTGGAAACCCTTCGCGGAAACCGAAACGGTGTAATCTCCGGGCGGAAGCGGTGACAGAACATAAAATCCCGCATTGGTGGTCTGGCGAGTTGTCTTCACACCCGTCGCCACATTGGTCGCCGTCACCGTTGCGCCTGGAACAACAGCGCCCGTGGAATCCGTGATGGTTCCCTGGATCACGCCGTTTCCCGCGATTTGCGCCATCCCCAAAATCCCGGTAAATAGTATGAAAGCCAAGGCAACAAATAGTTCTGCCGCACAATTTCTATTCGGATTCATGATTGCGCCTCGATTCTTTATGTCCGAATGATAGACATTAATACTCTCCCGCTGTTTTTCCAACAGATACACCTTAACGGATTGGTGGTCAAGCAATTATTGCCAGACAATAAATCGGTTAGCGAGCGAGCCGATACCCGAAGCGAAAATCGGCATAGAGCCACGCCGGAAACCGGACAACTTGGCAGGGCTACGACACCTTTTGTGTGTGGTGCTACGGGATCTGTGCGGCCTTCCGTGGTGAAAATCCTTACCACCGAGAGCATCGAAACAACAGGGGGGAGCGGGTAGGATCAGAATTGACTGTCAAATAGCAAGGAATTTACGATCTGGCAACGCAGATCGACACCCGCGCACCCATTTCAACCCCGTCGCGATCACGATTCTAATCACAATTCGGCATTTCACAGAATCAAGGGCGATGCGGCTGGAAGCAGGTACTTATGGCCAGTCAATGGAAGAGGGTTGGTTGCGGGGGCTGGATTTGAACCAGCGACCTTTGGGTTATGAGCCCAACGAGCTACCTGACTGCTCCACCCCGCTTGGATATTATAGCGGCGGGATGCCTGCCCGGCAAACACTTTTTGGCACACGATGGCAGGTTTATTGCGAAGACGTTCCCACCGGTCTGCGCTTTTCGAGGCTCTTAACGTTGAACACCCGGTAATCCGAGTATCGGTCGACAATATTCATGTGGAAGCTCTTAAACAGCAACACGTGGGCTGAGATGTGAAGTTCCAGGTAAGAAGGCAGCCAGAGTTCGTTATTCACCCGCTCCTGCTCGATGGCGACAGTCACGCCCTTGCTGAGGGAAGCCAAAAGCCCGCCGCCAATCTTCACCGGGCGGTCGAATTCCGCCTCAAGCCGGACAACTGTGTGGGCTTTCGGATCCACCCAGACATCACCGGCCACGCTGTGCGCCACCTTCTCCGCGAAGCTGCTAGGCTGGTAGTCAGGGTTTGGAGCAAAGTCAAAGGCGATCACTTTCCTGCCGCGGTATCGTGTCCAACGTGCGTGATCGAACCGGCTGGTGCGAAGAAACACGCCGACGCCAATCCCGTCCGGGTCGTTGCTACCGTTTTGTTGCCGTTGCTGCTTTTCATATTTCTCCACCGCCTTCCGCACCCGCGCGTCCTCTTTTCGTTGCTGGGCAGCGTTCAACATCTCGCCATCCTTTTTCACCAGGCGCCGGACCTCCCGGCCGCCAATGAAGAAGATTTCATACTGCTTAAAGCTTCTCTTCTTCAGCTTGCCCTGCCTGCTAAGCTGATCCTGCTCTTCCACGGCCGTGCAGGCATATTTCTCCCGGGCGACGTCGATCTTTTTCTGGTTCTTTTCGACATCTTTTAGAAGTTCGCTGATATCCGGAAGAGCCGCGAAATGCCGCGCCGGGGTGGTGGATTGCGCAGGGATAGCCGGGATGTCGATCAGACACACGGCCATCATGAAGGACAATAGCAAGACGGCGTAGGAAGCGGCTGGGCCTGGCAGATTTTTGGGTAAGCGCCTGACGAAGGTCATGAAGAATTACAAGCTCGCGCGTTTCTCGGCAGCGCCGATTTCCTGTCCACCGTACTTGCGGAGTAATTGCGGGAGCTGCGCAGTAAAAGCCGATCGCGCCATCAGCACATCGCAACCGGCTTCACGGGCGGCTGCGGCAAGGTCCGCCTGGACGTGCGAGAGAAAGCCGATCACGGGTATGCCTTGGGTCGAAGAATCCTCTTTCAACGCTCGCAGAATTTCGATCGCGCGGCCGCTCCGGTGATTAAGGTCCAGAATAATCGCGGCCACAGCATTCTCCGGAAGTTCCAGTTTCCCCAGCGCTACCATCTCGACGCGGACACCCACCAAGGTCGCGGTCTGTTGAATCTTCGAAACAAAAATCAAGTCGTCCACCACCGCTACAATTTTCTTTGTCATCCTCGGGCACCTCGACCTTTCCACTATACTTCACATTTCGGTTTCAGCGCTTGCGCGGCGCGGCGGTTTTCCTTCATAATGGGCGGGTTTAGTACAACTCTGGAGGCTCGATGTTGCGTAAACCCACGACCGTTGCTTTACCCCTGCTCGCACTCTCTCTTACGATGATTTTTGCTTTTCCCGCGTTTTCAGCCCAGGATCACGTCGTATCCCGCAGCGACCTGCATCACGCCATGGTGAAATCCGCCTCCGCCCGCGCCAACAACCTGGCGCAAGTAGAACGCTTTTTTCGCGCTGTACCTGTCGAGAAAAGTCTAAAGGGGACGGGAATCAGTCTCCAGCAAGTACAGCAGGCGATTCCCTCTTTGAGCGACCAGGAGTTAGCCCAGCTTGCGCGGCGTACCACCAAGCTTCAAAACGATTTTGCCGCCGGAGCTCTGACCAACCAGCAATTGACCTATATCGTGATCGCCATCGCCACGGCCCTCGTCGTCATTCTAATTTTTGAGGCGTAGCGGCCTACGGTCTCCGCGAAGGCACGGCTTTTCAGCAGGATACCTGCCCCGCACCGCTGCACCAAGCGCCTCGCCGCTCGTCTTCCGGCGAGCGTTGCTTGTGCCTTCCACCTGCGTCGACTATAATTGAATTATATTTTTCTAATAAAATCCGTTAGGAGGCTCCGATGTTGCGTAATCTTAGAAGCCTGACCGCAGTCGTTTTCATTTGCTTCCTCGTCCTGGTTTTCTCAAGCCTCGCTTTGCCTGCCCAAGATCACGTGGTTCCAACGCCCAATTTGCATCAAGCCATCGTGAACTCAGCTTCTAGACGACAAACGAATATTAACAAGGTGGAAAACTTCCTTTCCTCAAAACCCGTCCAGAAGGTCGCTGAGAAAAGCGGCCTTAATCTCAAACAAGTCGAGCAGGCGGTCCCCACGTTAAATGATCAGGATCTCGCCCAGCTTGCCCAGAGAACCGATCACATTCAAAACAACTTCGCGGCCGGCGCGCTCACAACCGAACAGCTCACCATCATCATTGCCGCCGCGATCGTCGTGATTGTCATCCTGGCCATCAAGGCCTGACCGATGGGCCGGCTAACTGCCAGGCACACCGCCGTGGCGTTGTGCCTGGCTTTCGCATGCGCGGCAGCGGCAATCCCCGGTCTGTGGCTCAACGTGCCTTACGTGAAGCAGCCGAAGGAAGGGTGCGGGGCTGCCTGCATTTCCATGATCCTCGAATACTGGGCGCGCCAGGACCCCGGGTTCAAACGGCGCGTTCCAGACGTCGAGGCGATCCAGCACGCGCTTTATTCTCCTAAGGCGCACGGCATCTTTGCCCGCGATATGGAACGCTATCTACGGCAGCAGGGGCTTCGTGTATTTGTTTTTCGCGGCGACTGGAACACCCTGCGGGAGAATCTTCGAAAAGGGCGGCCCCTGATCGTCTGCCTTCGTGAAGGGAGTGTGGGTTCCACGCTGCACTACGTCGTTGTGACGGGGCTTGATTCCAACCGCGGCGTGGTCCTAGTGAATGATCCCGCCGGACGAAAGCTTGAGATGATCCGCCGTCAAAAATTTGAGAAAAGCTGGCGCGCTGAACATGATTGGACACTTCTTGCCGTGCCGCGGTCGTAAGAGTGATTCTCTCATCCGCCGTCCTCGCGCTCTTCTTCCTGACACCGGCATTCCCCCAATCTCCGCCTGCTCCTAATGCGCCCCGGACGGCTGCTGCCGGCGCACACCCTGCGGACCAATCTGGCAGCGGAAACAACGCCAATCGAGATCATACCCGTCTTCGGCGGATCGAGGAGCTTTACCAGAAAGGACGTTGGACAGACGTGGCGCAGCTTACAATTCCTCGCCCCGGCGACCCGGTTTCCATTGATTACTATCGCGGTATGGCGCTGGCGAAGCTGAAGCGCTGGGCCGAAGCCCGGCAGGCTTTCGAGCGCGGCCTCCAGAAAGCGCCCCATGATAAGCGATTTCCAACCGAGCTTGCCGGTCTTGCTTTTCTCAAGAAAGACTATTCCGAAGCGAAGGCCAACCTCAAGCAAGTGCTCCGGCTGGACCCGCACGACGGCTATGCGATTAATTTTCTCGCCACCATCTACGACCTTGAGGACAATCTCGACGCCGCCCTCAAATACTGGAATCTCATCAAAATGCCTTTCATCCAGAGCATCGATTTCGAACCCCTGCCCCAGGTCGATCCGGTGCTTTTGAACCACGCTTTTGATTTTTCATCCGAAAGCCTCCTCGAGCGCAGCGCCCTCGCGCAAACGCAAGCGCGGCTCCGGGGACTGGGAATATTTCCCAATCCCCGTTTCGAACTCCAGCCGCTCATCAACGGCCAGTTTGACGCTCGCTTCATTTCGAGCGAGCGCAACGGGTGGGGCAATTCGACGCTTCAGGGACTTATCTCCCTGCTTCGCGGCGTTCCCTACGATACGGCCTATCCTGAGTTTTTCAACATTCACCACGCAGCGATGAACTTCACTTCGCTCGTGCGATGGGACCCGCAAAAGGAGCGGGTATTCGCATCCTTTGACAGTCCGGTTGAGGAAAGCGCCCAATGGCGTTACCGGATTTATGCTGATGGCCGGAGGGAAAACTGGAACGTTTCGAATACCTTCTTCGGATCTTCGCAGGCAGTAAATGATCTGCAGCTCGAAAAGGTAGAAGCCGGGGCGGAGCTTGAGTCAATCGTCAGCGGCCGTTTCCAATGGAACACGGGCTTCAATTTTTCGGGGCGAACGTTCCGGCGCGCTGAATGGAGCGACCCTTCCGCAGCGTCTTTTTTCCGCAACGGCTTCGCCTTTGAATCGCGGTCCGGCGCGAACTTCCAGTTGCTCGACTTTCCCGACAGACGGCTCACGATTCAGTCAACCGGGCAGCTTCAGGTGGGTAAGTTCTACGCGCGCGGCGCAAATGCATTTGCTCAGACGGAGGGCGGCCTTCTCGCGCGGTGGTTTCCCAAAGCTCAAGGTGACGATTACGCTATGACGGTGGAGGCCCGGGCGGGCAAATCCTGGGGCGATATTCCTTTCGACGACCTGTTCGTGCTCGGCCTCGAACGCGACAACGACCTCTGGCTGCGCGCCCACGTCGGCACGGCGGATGGCCGGAAAGGCAGCGCGCCCCTCGGGCGCAATTACGTTCTCTTTAATTGGGACGATTACAAAAGCGTTTACCACAACGGCTTCTTCAACATCAAGCTGGGGCCGTTTCTCGACTCCGGCAAAATCAGCGATCCTTCAGGAGATTTCGGGTCGCGGCGTTGGCTGGTGGATACCGGCCTCGAGTTGAAAATTCAGGTGCTTGGCGGGGCAGCAGTTGAATTCTTTTTCGGCAAAGATCTGCGCACAGGGAAGAACGCGTTTTATGGAACAACCTCCCGGCCCCAGTAGCAGCGCTGCTTGCTGCGTAAAAAAGGATTGCGGAAGGCGGAAGGCAGAAGGCAGCGAAGTAGCGCAGACTTGTTGTTTAAGTCTGCGGCCTTTGCGAACAGTTAATGACAAAAGCCGCGGAGTTAAAAGACAACTCCGCGCTACCCTGCTACCGGAAAGATGCCCTCACCCGGCCTTCGGCCACCCTCTCCCAGAGGGCGAGGGCTGGAAATCGAGGATAGCCTTTCGGACCTGAAGATCGTAGGGGCGCTGCTTGCCGCGCCCTTTGCCGGATGCGTCGGCAAAACACGGATCAGGAAAAGCAAACGGGAACAATCATGGCGAAACCTAAAATTTACAAAAACTACATCGGCGGCCGTTGGATTGAATCGAGCAGCGGGCGGACATTCGAAGACGTCAACCCGGCTGACCGGCGCGATATCCCGGGCGTCTTCCAGGACTCGAACGAAAAAGATGTCGAGGAGGCGGTCGCAGCGGCGCTTGCGGCGTACCGCTCCTGGCGGCTGACTCCCGCGCCCAAACGCGGGGAAATCCTCTATCGCGCCGCACAGATTTTGAGCGAACGCAAAGAAGAACTCGCCCGGCAAATGACCCGCGAAATGGGCAAGGTGCTTACCGAAGCGCGCGGCGACGTGCAGGAAGCCATCGACATGACGTTTTATATGGCGGGCGAAGGCCGCCGCCAGTTTGGCCAGACAACCCCGTCGGAGCTGCCCGACAAATTCTGCATGACCCAGCGAACGCCGGTGGGCGTCTGCGCTCTGATTACGCCCTGGAATTTTCCACTCGCCATCCCCGCCTGGAAGTCGATGCCGGCGCTCATCTGCGGGAATACGGTGGTGATGAAACCCTCGCCGGAAGCGCCGCTGTCCATGCTGAGTCTCGTCGAAATTCTGGAACGGGCGGGCGTCCCGGCCGGAGTCGTGAATTTCATCACCGGCAGTGGCCCCAGCACGGGCGCTTTTCTGGTGAGCCACCCTGGCGTGCGCGCGGTCTCCTTCACTGGATCATCCGCCGTGGGACG
>DASUKV010000204.1:0-4834 GCA_036278555.1 Terriglobia bacterium
GAGGGCGCGCAGGAAAGCCCGCTTCCTTATCTCGTGATTGTGATCGACGAACTGGCAGACCTTATGATGGTCGAGCCGCAAAACGTTGAGGAATCCATCACTCGCCTCGCCCAAATGGCGCGCGCCGTCGGCATTCACTTGATTCTTGCCACGCAGCGCCCGTCGGTGGACGTCATCACCGGACTCATCAAGGCGAACCTTCCTTCGCGCATTTCCTTCCATGTAGCCTCGAAGGTGGATTCACGCACGATCCTCGACTCAAACGGCGCCGAAGCCCTGCTCGGCCGTGGCGATATGCTTTTTATGCCGCCCGCCACCTCGCGCCTGCTCCGGCTGCACGGCCCGTACGTCACGGAGAAGGAAATCAACAAGGTGGTGGATTGGTGGAAATCCCAATCCGTTCCGCAATATAACGACGAATTCCTGCGGCCGCTCCGCGAGTCGGGCGACGATCTGGATGAGGAAGAAGGGATTCCCGAGGAACTCGACGACGTGTGGCAGGACGCTGTGCGGATCGTCGTGGAATCCGGCAAAGCTTCTACTTCCCTGCTTCAGCGCCGCCTGCGCCTGGGCTATGGCCGGGCGGCACGCCTCCTGGACCTGATGGAGCGGGACGGCATCATCAGCGCACCGGACGGCTCGCGGCCCCGGGAAGTCCTTAGACGTCCTGAATGGCTCGAAGAAGTAGACGAGCCGTTGCGGTAAAGCTTCGCCGCAGGCCCTCCGAAACGAAGCCGCGATCGCTACTCCTCCAGCCCTCTCCCCGTGGGAGAGGGTGGACGGAGGCCGGGTGAGGAACCCAAACAGGACTTTTGTTTCCGCGCCGCTATGGCCCGGAAAGGTGCCGCAAGGCGGATTCCGCCTTTCTTGACACCAATCCCGTTTCAACCCCACAATGATAGCTCGATGCCGCGGTAGCTCAGGTGGTAGAGCGCAGCCCTGAAAAGGCTGGCGTCGGCGGTTCAACTCCGTCCCGCGGCACCGTCTGCTGAGTCCCCTTCCGTGTTTTCGCGGCGGCTTTCCTGACGGACCGTGCTAGAGGCCGGTTGAAGGTAAGTCCCGCCCCATAGCAGACCGGGGCCAACCGCAGCCACGAAGATCAGGGGACGTTCACTTCCCGGATTCGTCAGCACCCTCGTCAGCGCGGTGCACAAGCTAACGCCACAGGTAGCCGAACCAAGGTTTCCACAAGTTCGAGAGATGAATGGGATCCGCGACAGTGAGATTCCTGCTCTTTCGGCGAGGATCCCAATGATACGAGGATTGGGCTCATGGAGGGCGAAGCAAGCTACTTCAGACCGTGTTCTGCCGCTCAAGTTTTCGAGGCGACTCAAAATACGATCGATGGCCGAAACTGCCGCGGCCGCCAACTGCTCGCCCCTAAATTTCACATCAAATCCGCCGGTGTCCGCCAACGATAGCCGCAGCGACAAAGCAAGTGATCCTGAGCAGCCCCAAACGAAGTCTCCGAGGGCCATGAAGCTGTTTGCAGATCCTGATTCCCTGCGCGTCAGCACAAAAGCGCACGCGCCATCCCCGAACAATCCCCGAAACGCGCCCGGCACACTGGACGAGCACAGACGGCGGCTGTGGACTTCCGAGGCCACAACGAGGGAGACCCCACGCTGCGAACCATGCAGGAGACCCTTGGCGATAGCCAGTGCGTGAACCAGACCCACACAGGCTCCGCCGACATCGATCGCGCCGCAGGATTCCGGCAAGAGCAATCGGGAGTGCAGGCTCGCTGAGAGAGAGGGGAAGGCCAGGAACGTGGCGGAGGTGGCCACCACAAAATCGACAGCGTCAGGAGCTACCCCAGCCATATTCAGGGCAGCCTCTGCTGCGCTTCCAGCCAGCGTGAGCTCATCTTCTGTTCCGGCCGCTCTGCAAACCGATTCTATCCCCGCAGCGTCGCGCAAGGTGTGAGTTGCCAACCCACATTCCCGGTCAACTTCCTCAGCACTGACCCGAAGCGATCCAAGTGCAAATCCCCAACCGGTGAATGCAACGGCCGCATCCGCGCTCTCGGGACTTGGCGATTCTCCGTGCTCTTCAGTCTCTTCGGCGTCCCTACGACCGGCTCCTCGAAGAGTTTCAACAAGTGCGCGAATGCTTTGCGGTCTATCCTCGGGCCAAACGGCGGCAAAGTTGGTGAGTCTGGCGGTATCTTCAAGGGCAGAGAGGATTGCGACCCATCCCATCGAATCGATTAGTCCAGCCTTGACCAGATCTTCTTCGTCTCCCGGTATCGGCGTATTAGTTGGAAGCTCTCGCGAAACAGACGCGCGCACTAATTCAAGAGCTTTAGTCTCATCCCAACGGTATGCCATCGCAATCCTTTCGCCTAGGGGATCGCTAAAGGAGTTCCAGCCAGGACTCACTGGGCTGGGGAAATAGAGAATCCAGCATCAGCCAACACTGTCCGTCGCCACCTGGTCTGGGAAGTCCAATCCTTACGAAGCGTTGAGAAGAGGACAGAAGCTTTCGGCGAATGGCGTGGTTCAAAAGGTGTTCGGCTTCATCGAGGTGGGGCAGTCCGCCCTTCCTCTCAATCAGGCGAGCTAAAAACTGTCGCCAGTCACGATCGACCACTGGAACGCTCTCCAAGCGCTCGTTTCGGCCAACGGACAATCGAGCGCGGAGCGAGAAATTATTCGGCTCGGCGAATATCCGAAACCATATATTGTGAAGCACGCACCCGCAAATTGAACGGCATGCTCCCGCAGGCATAACCCAAACAGCCTTGCCGCCTCTCGTACTGGCGCGAGGTTCGCAGCCAAAGAGGCCGTCAACGTCAAGAGCCACCTCTGCTTTCGTAAGAGCGTCGACGAGTTCAGTTTCCTTCAGCGAGCGGCCCGTCGATTCCAGGCCCAAGCAATGCTGGTCTTCAACGTGGGGCGCCGAGATGGTACCGCGCGCGGAAGTGAACCGGATACAATCACCGCGCTTGTGCGGAAACGGGTCCCGCCAGGCATACCCGAACGGCGGCATAGGACGAACTGAGCGAAACCGGTCCAGGCCGAGGCACTCCAGCCCGATAACACAATAGCCTTGCCCCATCACCGTGATGTCAGAGAGGATCAGTTCCGGCACGCCGCTTGACCTTTGTTGTCCCCGTGCGCTTAGGCTTGGCGATCACGAGGTGTTTTACATCAAATTGATGTCCAAGCTTGCCTGCGTAATTGGCGAGTATCTCAGCGACCAGCCGGCGGTGGCATTTTTCGGGACCGGGTTCGGAGCAAAGGAGCGCAACGGGCCCTTCGAATTTTGCCAGATCTACACTCTCAGGAATATCTCGTTGTCGCATGAGCGCGAGAAAGGATGCCTCATACTGTTGCCAATCTCGCGTCGTCTTGTAGGCCTTGCGGATCTCCGGACTTGGAGCCAGGAGCGGTTCGTGGACGTATTCGATCCCCAGTAAACGATCGAGAAAGAAAGCGATGTCCGGATACTTTGCAAACCCCGAGAGCTGGCCGCCCCGATTCTCGCGGATATCAATGACTCTTCGAACCCCAGCATCTTGCAAGAGTCCAAAAAACTGTTCAGCAGTCTTTTGGGTGAAGCCTATGGTAAACAGTGTGGAGTTCATAAGTCAGCTACCAGCGCTCAACCGCAAGCGGGCTGACACGGTAGGCAAACTTGCTTGCCTGCAATTCGTAAGCTTCCTCCAGAGCATCGGTGCGAGCCTGTGGAAACAGCGTGGAAGCCGCGACGCCGCCGAAGCCATGGGCGCCCAGCAGCCGGTTTTCAGCGTCTTCTTGGCGTTCGATGCGTGAACCCTTCCGAATATGGATGGGCTGAATCCCCATTTGGACCAGCTCCGGGCAAATCATGAGAAATCTGTGGCATTCCAGCGGGTCTTCTTCCGCACATAGCAGAGCGCATGGGGCGCGATCAAGCTCGCTCAAAACTCGTTCGATGCCAGATTGGAAGGCGTAGGACTTCCGCCGCGCACGGTAGTCAACAACGCCATCTGAACGGTAAGCGTCCGGGTCATCCGGGCGGCCCCCCAACTCATCACCCAAAAAAAGATAACGCATTCCCGCGTTCTCCATCATCTTCTCAAAGCCCGGTTGGCTGAACTGCGGGAATCGGCCGCTCCGCGGCTGGCTGCGCACGTCGATGAGCAGGTTGACAGACCAATCTGTCAGAAGCTTTACGAATGCTGAGAAATCCAAGTTGGAGTGGCCGACGGTGAAGAGAGGCTGATAATTTCGTGACTCCGGCATCAACGTAGAATCCGCCATCGCTGTTCCACCTCGGTGAATTTTATCACGGCATGATTGAAACAGCGTCATACCTATGCACCAGCGATTCCCCAAACCTGCCTCGCAGTGCGCCAGATACGCTTCGGGTTTGAGCAGAGCATTGCTTACGATACAAGCGGCGTCGGGAATGAACTCCGTTACAAAGAGCCGATCTCTTACGAGGAACGACTACGCCGCACGTTATCCACCCTCTCTCGTTGATAACGGCCGGCGGGGAGGCCGGTCCCCACAGCCGTGACGATCTTGCCCAGCATCGCCGGTTCCCGATAAACTAAAGTCCGCACCCATGAGGATCCCGGTCATTTGAAAAAACGCGGCGTTTTCATCACGTTTGAAGGGATGGACGGCACGGGGAAGAGCACCCAGCTTCGGCTGCTGGCCAACCGGCTACGCCGGCGCGGACTGAAACTGCGAGTTACGCGCGAACCGGGCGGCACGCGCGCCGGAGAGCAAATCCGCCGCATCCTGCTCGCATCGAAAAATCAGAAGCTTACTCCGCTCGCGGAGTTGGCGTTGATGTATGCCGCGCGGCATCAGCATTTGGAAGAGGTCATCCGGCCGGCGCT
>DASUKV010000205.1:0-2907 GCA_036278555.1 Terriglobia bacterium
CCTTTGCCGAGTTTTGAAATCCACCCTAGATTTGCTTCGAGCAGGGTTGTTCCGGCGTCCAGCTCGTGCCCGTAAAGCGGGTAAGCAGCTTCGAGCCGCAGTGTGTTGCGCGCCCCCAGCCCGGCGGGAATCAGCCCTTCAAGGCGGCCCGCTTCAAGCAGGCTGTCCCAGACCGTTTCGGACCGAGCAGACGGAAAATAGAACTCGAACCCGTCTTCTCCGGTGTAGCCGGTTCGCGCGAGAAGTCCTTCCACGCCGCAGCACTTCGCGGGGCGGCACCAATAGTACTTAAGCTCTTGAAGCTTCGCGTCCGTCACTTTACTCAAGATGGAGGCTGAAGCGGGCCCCTGCAGGGCGAGCTGGGAATAGGCCGCGGAGACGTTTGCAACCCGGACCTCTGAAGGATCGCCGTAAGGGCTGTTCTTGAGAATGTATTCGAAGTCCTTGTCAGTATTCGCCGCGTTCACGCAGATGAAGAAATGTTCCTCACCCAGGCGATGGACGACACAATCATCCACGGCGCTGCCTTGCGGATACATGAGCGCGGAGTATTGGGCCTGATCAATCAGAAGGCGCGAGACGTCGTTTGAGGTGAGATGCTGCAGCAAGTCGCAAGCGCGCGGGCCGCGGACCTCAATTTCACCCATATGGCTCACGTCGAAGAGCCCGGCGCGGCTGCGCACCGCCAGGTGTTCATCCACGATGCCGGAATATTCCACCGGCATCTCCCACCCGCCGAACTCGACCATTCGCGCGCCTGCGGCACAATGCGTGGCATGGAGCGCCGTCTGTTTGAATGTAATTTCCGGTAATATCGCCAAGCGGAGACCCCTGTGGCGGAAGCGGATCAGATGAACAGACCGTCCGGAAACACTTGCGAAAGCCGAATTCCCGGCAGATTTTCCTAAGAGTCAACGTAGCATATGGAAAGTTGAGGGGTCAAGGAGGCTAGACCCACCGGGGCGGGCGCTTGATGTTTAATCCGGTTGCGTTCCGTCCCGGTCTGGACTACTGTGTAGAGCCTGTTGCAAAACTCGTAGCGGCGGCTTTATGCCGCCATCCTACCGTTCGAAGGACAGGCGAGTGGCGACGTAAAGTCGCCGCTACATCGAGTGATCCCAGTTTTGCAACAGGCTCTAGTCAATTCAACAAGTGGATATGACAACCAAATCGTGGCGACGAACACTTCCGTCGCGCCAGGAGCGATGAGCCATGATCTCGAGCGCATTCCAATGCATCGCGTGCGGCTTCTCTGAGGCCGAGTGCCAATGCGACCGCTATTGCGTCCTTTGCCATTCCACTTACAGTGTGCGCCTCTGCGAAGATGGCCAATATTATTGCGCTGACTGCCGCGAAATCTGCGAATTTCAGGTCCAGAGCTAAGCGCCCATCATGACGTTTTGGTTAGATTTTGCCTGACTTTGATGTCATGAAAGTGGGCTGTAGCGGCGGCGTCCTCACCGCCGGTCTCTATTCCTTAAAAATCGCCGGCCAGAGGCCGCCGCTGCCATTCCACCAATGTGCCCCGATCAGGACGAGCAGCGTTAACAGGCTAAGGAACAGCCCTGCCTCGAGGCCCTGCTGATGATACGTGAAGCGAATCACATGCTTTCCCCTCTTTACCCGCACTGCCCGAAACATCAGGTTTGCACGCAGCACGGATGCCGCACGCCCGTCAATTTTTGCCTGCCAATCCGGAGAGTAGCGATCCAATAAGACCACATAACCGGGACGTCTCATCTCTGCCTTCAGCACGACGGTATTCGGTTGATTTTGCACCAGCTTTACGGTTCCGGCCGGCGCTTCTGCCGCTGCCGGAGGATTCGCGCTCGCGGCGCCTCTCTGGGCCGTCAGAATCACCTGCTGATAGATATCGAATTGCGGAGCGGAAAGCCGGGTGAGTGTTTCGAGCGGGCTGGCAGAATAGAGGGCGCCGCTGGCGGCATAAGCCCGTGGCGCAGCGCAGAGATTCAAATAGAGGAAGCTCGGGCGCGCGGAGCCGTTGAAAATGGTGGCTATTTCTTTGAGTGTGGGGTTGTTCTGAGAGTGATCGGAGATTTCGTATTTCACATTGGTGCGGCCGAGGAGACAATCCGCCCGCGACATATCCGGCATTTGCGTTCCATCAAAAATCCAGAAGTGGAATAGGTCAACCGGAAAAGAAAGGTCAATATCGCTATTCACGACGCTTTCGGTTCCGGCCAGCATGGAGCCTCGCGCGAGCACCAGACGCGACCGGAAATCATTCTGGGCCAGAAGAGAGAGGCGCGCGATCACAGGCAGCGAGTCGAAATTAAGAAACGCCTGGGGGGTGGGCTTGCTGCGGCTGGAGAGTTTCTGCCGGTTAATGTTGCAGACGCGATAGGGCATCGCCGAAGGCGCAAAATTCTTCAATACCGGAGGCGGGTAGGAGTAAAAAGCCTTCGGGACAGTGGGATTGACCGGATAGTTTACAAATGCCAGACGAAGGATGCCAAAAGCAGCGACGGCCGGAAGCGCTCGCCAAGCCTGCCGCTTCTTAGCGTCCAGCATCCGGAACCAAACGAAGACTCCTAGCAGTAACCCCGCGAGCCCCGGCAGGTATACCTTCACGATCGTCAAAAGCAATTGAACACCCGCGGCAATTTCAGTCGGCGTAAGCTCCTTTTTGGCGGAATTGATGTAAACCCGGTTGCTCGCGGCGAGCAGAGGTCCGGCGGCGCGCTCAATCCACCCCGGCGCGATGAAAGCCGAAATCCACACAACAACCGTGATCCCCAGCAGACACTCGATCGGGATCAGAAGACTTCGCCGCTTCTTGCGCCAATCCGTCGCCGAATCGCGAAGAGCGTCGATGCCCCAGCCTGCCAGGAGCGCTACGAGCAGAGCAAACGGAACCAGCAGTTTTACCGGAAACCGTACCAAATC
>DASUKV010000206.1:0-23933 GCA_036278555.1 Terriglobia bacterium
GCGACCCCCATCCCGGCCTGCGCTTCGCCGTCACCGCTGTACGCGGCGCCGGCCACGAACGCCATGTCCGTAAAAGTGCCATTGTGGTTGTTATGGTACAAGATGCTGGCGGTGGAATCGCAAGCGACATAAATATCCGGCCAGCCATCATTATCGTAATCGAGAGTAAGAACTCCGAGGGCATAATGCTCGTCTGGCAACAAAATGATTCCGGCTTCCTTGCTGACCTCCGTGAACGTGCCATCACCGTTATTGTGGTAAAGAAAATTCCTGGCGGTTTTAAGTCCCCGTGGTCCACACGCCATCGGAATTCCTTTGTACTGGCAGAACTGGCCAGCGCCGGGCTGCGGAAGCAATTGGAAATCCTTCCCCAGATCCACGTAGTTCGCCACAAACAGGTCAAGGTGGCCGTCGCGGTCATAGTCAACGAAAGCGCAGCCCGTATTCCATCGCCACGGGTCGCCGGCCACACCGGCCTTTTCAGCCACCTCCGTGAACGTCCCGTCGCCATTGTTGCGATAAAGCAGGTTTTTTCCGTAGCAACTCACGAAGATGTCATCCCAACCATCGTTGTTGTAATCGCCCACACAAACGCCTTGGCCCCAACCAGTGTGGACCAGCCGGGCCTGGGTGGTTACATCTACGAATGTTCCGTCCCCCTGATTGCGGAAGAGCCGGTTGGTTGGAGCGCCCGCGGAGGGAAATCCTTCGATGGTGGTCCCGTTGACCAGGAAGAGGTCCGGGTTTCCGTCACCATTGTAGTCGATCCAGGCGAGGCCGCACCCGGTTGTCTCGAGAAGGTAGCGTTTATCCGAGACGGCACCGAAGACGTTGGTAAAATTCAATCTGGCATCACGGGTAGCGTCTTCGAAGCGCGCGCTGGCGGGATGCGCAGTTTCCCTGAGAGTCTGACCTGTCGGTCTGATCACATTCGCAAACGATGCTTGGGTACAGGCCACAGCAGCCAGACCGAGAAATTTTCGTCTGTCCATCAAAGATGTCCCTGCGAATCGGAAATGCAGGCAGGTGCGCGAAGCGTGTCTGAGGGCGTCGTTAAGGTTCGCACTTTTTCACTTTCAAAAAGCATTCGCGGCCCGCATTCCCGATTTTACACTGCCCCCTGCCCGCCGTCTGCGCAGTGGGTGACGGGTTATGACGCAGACCGTGCAAGGATTGACGATTCTGGGGCGCCGGGCGCAGAAACGGAACCTTATCTGAAATGGACGCGCCACATCGTTTTGTTCATGGCCACGATTTTCCTCATCGCGGCCTGTGGGGTTTTTGCGGCCTCTTCTGACCAAGCCATGGCTCATTTGGGCAGCGGACTAGCACTCTTCGGCGAACAGAAGTACAGCGAAGCGGCCACCGAATTTAGCCTGGCTTTAGAGAGTGATCCTCATCTCGTCGACGCGCGATATCATCTGGCAATAGCGCACTTCGAAGCGCGGGAATCTGAGGAAGCACGGAAGCAATTTGAGCAACTCGTTTCAACAGGCTACAAAAGGCGCTGGGTCGCTTACTACCTGGGACGACTTGATCTGCGCGAAGGGAAGCTCGATTCGGCGATCCAGCGGCTCGAATCTATTCAAAGGCGCCAGCCGCTGCACGATGAGCTCTACTACCTCGGCTCCGCATTTCTCAAGAAGCGGGACCCCAAGCAGGCGGCCAAGTTCCTTTGCCAGGAGATCGCCTTCAATCCGCGCGACTTTCGCGCGCATTACCTTCTGGGTCGCACTTATTTGGAACTTGGCCGAAAGAAGCAAGCGAGGCATGAATTTGATGAGTCCAATCGCCTGAACCAATACTTTGCCCAGGGTAAGCAGGACCTCACGACATGCCAGCAGGAGCTTCAGCGGGGAGAGGTACAAGCGGCGTGGAGTCGCTGCGGCTCAGTCCTGCAGACTACCGATATTGACAACCTTGTCGCAGTGGGGATGCTTTTCGGAAAATTCGCCGATTACAACCACGCACTGCGGGCTTTTCAAAAGGCCCAGACGCTCGACTCGCAGTCTCCTGAAATTAATTACGATCTGGCTTATACCTATTATCAGATGAAGAAATATTCTGAGGCTGCCCACTCCTCGCAGGTTGCCGTGCAGGGTCGTCCTTACTTCTTTGAGGCATTGGAAGTATACGGCTTGTCGCTCTGTCAACTGAAAAAGGATGAAGCGGCGCGCAGCGCCTTATCACGCGCTCACCAGTTGCGTCCTCAGGATGAGAAGGTAAATGGAGAGCTGGCGCGCATCAATGCATCACTCCCTAACTGAACCGGCTACCTAACGCGGGCTGTGCCTGCACCCATCATGATGTGAGCCGATGAAAAAGCGAATTCCTCCTTGGCTTGTCTACTCGCTCCTCACCATCCTCTTGTGGGGTATTTGGGGGGCCACGTCCAAAGCGGTCTCGAACCACATCAACGCTTACATGAACCAGGTCCTATTTACGATCGGACTTATTCCCTTGCTGGTTTTGGTCATCCGCTCACCGCGACTTGCAGGCGGCACACAGCGCCATCGAGGCATCTTTTATGCGTTTATTACCGGAATATTGGGAGGAACCGGCAACATCCTCTTCTTCACCTCTCTGACGATGGGCGGGAGCGCTGCGGTCGTCGTTCCTATGACTTCACTCTCCCCTTTAGCGACCGTGATCCTTGCATTTTTAATTCTTCGGGAGAGGATCAGCACCAGCCAGATTGCCGGCCTGGTCGTCGCGTTGATTGCTATTTATCTGCTCAGCCTTTAGATCTGGAGGCGAACTTATGCATCTTCCTCTGTGGCTACTCTTCGCTATCGTGACGTTGATCTTTTGGGGGATCACCGGAGTGACCCAGAAATTATCGACCAACGCCATTTCAACCGAGCTTTCATTCCTATGGTTCGTCGTGGCTTTCATCCCAATAGCTCTCATCATCCTCCTGATGGTTCCGCTGGATTGGCACATGAAGGCGCACGTGTTCTGGCTGGCTGTCATCGGAGGAGCTTTAAACGGCCTGGGCGCGATGACTAGCTTCAAGGCCCTGGAGTCCGGCGGGAAGGCGTCGATTGTGGTTCCCTTATGCTATCTTTATCCTTTGGTTACGATCCTACTCGCCCTGCTGTTTCTACATGAGAGGGTGACCCGAGTAGAAGTCCTTGGAATTGTTCTGGCGCTAGTTGCCGCCCTCTTGCTCTCCCGTGAAGCGCCGCCCAAAGACTCGCCTGGAGGCGAGACAGAAGGAAAGCAGGACGCCCTTCAGAATCAGCCTGGGCTAAAAAGTTGAGGAGATATGATCAAGTCAATCAAGCGCTCCAACTTGCGAGGGCAGCTTTCCGGCCATCTCTTCGATGCAATATTGCACGGGGAGCTTAAGCCGGGCGAACGGATCATTGAAGGAGCGCTAGCTAAGGCATTGGGTGTGGCGCAGAGCACTCTTCGTGAAGCTTTGCAGCAGCTTGAACACCAAGGCTTGGTTTCGAAGCGGGATCGCCGCGGCACGTTCGTGACGAAGCTCACGGTCCAGGACATGGAGGATATCTACGTCGTGCGCCTGGAGCTTGAGCCGCTCGCCGCTTCGCTCGCACAGCCGCGAATGACAGCCAAGGATTTCAGCCAATTAGCAGAAATGATCAGCCAGATGCGGAAGGCAAGTACGCGGCGGGATTTTGTTCTACTTTTGAAAACTGACTTGAAATTTCATGAGCTGATTTGGAGGCTCTCCGGCAATCGATCCCTCGAGCGGGCTTTGAGCGCTGTTTGCCCGCCCTTGTTTGGCTCATATATGATCCGGCTTCTCTCAGGGGATTCATTTGATTTTCAAAAAGACCATGATGAGCATGAGGCTCTGCTGACGGCCCTTAAAAAGCGAGACCCTCAAGTAGCGAAGCAAGTCTTTCGAGATGTGGTCGAGGTGTTTCGCAGGCAGGAAATTGACAACCTTGAAGCCTATGAAGCGAGGCTGGAACGTCCATCCTCGACGCCAGTGGTTGACGTGGCTGGCGTTCATTCCAATTACGAGGCGCGTGAAGAGACGTCCTTGCGCGCTAGAATATCGAAATCCACGAAACAGCGTCAGCGGCAAACTCGATGAGTTGTATCTTTGCCGTCAACACACTATTCAGCCGCATCAGCAGACGTAGAATCAATTTCATTTCGAAGCGTCGCTACGGCGATGGACGTCGGCCGGCTGCATCAGTCGGCTACCGTTCCGGTCCCCGGGAGCGTGATGGCTGGCGGTCTTCGCGGCGGCTTTGGGCTTGCAGGTCCGGGCGATCATTGTGAATCCGTGTTTCTCCCCCGTTCATTCGCATTCAAGCCGAGCGTGGCCATCACCTCATCGCTCGGGGCTCCTACCGCTGGCTTCGGCGTCCCGGCGATATGGACTGTATGCAGCGCGTCCGCGGGAGGCATTTTCCCTCGCCTGGCGGCATTGCCAATGCCAGCAGGCAAGGAAGAACACTCACATTGACCCCTGCCGCAGCGGCTCTTCAACGTTGTTTCCCATCTTCACGCCCGGGGCGGAATTGACGGATGTTTTCTTTACTCACCAGGGCGTGATCGGTGTGATTGGTGGGAGGAATCTGCTCCTGATTGAGCCAGCGTAATATGATAGGCAGGATTTTGGATCCGTATTGATCTGGGAAATAGGCCACCGAGCCGATGAGGGCGCTATCGCGCCGCCGAATTTCGACGCGCAAGCGCGGGTCAGGACCGAATCCGTGTCCTATGATCGCCGTCGCACGGTCCCGGCCCAACTCGTGGATGGCGCGCAAGGCTCCTAAGGCGGCAGCATCGTTTACCGCCGCAATCAGGACGTGCTCGCGAGGCCGTGCTGACCGCAGGGCCTTGAGGGTGACTTGGTATCCTCCCGCCTCAGTCCCTTTTGTATCACGGTGTATGACGCCTCTATGGTCAGCCGCGGGAAGCGCGCTTTGAATACCGCGGAGAGTGCCAAGAATACGCGACTGGGGAGTCCTGCCTGCTTGCGTCAACTCGAGCAGAATGATCCTGTCCACCCGCCCGTGCCATCTCTTCCGTGCGAAATGACCCAGAGCTTGTCCGCCCATTAACCCCGCCGTGTAATTATTCGCTCCGAAAAAAATGGCGCCGGGCTGTGGAATGTCAATGGCCATGGTGGGAATACGAGCCTGGGCAAACATCTCTGCCAGGAGGGGGGCAACGCGGTAATGAGGTTGATATTCAATCGCAAAATCGACTTTCTGTTCGATCATCGCTTGAGCGTTCTTGACCGCCGTCGCGGGGTCCGCGCGATTGTCCATCACGATGAGTTCCACGCGCCATCTCTTCGCTTCCTCGATGAGTCCTTGGGTGACAGAATGGACAAAAGGATCCTCAGAGGAAAGCTGGGCATAGCCCACTCGATAAATTCGGTAGCCCAGCAGGAGCTTGAACTTTTTGGTTTGAAGACTGCGAAACACGTAACCGCGCTTTTCCAGCGTGTAAAGCACGCGGAAAGCCGTGGCCTTATCGAGGTGCGCAGCGTCAGCAATCTCACTAAGCCTTAATTCGCCCGCTTGTTGCTTCATCACGTTCATCACATCGAGGGCCTTCCCGAGCACCTCGATGTAATACCGAGGAGGCCTCTTCGATTCGGACTCGGGATTCTCGCTCATCGTGATAGCGCCCGTGGCGAAGACTCTAGCGTGTTACAGCGCAAAGTGTCTCGGAGATTCTCAAGCTACCATGCATCCGAGTTGTTCGACAATTGGAAACTGGCTCTCAGCAAGCGCTGCCCTTGTTATTTTTACTGTGTAAAACTATTTTTTTATTGACATCGATTTTCGAAGCGCGTAGAAGATTTTGTACCCCTTCGCCGCATGAAGCGGATCGGGAGGGCAGACTTGGGTGCCGCCAGGTTTGCCGGCTTACCCGATGCAGATAAATGGCTTCAGGGATGGAGGCAAAGTGGCCTTGCCACAAGCCCGCTACCCAGTCCGTCGCCAGCGTGGGCGATTAGCAAGCGATTTGATTTTCCGGCTATTACCTGGACGGAATGTTCTACCTGCTAGTAATCCACGCAGCCGTTGGGGCGTATTAAATCTCCTTGGAGGTGTTTTGTGAGCCGTTTACGAACGCACATACCGGTTCTCGTAGCCGTGATTTGCCTCCTCTTGTGTAAGGCAAGGCCCGCCTTTCCTCAGGCTATCACAAGCGATATCCTCGGCACCGTGCGAGATGCCAGCGACGCCGTGGTGCCAGACGTCAAGGTGGTTCTTACTCAAATGGCTACAGGCGTCCAGTTCATCACCGTCACGGACAATGGCGGCAATTATCTTTTTGCGCAGTTGAAGCCCGCCTACTATAGCATCACGGTCTCCAAAGCGGGATTTAAGTCCACGACGATCTCGAATATTGACCTGCTACTGGGCCAGCGGCCGCGGGTGGATGCGGTGCTTCGCGTGGGCGCCGTCACGCAGACAGTCAATGTCAGTGCAGGCGGCGTGCAGCTTCTTGAAACTCAGACCTCCTCCGCGGGCATGGTCATCCAGCAACGGCCCATTGTGGAGCTACCCCTGAATGGACGAAACTTCATGCAGCTCACGGTCCTAGCCCCCACGGTTTCCCCGATTTTGGGTGGCAACTCGGTCGTCGCTAATTGGACAGGGATGAGCAGCGGGAATGGCTCGACGAGCGTCGCTGGAATGGACGAGGCAAACATCAGCTATTTGCTCGATGGTATTGAAACACGGAACGCGCGTTTCGGCAGCGAAGACCTGCATCCCTCAGTCGACGCGCTTCAGGAATTCAGGATGCAAACCGACGCGTTTTCGGCCGAATATGGCCGTTCTTCAGCAATCGTGAATATGACGCTTAAGTCCGGGACCAACCAGTTTCATGGCGATGCTTTTGAATTCGTTCGCAACAGCGCTTTGGATGCGAACGATTTCTTCTTCAATTCTGAGGGGCTGGCGATCCCGCACTATGCTCAGAACGATTTTGGTGCAACCTTGGGAGGTCCCATTCGTCACGACAAGACGTTCTTCTTCCTGAGCTATGAGGGATTCCGCTCGCGGACGGGCGCGGCGGGACAGGCATTAGTCATGAGTCCTGCTCAGTGGAAGGGTGACTTGGCCGACAATTCAGCCGGCACAGGAATTTTCCCCACGAATTCAGCATTCTGCCAGTCGAACCCAGGTTCCGCGCGTTGCATCGACATCGTGAATCCCTTCAGCGGACAGGCATTTCCTGGAAACGTAATTCCCTCCAACCTCCTGGATCCGCGCGCTCAGGAATGGCAGGCGTTTTCCCCCTCACCCAATATTCCTAGCGCCGTTAATTCGCCGACGACCCCGCTTTTTAACTACGCGGCCACACCCGATACTCGCAATGACTTCAACGATGCAACTATCCGGCTGGATGACACGCTGGGCGCTAAAGACCAGTTGTACGGAAGCTATTCTTTTCATGATGTGCCTCACATCATTCAATCAGTGATGCCTCTTGCGGGAAAATCGTTTCCCATGAGAAGCCAGATTGTTTCGCTCACAGAAAGCCACATCTTTTCTCCGACCATCGTGAATGAAGCCCGCTTTGGATACAATCGCGGCACCACTTTCCTGGTTTCACAGGGAGCGCTCGGACCCAACTATGCGGCCACTGTGTTTGGCCTGACCAATACGTCAACCAATTCATTTGATTTCGGAGTGCCGAACGCCGTCATGTCTGGCTTCACAACCATTGGCTCACCCAGCGAGTCAATCGGTTCGATCGATCAGGACTTTCAATGGGTGGATAACCTCAGCATCGCTCACGGTGGCCATAACCTGAAGACGGGGATGGACATCATGCGAGAACGCTTCTTCGAAATCACCGATTTCTCTGGCGTTCCAAGCTTTCGCTTCACCGGACAGTTTTCGGGCTCACCTCTTTCTGAGATGCTCCTCGGGATCCCGGACACTGCTGGCACCGCCGTAGGCAATTCCGCACAGCATCTGCGCAGTACCTATTACGCCGGCTACGTTCAAGATGACTGGCGGGCACTTTCCAACCTCACACTGAACATGGGGATCCGGTATGAATATGCCAACCCCCCTTACGATACTAAGAACCGGACGGCGTGGTTTAACCCCGCGATCGGCCAGTTGCAATACTCCGATCTTGGGGACGTTCGCAATGGAATCGTCGATCCCGATTATAAAAACGTAGCACCGCGGCTTGGTTTCGCGTATTCACCGGCCTTTTCTCATGGCACGGTCATCCGCGGCGCCTTCGGTGTGTTTTACGCTACAGAATCCTGGAACACGATGCAGTTCATGGTGAATGCTCCCAGGTATTACTCCGCTCAGACCCTCACCTCAGACCCCGTGACTCCCACTCTTTCCCTGCAAAACCTCTTTCCGCCGCTCAGCGGCGCTTCAACCACGGCCTTGCCGTTCAGCCGCTATGACCACGCTCGAACCCCCTACGTGCTGGAATGGAACTATGATGTCCAACACATGTTCGGCAGAAACTGGATGGCCGATATTGGCTATGTGGGCAACCGGGGAAACCACCTGACCATGCGCCGCAACCTTGATGCGGCCCCGTTCGATCCGACCGGAACCATCCCTCTCGTCCAACGAGAGCCTTGGCCCAATTTTAGCGGAATCCTTCTGGAGGATGATGGCGGCTTTTCCACTTACAATGCCCTCGCAGCACGGTTGGAGAAGCGAACGTCTGCCGGACTCTATTTTCTGGGCTCGTATACCTACAGCCATTGCCTTAACCTCACCAGCTACGAGGGTGAACAATCGTATGCCGGACAGGATACCAACGTTTACAACTATGGCCAATGCACCTGGAACGTTCCTCAACGCGCTGTCTTCAGCTACGTCTATGAATTGCCATTTGGAAGAGGCCGGCGCTTCTTCGCGAATATGTCAGGTGTGGCGGACAAACTCTTTAGCGGATGGGAAGTGACGGGGATCACCACGTTCGCCATGGGCCAATTTATGACCGTCACTCTTCCTGGCAATTGGATGAACATCGGGCCCTTCACCACCGCTGTTCCCAACAAAGTAGGTCCGGCTTACCCCAGCAACCGCACGCTCAACAATTGGCTCAATATCGATTCTTTTGTATATCCTGGCTGTCCTTCAGCTACGCCCTGCGCTCAGGGTCTCCACATCGAGGGCAACTCCGGCCGCAACCAGATCGAAGTGCCCGGAGTTAACAATTGGGACATGGGACTGATGAAACAAATTCAGTTCAGCGAACGTGTTTCCGCGCAGTTCCGCGCCGAGTTCTTCAACACCTGGAATCATCCCCAATTCGATTCACCCAGCGGCAGTCTCGTTCCGGGAACCTTCGGAAGAATCCACGGCTTGTTGATTCCAGCGCGTGAGATTCAATTCGGGCTGAAGCTTTTCTTCTGACGCATTTTTCTGTGCTGAAGCGGCGCGTGGGCGCCGGTTAAGCGGCACGCGCAAGGTCTGCCGGAAAATGCGGTGGAATTATCCCGAAAGGCACTGTGATCGATGGCTTATCTGGTTTTCAACCGCCGGGAGTTAATGAAGTCCGTCTTGGGCGGTCTGTGGGTATGTGGGTTGGGACGTGGCCGTGCGGCTCAACGGCTGAGAATTCTCAACGCGAACGAATCCGGTCTCGCCACGGGTTTTCCGGTTCCGCTGCACTCGGCAAAACCGTGGGTCTACTGGATGTGGATGAACGGGAACATTACACAGGAAGGAATCACGGCTGACCTGGAAGCGATGAAAGCCGTCGGGATCGGCGGAGCCTTGATCATGAATCTCGGCTTCGATCAACCGGGTCCCGTGCGCTTCATGACCCCTGAGTGGCAGGGAATGTTCCACCACGCAGTCGCTGAAGCCCGGCGTCTGGGACTTACGATTGACATGAACAATGATGATGGCTGGAATTGCGGCGGCCCTTCCATCACGCCGCAAAATGCCATGCAAAAGATCGTCTGGACGGAAACACACATCCAGGGGCCACGCGAGGTTTCTGCCCTTCTTCCTCAACCCCCGGCAACGTGGAATTTATATCATGACATCCGCGTGTTGGCATTTCCCAGGCCCGCTGGAGATGAAAACGACTCGGCCGATCTTACTCCCAGGATCAGCACGGGCGTGGCCAACCCGCCTTACCTCCAACTTGACTTTGCGGAGGCCTTCGCTGCCCGCGCGATCGTGCTTTCAGCAGCGGGCAAGCAGGACAGACCCGCAACCTGCGAATTGCAAATCTCCGATAATGGCAAGGGATTCCGCACTGTGCGCCGTTTCGAAACGGGCTGGCGGTATCCTACGTCCGCATATTCTTCAATTACGGTTGGATTCCGGGAAGCTCGCGTCCGTTTCTACCGGCTGCTGATGCCCGGCGCCAACTTGGGAAACTCGAGCAGCCAACGCTTCAGCGCCCGTTTGCTGGGAGGTTCGCGGATTAGTTTCTGGGAGTTTAAGGGTGGATTCAGTGACATCCGCGAATACGGATCGGGTATCCCCTTTTTTGCGGCTAGAAAACAGAATGTCAGCGCAGCTCTGCCAGAGAAAGCTTTCATTCCACGCCAGGAAGTGATCGATCTGAGCGAACGGATGGACGCAACGGGCCGCCTACATTGGACGGCTCCGCCGGGAGCCTGGACGATCCTCCACATCGGTTACACACCCACCGGCCAGCTCAACCGGGCTTCGACCATCGAGGGGAGAGGTCCGGATTGCAATAAGTTAAGCCCCACAGGCGTACAAGCACAATTCCGCGCGTTGTTAGGAAAGCTGATCATGGAGGTAAAACCCGATGGCGCCAAGGCCTTAACCTTCGCCCACAACGATAGCTGGGAATCGGAATGCCAGAACTGGACCGAAGAATTTCGAAAGGAGTTTCAAAAGCGCCGGGGCTATGAAATCCTGCCATATCTTCCTGTTTTGGCCGGTGGACGGATTGTGGATAACACGGAAGTTTCCGAGCGGTTCCTCTGGGATATGAGGCGGACACTTGCGGATCTGATTGCGGAATATTACTGGCAAGCACTGTGGAAGGACTGCAATGCGCGCGGATTAAAATTCTCTCAGGAAGCCGGAGGCCGGGGGCAATTCATGTACGATCCCATCAATTATCTCAGTAAAGGAGATATTCCGATGGGTGAGGTTTGGATGGGGGAGGCTCTACCTCGCCCGGACTGCAAACTGGCCGCCAGCACAGCACATATTTACGGCAGGCAGCTCGTGGGCAGCGAAACGTTTACCTGTATGACGCAGACATGGCCCTCCAGCGGTGAATGGAAGTCGCATCCATTTTCGCTCAAGGCGAAGGGTGACAAGGCGTTTTGCGCCGGAATTAACCACCTCACATTCCATCGTTACCTGCTCCAGCCTTGGCTGGACCGGAAGCCAGGGCTGGCCTGGGCCAACGGCAGCGTAAAGGTCGGCACCAGTTTCGAGCGAACGCAAACGTGGTGGAAGCCGGGTGCCGCGTGGATTCAATATCTATCGCGGTGCCAGTCTCTCCTGCAGCAGGGACAATTTGTGGCCGACGTCTGTGTATTTACTGGTGAATCTGTCCCGAACGTGCTTTTTCGGCCTGTCAAGAATCCGTCCGCGCTTTCTGAAAGAGAGGATGCCTCCACGTCCACCGAGAAGGCTCTAACGCGTTCCGGCCTCTCACCCACGCTGCCACCTTCCGGCTACGATTTCGATGGGTGCAATTTGGAAGTGCTCTCTCAAATGTCCGTTGTGGACGGGCGATTGACATTGCCTCATGGCATGAGCTATCGCCTCCTAACCTTGCCGCCGGTACGTCAGATGACGCCCCGTGTGCTGCACCTTATCAAGAAGCTTGTTGAGGCGGGTGGGATCGTCGTAGGACCTAAGCCGGCAAGATCACCAAGCCTCTCAGGCTACCCTGCGTGTGATGAAGAAGTTCGACAACTCGCCGCCCAGGTGTGGGGCGCGTGTGATGGTAAGACAATCAAGGAACAATCCTTCGGTAAAGGCAAAGTAATTTGGGGGAAGCCGATGAGTGAAATCCTCTCCTCCATCGGTGTCACTCCGGATTTTGAATACACCAGCCTTAGAAGTGATACCCGTCTTGATTTTATTCACCGGAGAGATGGCGAGGCTGAGATATACTTCGTTTCCAACCAGCAGGCGCGCTTTGAAGAGGCGGAATGTACCTTCAGAGTGAGTGGCAAAGTGCCTGAGTTGTGGCGCCCGGATACGGGCTACGTTTCAACATGCCGGGTCTACGAGCATCGAGACGGGCGAACCGTCGTGCCTCTGCGCTTCGATCCTTGCGGATCTGTCTTCGTGGTTTTCCGCAAGGCAGCGACAGGAAAACCCATCGTCACAATAAGCCGGGAAGGGAAGGAATTCCCGCGATTTGCAAACGGACTGGGTGAACGATTTCGCGGTATAGAAGTTGAGGCTACGAAAGAAGACGAAATACTCGTGACCACAGCGGTTTCGGGGAAATACCAATTTCGAGCATCCGGCGGCAGTATCGTGGCAGTCGACATCCCTCCAGTGCCTGGGCCTGAGCAAATCGAGGGCCCCTGGGAAGTACATTTTCCGCCCCATTGGGGAGCGCCGGAAAGAATCACATTTAACAAACTGATTTCCTGGACGGAGCACCCGAACGACGGCGTGAAATACTTTTCAGGCACCGCAACCTACGTGAAAGAGTTTGAGGTTCCCGCGGAAGCGGTTTCCCCAACCCGTGTTTTGTATCTGGATCTCGGCCGGGTAAAAGAATTGGCGAGTGTGAAGCTAAACGGCAGAGAGTTGGGTGTGCTTTGGAAGCCGCCCTTCCGGGCAGAAATCTCCAGTGCGGTGAAGCCGGGCAAGAATCGGCTCGAAGTGAAAGTGACGAATCTGTGGCCGAACCGGCTGATTGGCGACCTGCGGCTGCCGGAGGAGAAGCGCTATACCCGGACGAACCGGAATCCCTTTACCAGGAACTCACCGCTGCTGGAATCTGGTTTAATCGGGCCCGTCGTAATGCGAGTGGCCGCGAAGATGAAGCACCGCTTGTGACTGGAGGCTGCCCCTCGCGCCTGCCAAGTTACGGAGAGTCGAAAAACGGTTTACCTCAGGCCGCCCGCTCTTTACTGAAGGACGCAAATGAAGAACAAAATAAAGGTTTCGTCTCTGCACTCCCATGCAAAGCTAGCGATGGGAATGATCCTGGTTGCGCTTGCAGTGGTTGGTTTTGTGTCACGTCGGGCCGTGGCTCTCCAGACCGGGCAGGGAACTCAAAGCAAGCCAGACAACAAGTTGTATTTAGAATTTTCGAACCCGCCCCGTCAGTACAGCATCGCGCCCTACTGGTGGTGGAATGGAAAGCTCAATGACGATGAGCTGAGGCATCAGATTGACGAGATGGTTTCCCAGAAAGTCTACTCCGCCATCATGTTTCCTTTTATGGGGCTGGAAACCCCCTACTTATCCGAAGCGTGGTTTCACGCGATGGGCGTGGCGCTAGCGGAGGCCAGAAAAAAGCATTTCACACTCAATTTCGACGATGAGTTTGAGTGGCCCAACGGGGCGGCGCGCGACATCTGGATGCAGGACTTGAAGTATCTTCAAAGCCGAACCGTCAAAGAGAATCCCGACTTTCGAATGCGAAGCCTGGCCTATGTCGAAAAGGATGGCTGGGGTGGCAAACCAATCCACATCAAAAGCCTTCCGAAATCAGGTCTGAGAATTGCCATTGCGTCCCGCTGGCACGATGAAGAATCGGAACCCGGCCAGGATTACTTCACAGCCCGGACTTATGGCGCGGTGCCACTGGATCAGCCCGACCTCGACCCAAACTCCATTCGGGATGTTTCCTCCTCGATTCAGGACAACTCGTTTTCGTGGACGCCTCCCGGCCAGGGACGGTGGAGAGTGATGGTCTTTTATCTTGCCTACAGCACTTCGACGGGCCAGTACGTGGACGTGTTGAGTGGCGATGCAATGCAAGCGTTCATCCGTCTCGTCTACGACCAATATTACAAGCGATTCTCTTCTTATTTTGGAAAGACGATCAAGTTCATTGTTTCTGACGGCGAAGGTTCTTACGGCTATGGAATAGCCTGGACTCCGAAGCTCTTCGCAACTTTTCAAAAGCGTCATGGCTACGACCTGAGGAAGTACCTCCCTTTGCTGGTCTATGAAGCCGGATCCATGAGCGAGAAGGTCCGCTGCGACTACATGGATACGATCACCGCGCTTTATGCGGAAAACAACGCCGGGCTGATTACCCAATGGTGCGAGCACCGAGGCGTCGGACACGCCAGTTCACTGTGGGAAGATCCGCTTCAATCCACTGAACACCAGGGCAGCTTGATGGAAGTGATGCGGCATGCTTCTTTCCCTGAGACGGACGGGCTTTTCGACCGCGGGCGAGATCCTCGTGACTATATTGAGTCTCGCTCCGTGGCTGATTTTAAGGGGACTCGTTATGCCATTGAAACTTCGGCTCTCCTCGGCGGAAGCTCCTATTTATCTCCAGAAAAGGCGCGGGTGGATGCCAATGCGTTTGCGGCCTGGGAGCTCAATCTGTTTATTCCCCACGCCTTTGACTATGACCCGCAAAAGATTACCTACTATCCCAGTTGGTTCTATCAGCAGCCGTGGTGGAAGTATTTCCATTTTTATGCCGACTATATCCGAAGAATCAGCTATATGAATTCCGGAGGCCGGCACGTGGTTTCCGTCGCCCTCTTCGATCCGACGGAGTCCGTCTGGGCGGGCATGGCGCCGGTCTTTGATCGCCGGCAAATGGCTCAAGACCGCCCGTGGAAAAATTACGTTGATGCAATCGACCGGTATTACGCCGATATCATCCGCCAGTTGGCAGCTCATCAAATCGACGCGGACGCCATGGATTCACATTATCTCGAGCAAGCCAAGGTGAGCGGACCGACGCTCGTTTTAGGGAAACAGACGTTTCGTGCCTTGGTGCTGCCGCCGGTGCCGACTTTGCCTCTGGCGGTGATGAAGAAGGTCGAGCAGTTCTATGACGCCGGAGGCATTGTTTTTGCTATGCACCGCCTTCCTACCAATTCGGCGGAGCATGGCAAGGATGACCCTGAAATCGAGCGGACGGCAGATCGTGTTTTTGGCGCCGGTAGTTTGGTTTCAGAGTACACGGTCCACTCGAATTCCCATGGCGGGAAGGCTTATTTCGTAAGAAGCAACGTCGCCTTGCTGGTTCAATTATTAAGCCGCGCCATCCCACGGGACGTGGAGGTTCTGAACGGTCATCGCAGGCACTTTTATGCGCTGCATCGGCAGAAATTGGGCCAGGATTTTTATTGGGTCGTCAATGATTCTCACGAGCCACGACGGATAACAGTGCGTTTTGCGAAGAGGGGAATTCCAGAACGGTGGGATGCTCTCACCGGCCATCAAAGTCCTCTTTTTTATTACGAGACTGCTTCCGGTACGGTGGTCAGCCTGTCGTTCGGCCCGTGGGATGCCTTTTACGTGGTATTCAGGAAAACCGCTCAGGCCGGGCAGCAAGCAACGCTGGCCCATTCGGATTTTAAGAATCTTGCTATTTTGTCAAGCGGCTCCAAGGATATTCGCGTGCGGGCTACGACACCCGTGGCGGGACGAGATTATCGAATCGAGCTGAAATCAAAGCTGGGTGATTACAACGGCGAGTTTCATCTCACGGGTCAGTTGCCCGCGCCGATTTTGCTGGATGGCTCTTGGCGTTTTCGCCCGCAGAATCCGGAGGTCCCGGTCTTCTACGCCAAGACGCGGTTTAACCCCAAACGAAACGGGGAAGAGATGAGCTGGGCCAGGCCGGACTTCCCTGCTTCGGATTGGAAGCCACAGTGGCTGTCGCCCGAAAATTTTACGATCCGCCGCTGGTATGTTGTAGGCCCCTTCCCTGATTTCTGGGACCGAGGCTTCGATACGGTTTACCTGCCGGAAAAACACCAGGACCTTCAGGCCATTTACAAGGTAACGGGGTTTAAAAAAGGCAACTTCAACTGGGATTACTGGCAATATGGTCCGACGGTGGTGACGGCCAGGTGGCAGCTTTACGATTCCCCGAGTTACTACGTGCGGCTTGACAACGCCATTCCTGAGGCCATCGCTCAACATCATGCCACCGGATTCCATCCCTCTTCGGGCCCGGTCGTTTACGCCTTGACGTATGTCTATTCGCCGGCCGAGCGGCACGCCCAGGTTCGCGTGACGGCCCGCAACGTCAAGGTGTGGATTAATGACACACAGGTGATCTCTCGCTTTACGAACCTCTATTACATGGACATGCGCGAATATTGGGGTTTGAAAGCTGACTGCACGCTTCACGCGGGATGGAACACGGTCCTGGTGAAAATTGCGGGCAACCTGAGGTTCATGTTTCGCCTGTCTAATCCCGACGGAACCGTCATGCCGGACTTGGTCGCGTCACCCACCAAGACCCTCCCGGCCGCTCAGGAAACCCGGCTGAAGAGTGCTGGATCGCGATGGTATCGCGTGGCGGTGCCTCCCGGAACCTTGGGAATGAAGAAAGTGGAACTGCCCGAAGGCTCAAAGGTATTCCTGAACGGGCATCCATTAGCGGCCCAAGGCGAAACGTGGAATTTCGCTCATTTGCAAAACACAGGGAACGTGCTGGCGCTGGAGATTCCCGGAGATGATCACCTGACCGCTCCGCTCTTTTTTCTCTCGGGCGCCCGGTCATTTCGGCTGGATAATTGGACAAAAACGGGGTTGAGATTCTATTCGGGAGCGGCTTCGTATGAAGAAAAATTCAATCTGCCGTCCACTTTCCTGGGTAAAGAGAAACGGGTCATCCTGGACTGCGGAAAGGTGGGCGTGGTTGCGGACGTCTGGGTCAATGGCAAGTTCGTTGGGACCCGAATCTGGGAGCCGTACCAGTTCGATATCACTCCCTTTGTGCGCGCCGGCGAGAACGCTCTCAAAATTGTCGTCACAAATACTGCGGCGAACGCCTCCGACGTCGGCGAGCGGTTCCCGTTGCTCCAAAACATTGATTTGAACGGCCTGATGGGCCCGGTGAAGATTGTGCCAACCATTCAGACGGTGCTGGATTGTCGCCGGCGGCCGTAAACAATGCCGAAGGCCGAAGGGTTGCTGGTACACGATCCGGGGTGGTAACCCATTGCCTTTGGGGCTTCTGGGGCCGGTAACCCTCCAGTTGAAATGTGAGGTCTGCCGGATATCGCGGCGATCTTCGATAATTTGCCAGAGAGGAGGAACACGTGAAAATTACAGGCGTGAAGCTTTACACGTTGCGTTCCGGCGACACGGGCGAACGCGGCGCCTCATACGGTGAGTCTCAGTATTGGGGAGGCGGCTGGGCCGTGAACTCCTTGATCTCCTGCCCCATGTCGATATACCCAGAATATCAGCGAATCCGCACCCTTTGGATGGGACCGGGGCAAGACCCCTACGTGATCGAGATTGAAACCGACGAGGGAACCACCGGATTCGCCGCTAATTACGGGGGTGGTCCTTTCGCCTGTGCTGTCATCGATCAGCATTTTCGAAGGTTTCTGATCGGGCAGGATCCGCTCAACATCGAGTTGGTCTGGGATCAGATGAATCGTGCGACCCTGCCTTACGGCCTGGGCGGAGTGGTTGGCATGGCAATGTCGGGCGTCGATCTGGCCCTATGGGACTTGGCGGGCAAAGCCCTGAAGCAACCCGTTTACAAGCTCGCGGGCGGCCAGACGAAGGATGAGATTCCTTGCTATGTAACGACTCACCCGGATTGTGCCAGCCACTGGAAAAACCGGGGCTTTATCGGCTTGAAAATCGCGGCGCCGTGGGGCGTTGAATCCGGGCGGGAGGGCGTCGTAAAAATGGAACGTCTCATCGCCAAGCTGCGTGCGGAGATCGGCGACAGCATGGAGATCATGGTTGATTGCTATCTCTCCTGGGACGTTGAGTTTGCTTCCCGGCTTGCTGCGCGCGTTCGCGACTACGATGTGAAATGGTTCGAAGATCCGCTCCAAAATGGCTGGGCCACCACTCAGAACCGCTATTTGCGGGAGCGCATTGCTCCGATTCAACTGGCGACCGGTAATCTTGAGTTCCATTACAAGGCCTTCCATTCCATCATTACGAACCAGGCGACGGATATCATTCAGCCGGAGTTGCAATGGTGTGGCGGACTGACAGCGGCACGCCGTATTGCAGCCATGGCAAAACCGTACGACATGCCGGTCGTGCCCCATTGCTCGGGCGTCTATAACTATCACTTCGTGATGTCCAACACGAACTCACCCTTTGCCGAATACCTCAGCGTCGGCGACGGAACGGAAGTGCGTCCGACCTTCACGGCATTAAAAGGTGAGCCGGTGCCCGTCAACGGAAAAGTTAGACTGGATCCTTCAAAGCCTGGCTTCGGCGTTGAATTGAACCGCGACCTCCTGGCGCCCTATACGGGCAGCCATTCGGCCTTACGCTGAGTTGCACGGCTCGATTCATTGACTAAGAAGTGAAGGGTGGCAGAGCTGATTTTGACACCGGGGGCCGGTGACCTGGAAGCGTGAGGAATTCTATGGAACAAACTGGAAAAGACGGCGTTCACATCGGAATCATCGGAACCGGCTGGTGGGCGCTAAAGAATCACATTCCGGTGCTTCAATCGCGAAAAGACGTGAAAATTGCTTCTGTGTGCGGATTGGGACGGGACGGGTTACTCAAAATCCAGAAAGATTTTGGCATTGGATTCGCGACCGAGGATTACCGTGAACTACTCGCACGTGACAATCTGGACGGGGTCGTTATCAGTTCTCCACACCCTTGCCATTACGATCATGCGTCCGCTGCGCTGGGACGCGGCGTCCACGTGTTTTGTGAAAAGCCGATGGTGCTCCACGCCGCAGAAGCGCGCCGGCTTGCCGCGTTAACCGCTTCCGGGAAACGTCATTTTTTGATCGCATACGGCTGGAACTACACGCCATTGGCAATCGAAGCCCGCGACCTCATCTTGAAAGGTAAAGTCGGAAAGATCGAGCACGTGCAATGTCATATGGGCAGCGCCACGCGGGATTTGTTCAGCGGCGAAGAGTTCTGGTTTTCGCAAAAGGATACGGTGAAGCCCGATCCTCGCACGTGGAGTGACCCTGCCGGAGGTGGCGGATTTGCAAATGGACAGTTGACGCACGCGTTGGCCCTGCTGTTTTATATCACCGGCCTTCAACCGCAAGAGGTATTTGCTTACATGACATCCTCGAAGACGGGCGCCGACCTCACCGATGCCATCAGTTGCCGATTCAAGAACGGTGCGACGGGAATGCTGGGCGGCGCTGGCACCATGCCTGCCCGATCCACCTATCAGATTGATATCAGAATTTTCGGCTCGGAAGGTATGCTGCTGCTCGATATCGAGCGCCCTCGCTTGGAGTTGTACCGTCATGATGGGGAGAGTGTGCTTCGGGCCGGCATCCATGAACCTGGCGAATATTCCTGCGTGGAACCCCCGCACGCGTTTATTGATCTGATTCAGGGAAAACAGGTGGAGAACCGCTCTCCGGCGGAGCTTGGCGTTTCCGTAGTCGAACTGCTCGAAGCCGCGTTCCGGTCAGCGCATTCGGGAAAAAGCCAGGCGGTTGTTGGCCTGTGAGCCACGACCATCACGTGGCCGGCGAATTCGATGCCGTCCATCATCACCGCGACCAGCTTTAGATTCTCGAAGCGCCACGCGCGTAACTGCTGAAGCTCCTTGGCCTAGCTAAAACGCCCGCCTACCAGCGGTAATAGCGGTAGGGATTGTCGCCCATCGGAAAATCGTTGCGATAATCGGGGCAGTAATAGCCGAGATTGGTTCCCGCGGGCGTTGCAGTGGGAGACATCTCCAACAAGCGGCTTGGCATGGGCGGGGTACAATCATGGCCCGCCCGATTGCCGTCCGGGCTTACCCACATGCGATCCGGATTACTGACGGGTTCGCGTGGATGAAAAATCTGGCCGTCTACCAGAAAGCTTACGCCTAGATTGGCCAGGAGCTGGGCTACCGCACGGGTGGACCGCCAACGGGTGTAGCGAAAATAAGTCTTCTGATCTGCGCCGAAGCGGTCCGGGTCCATCTGGCAGAAGATCGCTACGCCCTTTCCTACTGCTTTGCGGGCAAGCAGTCCGTCGGCTCCGATTTCTGTCCCGCCGCTCAGAATCAAAGGAGGGCTGTCCAGGTAGGTGCGCCAGCGAAGATCCGACGCGCTCAGTCCCCTTGCCTCGGGCCAGTCGGGTACCGATAGCGACCCGGCGAAATGTTCCGCAGCCCGTTTCAGTGTGGCGCCCAGCGGCCCATCCGCCTTGGCGCGCGGCAAAAAGAATACCTTCCCTCCTTTTTCCAGGTAGGCATCGAGTGCCGCTGTACTCACAGTCGCATCTGGACTGACGAGCAGGAGTCCGGCGCTCGTGTCCAGCGTGTCGGAACGCTGATAACTCGCCCCAACCTTGTCCAGCCACTGCGCGCCTTCCGCACCGCCAAGATACACAACCCTGCTCGCCCGCGGCGCCAGCGGAGCGTGCAGGGCATAATCCATAACTTGCTTGGCCATAAGCCGCGCCGCTGGGTCCAACGCCACATGATCTTCCAAGTCCAACGTGCAGACCATAACCTGCCCGTTTTTGTAGTCCAGTTGCATTAGCGGCGTATATGCCAAGTCGAACTCGCATTCGAGCAGAGGCGTCCAACCGCTGCGGTGGGGTTTCTCGACGGCCGCGCTACTGACCCCGCCGCGATTGCCCCAGTGCCATCCGGCATAGGGCTGACCTCCTTCGTTCCCTCTGAGGTAATCGCCGGCGTATTGCGGGTATGCTTCGATCAGCGTGCTGCTGCCCGACCAGTCGCGCAGATCGTCGGTGTCAATTCCCCGAGTCACTGGGGAATTAGGAACGGGGAAAACGTACCTACTCACCTTGGGGCATATCCGCCACCCAAGGGCTTCAGTCATCCAATCGGGGTCTTGTGAAAAGACTAGTACGCGGCCCCCATCGCGCACATAGGGTTCCAGCTTAGCGGCCACCGAGGGTCCATCTTTCAAACCATTGCGTCCGACGATCACCAGCGGCGATCCAGTGCCATGCCAGGCACGGGTCGTGTAACCGAGGTCCTTCAGCATCTTGTCCGTCAACCCGTCCGGATCGACCGTCGCGATGCTCGCGTTAACCGTTTTGCCCTCGCCAAAGACCCGAAAGGCAAAAGTGTCAAAGTGCGTCGCATCCCCGATCGTTGCGGTGAGAGTGATTTGGCCATCCAACTTGCGGTCAGCCTCCACCTGGGGAATAGCGATCTCGATCGGTATTTTGCGGATTTCCGAAATCGCCAGGGCGCCGTGCAGTTCATCCTTGCTTACTTGCTCGCCACCGACACGGGCGGTCAAGGCGCCTGCAAAATGCTGCGGCTGCCGCGTGTCATTGATAAGGACGATCTGTTTCTGGAACTTCTGGCCGGATTGAAAGTGGTGGTCCTTGGCGGTGTACGCCCCTGGCTGGCCAGCAATCCACGCCAACGTGGGGGAGTTGATCTCCTTAAGTTCGTCCTGCAAATGTGACCAAGTCTTCAGGCCGCCGGGCAGCTCCGCAGTACGCCAACATTCCCAAGTGCTCCGGCGGAAAAGGTCCTGGATTTTGTGCATGTCAGGGAATTGACCCAACTCGTCCTGGGAGCTTTTGTAGCGCATTCCACCAAGGAACTGATTCTGAAGCCACTCCCGGTACTTTGACCCTTCCGACTCATAGGCATCTGAGCCAAAATAGATAGCGACGTATTCGGTTAGGAGGGGCTCGCTGTGGATATTGCTGCCAAAACCGTCATGCCCGCGCCGGAACGTGCAGCCCATAGGAGTGCCGAATTCGGTCATGGTAATCGGCATTTCACCGTCTTTGGCCCATGCGCTCAACCAGTCATCGCGCTCCTGGAGCGGCAGCAGATCCAGATAACAGTTCATCGAATGGACATCACCCGTATAGGCTCCCTCGTGGCTGTAATAGGCTCGGGTGGGGTCTAGCTGTCTGATGCCAGTGAACATTTCTTTGGCTTCAACCACGAGCTGCCGCCAGCGCTTGTCGCTCAGACCCCAGCCGCGGCGGCCCACATGACGTGGATCCATATCGACAGCGTTGTTGAAGAAGTTCCTGCCCGCAATCCACATCACCACAGAGGGACGATTGCGGTAGTGACGCATCCAGACGGCGGCGCGTTCCAGAGCACGTTTCTGGTTCTGTTTCCAGACAAGATTTCCGCTCCGATCCCGCACGTACTTATTGGCATCGAGGATATATACCGCTGCGAGGTAGCCTTTGTGATCGGCGCGGTCAAGTTGTGGCCCTGCGTCCGAGTCATTGCCGCGGGCATCCGGCGCCCAGGATCCGAACTCCGAAAAATTGTCCCCGACCGAACCGAGTGGGCCATTGTTAAAGTTGGGCTGCCGAAGGCGGACCACGGTGCCGTTGAGGTGGAATTGCCGGCCTTCAATCCAGAATTCCCGGAATCCGAATTCCTGGTTATATTGGTCATTCAAGCCTGCGCCCGTCGCGGTCAACCGGAGCGTGTAAAGGTTGGGCTGGTCCACGTCCCACAGCCGCGGCTGTGCCCAGGGCCAAGAAGTGGTGATCGTTTGCATTGAATTCGCTTCCACCGCCGGGTCCGCGGTGAAGCTCTTCTCCACCTCACCCTTTTCGTTGAGTATGTCCGCAACAAAATGCACCCGGCCCGCCCGCTTGACGCCAGCAAGCTCCACATCCAGAGCGATTTCCTTTTTTCGGGTGGAGGTGCGGACAAAAACGTCGCTCGCGTGCGCCTCAGATGAGCGGCCTTCCAGACAGACGCTGCCCGTCAGGCCTCGGGTCGCCAGCGTTGCCGGCGTATAAGTGACGGCCATGAAGGCATTCTGCCAAAAATGCCCTACCATCCCTGAGTCGGCGATGGCAGCCACCAGCACTCGGATATCCGCCGCTTTGCCCGCTGCCACTGCACGCGTGATGTCTACAGAGCCCCAAGGCCAGGGCACTCGTCCGCATTCTGTGCCATTGACATAGACAATCGCGTCAGTACACACTCGATCGAAGCGCAGACTGACCACGCGGCCCTGCCATTCGAGTGGAATCGACACTTGGCGCTCGTACCAGGCGCTGGCCAACCGTCCCCCGTCATAGTGTTCCCATTGCGGACCGCTGCCGCGCGCCACTAAGTCAGAAGACCTGTTTCGATGGCTCGACCAAGAGCCCGGCACTTTGATATACCCCCATCCCATCTCTGGCGGACTGCCTTCTCCAGACACAACGGGCGCGAAACGCCAAGTGCCGTCGAGTGAAACCTTTGCCCTCTTCGCGTTAACCGGCGTCACCTTGGCGTGATGTGCCGTTCCGGGAATCAGCGCAGCCGCAGCCGCCAGCGCTGATTCCTCCATAAATTCGCGGCGCGTGATATAGGGTTTCCCGCCCATCAGATCCCTCAACCATCATCATGAACGACTTGTCCTGAAGAGTGACTTGCCGTACGGCGATGGATTCCTGCGATGAGGGTGACTCCCTTCGACTTATGCAGCGGCTAAAGATAAAAAATGGCGAACCGCCAAGCGTCATGCGATGCGCATTGTCTGCCCGCCGTCGATGACGAAATTTTCTCCCGTGATGTAGTCGCTGGCCACAAGCAAGGCAATGACCTCAGCCACATCTTCCGGTGTACCTTCCCGATGCAAAGGAATGCGGCAGTCGATGTTATGCTGCACCTGCTCGGGTGTCAGATGATTCTGGAAGCGTGTCCTGATAATACCCGGCGAAACGCAGTTCACCCTGATGCTGTCGTCGGCCAGCTCGCGCGCCAGTGTTCGGACAAAGTTGGGTAGCGCTCCTTTAGCAACGCCGTAAGCGAACGCGCCCAGGCATCCCCGAAGTCCTGCCGTCGAGGAAATAGCGACGATCGCACCTTCATTGTTGTTCTTCATGATGGGCACGCACGCGCGGCAAAGGTGGAAAAGGGCGTGAACATGAACCTCAAATGCGTCGTACCAGGTTTCA